>NZ_JBQQCP010000004.1:0-313323 GCF_052246775.1 Virgibacillus sp. L01 | reverse complement strand
TGCAGCTGGCCGAAAATTTTGGAATAGGAGGGGGCCATGGCCCCCTCCTATTCCAAAATTACTAATATACCCTAAATGTGGTTGAAAATACTGTATTTGTATTTTACACAATATTAAGGACTTGACTGTTGCTTTTCCCGCAGGAGTCTCCATGTATTTCCTTCGCTAGGTTTTGCTCTCACTATATCCTGTAAATTAATCAATGCTTGTCGTGACATTGCCTCTTAGCCAAAGGTAACTCGGTACGTGCCTTAAGACCCCGGAGAAGCGCTCTTAGCGTCACGAGGATGCCCGTGACTAGGAAGAAACTGTAAAACGTTAGATTGAGCAGATGTCGCCTTGGTATCCAGGTCGGTGAAAGGGAGTATTAGCCTGCAGTTGGATTTATAAAGAACTGCGCGTTCCTTGGAGTTGTTAATTTAAATGATTTAAAGTTTCTCTTACCCATCATAACAACATTTGTTTATTTTTAGGATTGTAATACACAATCCAGCGGAGGAAATACACGGAAACTCCTGTGGGAGCAAAGGCCTAGATGAGACTGCGCAGCGACGTAGGAGCAAGGAGGCTCATCAGCCGCCCACGGAAAGCGTAGTGTATTCCCGAAGCGGTGTCATAGCACTCAACCATTTTTCCGTGTTAGTTCGCATTTTATATCAAATGTGTACCATTGATCCAAAGTCAACAAGTAGTGTATCTTCAGCCTTTCTTATCCTTTCAAGGTTTATGCATTCATTTTACGCTGCTAAAGTTGAATGCTTATTATAGTTTCTTCCACAATAAAAAAACCTTCCTAATTAAGACAATCAGAAAGGTTTGTTCGTTTACGTATAGACCATTGAATACTCAGTAAGCCATGTTCTGTTCCAATGTACTCAAACGGTGGTCAACCTTGTACGTTGGTCGTAATCATCTATCTACAAGCAATATAAATTACTTGTCCCTTTTTCGGTTCAATTTCCCTAATCAAGGATGCCCCTACCAATATTTGGGTTGCTCACTCGTGGGGTTTACCGCGTTCCACTCGGAATGTTTCCAATCCGACTACGTCACTGTGGCACTTTCAAGTGTATTAATCCATATCATAAGAGTTAGGACGTTTCACTGCCATTAACCAAAGGCTATCCTGACTTATGATTTCGTCAGGCACGAACACTACAAACATCTCAGTCTGTGTGAGCATGGACTTTCCTCTGCATACTAAATATACAGCGATTACGTGAGTATTCAACTCTTTTTGCTACATAAATTATAACATATTAACAAGCGTACATCATTGGTAAATAAAACTAAATTTAGGAATCAGCATATTTCTTGCCAAAGACCGATTTTTCAAGATTGGATAGTCGTTTTAGGATGTCATAATTTACTTGATGGTTTGGAGTTGTTGCAGTTCTAGTTCTTGTTTGATCAGACTGTTTCTTTAGTCGGTCGTTTTCCTGCTTTAATTTCTCAATTTCCTGTTCATATGCTTCATAATCCTGAATGACTGTATCAAGAAACTCATCAACTTCTTCCTGATGGTAGCCACGCATTGCTGTTTTAAACTCTTTTTCCAATATTTCTTTTCCATTGAGCTGAATGCGATTTGTATTCATTTTAAAGTCACCTCATAATTTTCGAGTTATTTTTTAAAAAAGATTAATAAGTAAACGTCAATTTCAATTGTATTGTTTGTCCTTCTAATTTATGCATAACTTCTTCCTTTCTCATAGTATAACATTATTAGGTGATGTTGTCTTTTGAGTTATTAAAATGAAGGAAATAAGGCTTTTCACAAGGCCTATATGCCAACGCATTAATTGCACTTATGCAGTAATAAGCATGTACTTAACTACAAAAAAATGAAGCTGTTATATCAGCTTCATTTTTTTGTTATCTATCTGTTAAATCTTCCGGCTGAAATGAAAAAGGCAAAAGTTCATCCATCGTAACGGATTTAGTAGTATTATGTAAATTTGCCAAATGTATTGTTAATTTCTTATCAAAAAACTCACTCATCACCTGTCGACATGATCCACAAGGAGGGACTGGCCGCTTAGTATCAGCAACAACTGCCATTTCCTTAAAATCTCTCTCACCGTCCGCAATCGCTTTAAAGATTGCTACTCGTTCAGCACAGCAACTGACAGGATATGCCGCATTTTCAATATTACAACCTGTATATATTTTACCGGTATTTGTTAATAGTGCAGCGCCCACAGGGAATGTAGAGTATGGAACATATGCCTTATTCCGAATAGTTATAGCTTCTTGAATTAATTCATCTTTCTCACACATACCATATTCCCCCTTTCACATTAAATGGAAATTAATTATAAAGGAAAAAACTTAGCTTGTAAAGTTTTTACATACGAAGCTCTCTTAATAATTGATCCAATACATAGTGAACGGAATGATTTAGTTCCATATATCGTTTCCGCTTCGCATCGATGTAAAAACTATGCATTATCAATAACTCCATATTTTCACGTGTGGATGTTACCTGCTGTGGATGGATGTTGACTTTACGATCCTTTACAACTTCAAGTGACTTCTCTTCCCATTCCTCTAGTAATGCATGGATAGGTGTTGTATATTCTTTAACCATAAGGAAAAATTCTTTATCTTTTTTATTCTCTGGTGGGTTATTTTCTACATATCTATTTTTTAATTTATCTAAATGTTCTTTAAATTGTTTTGTTTGTAATTCTAACTCCATAAAATTGTCCTGCCTTTTTAAAGATTTTTATCTAACAGCTATATTTTATCATTACTAACTTGAATAAGCACATATTAGGATAATCTTTTTTTAGCTTTAGGGGTATAATTGGACATTAAAAGTTTATCAGTATTTTTCTTTTTTCTTTTCGTTATCTTTTGGACAGATGCATACATTCGGTTAACCTCTTTTTGTCGCTCCTGGTAATTAAAGTCTATACTGTTATCGGTTCCCATTGTGATTTTTTGCTCAATCAATCTTAATTGATCAGCTAAATCTCCGATTGAATTTCTGAATTTCCTTTTATCTATACCATGAACCTTTTGATTTATATCCTTAATAATTGCCATAATTACCACCCTTTTTATAAAGTTATAATAACTTTTTCGAGAAAAAAACGAACATCCCTTTCCCTTCGACAAAACTAGAAGAAAAATGGCAAAACAAGTGTAGTTTCGCTGATAAATAGACAAACTAAATGGAAAGGAGGTATCATTGTGGTAAAAAAGAAATCCAAACAAAAAGCAGAAAATGACCGAGAAAAGAAGCGGAATCATACAGGAGATAAAAAGTTAGATGGTCCAAACCGTCCATCAACATAATATTTAGCAAAGAGGCTGGGACAAAAGTGTTTTACTAAAAGAAAAATTCGAACTAACTAAAAAATAGAGGATACAACTTAAATATCCTACGCTAGCGGTTCGTGCATTGTTCGTCTTAAATGTTACACTTTTCGTTATGTCCCAGCCTCTGTTCTATTTAATACTGTTTTTAGATGATAATAGGCGTAAAGTAATTCCCTCTTTTTATAGAAAGAATGACTGACATCTTCTGTTAATTCGCCGGTTGGACTTTTCATCCACTTTTTCTTCATCCCCCCGTTAATGTACCAATCCTTTCGAATAATATCTTGATGAGTGATAACAGGATAGGTGGTACGTAATAGTGGACTTTTCTCGAATTTTTTGCCGATAAATTGTTCATAGTCTCTTCGGGAACCTGTATGTTCATTTGACTTAGCAAATTCAAGCAGATGATTATATATTAATGGTTGGAAGATAATTGACGAAATACGTTTTCCAAGGTTTATACGTTTTGTCAAGTTAGTGAAGTCATGTACTAACGCTCCATATAAATTACCTGACATTGTTGGAAGAATTATCGCATTCATAAACAAAAAGTCTTGCAAAAGGTATGGAATGCGTAAAAATATATGATACTTAAAATAAGACTGCTGAATGACTGGTTTTTGAATTACGTTTTGCTCATTAATAATTAAGGCAATCATAAGTCTTTCCTGACCATTATTTTTCCAAAAATGCTTCCATTCCCGAACCATAAATTGTGATACATGAAGTTCTGGCAATAGATGAAACATTGGTCTGTTCAATTGCAGTGATAGTTTATAGATAAGTAATTGAGGGTAAGCGTCAGAAAAAATTAACCAGTTTGCCCGTTCGTAGGTCATGAAAAACCGCTTACGCTCGTCAAAAGAAAGCATTTTTTGATAAGGGGATAAATATAAGTCTGTCATATTCCAACCGGCATTGCGGGATACCATACTTGCAATAAATGCCCATCGTATCTCAAAAAACTCCATATAAAAGTTTTGATATGCCTTTGTGCGGGAAATATTATCAACGTTATGCTGATTTGTTTTGTTTATAATATAATAGAGGTAATCATGATTTCTTTGTTTTAAATTCATGAAAGCACCCACTTCCTGAATTTGGTTTTTATAGCAGTTAAGAAAGTGTAAAGCCTATTCTACTGCCTAAGCGAAACAAATAATTATCAACTTGCAGTATTTTTGGTATGATATTAAGATATGCAAGGGGGAAAATAATGAATTATCCAAATGGACAAAGAAATAACGTACAACACCAACCTTCTAAACAAGGATATAATAATAGAGGCATGACGCTTGAGGAGGATATAAATACAACGAACGCCTATTACCTGGATACCGATAAAGCAATAATTCACAAAAAGCCTACACCAATTCAAATTGTTAATGTACATTATCCAAAAAGAAGTGCAGCTGTCATTACGGAGGGCTATTTTAAACAAGCATCAACAACCGACTATAATGGCATATTTAAACATAAGTATATTGACTTTGAGGCGAAAGAAACAAAGAATAAAACACGATTTCCATTGGCTAATATGCATGAACATCAGATAACTCATATGAAGTCGATAATTAAACATGGAGGTATAAGCTTTTTAATTATACGGTTCACGGTATATAATGAAACATATTATCTGCCAGCTGAATCCTTTTTTCCTTTTTGGGATAATCAGTTTAATGATGGAAGAAAATCAATTCCATATGACACAATAAAAAGTGAAGGATATTTAATTCCTTTTCACTATCAAGCAAGAGTAAACTATTTAGCGGTTATAGATAAGCTCTATTTTTAGATTGGAGGAAGATGAGTTATGGCAGAAAAAGGCCAGTCTCGTACAGCAAGAAGAAAACAAAAACAATCAAAAAAGAAACCTTTATGGAAAAAAGTATTATTGATAACAGGTATTGCAGTACTAGCTGTCGGTATTGGTGTTGGTGCACTGTTTACGTATTATATTGCCACGGCACCTGAAATTGATGCATCCAAATTATCCATCCCGTTTTCATCAAAAATTTATGATAAAGACGGAGAACTTTTTGCAGATCTGGGTGCAGAACAACGCACGAAAATCAGTTACAATGACATTCCTGATGTTTTAGAAGATGCGGTACTTGCTACAGAAGATTCCAGATTCTATGATCACCCTGGTATCGATATCTGGCGTATTGGAGGGGCTGTCATAGCCAACATAACCGATGGCTTTGGTTCTGAAGGTGCAAGTACGATTACCCAGCAAGTCGTCGAAAAGTCATTTCTTTCGCCTGAAAAGAAAATTAGTCTAAAAGTCCAGGAAATGTGGCTAGCATTACAACTTGAACAGGAATATTCTAAAGAACAAATTTTAGAAATATATTTAAACAAAATTTATTATGGTAATGGTGCTTATGGGGTTGCTAAAGCCGCTGAGCTCTACTTTGGAAAAACAGATTTAAGTAAATTGACATTGCCAGAAGCTGCAATACTTGCTGGACTGCCACAGCGACCATCAGCATACAATCCGTACAAAAACCCTGAATTAATGAAAGAACGGATGAATACGGTGTTGAGTCTAATGGTACAGCACGGGAAAATATCCCGAAATAAGGCTGACAAAGCAAGTAAGACAGATATTCCATCATTACTGAACAAAGATAGTTCAGATTCTTCACCATATGAGGCCTTTTTGCAAAAAGTACGTAAAGAAGTTAAGCAAAAAGTGGATGGCGCAGATATTTATACAGACGGGTTAAAAGTTTATACGACAATCGATACAGATGCACAAGAATACGTTGAATTCTTATTATCTGATAAAGAGGATAACCCAATCGATTATCCAGAACCAGTTACAAACCCAGCTAAACCCGATGGTGATAAGGTCAAATTGCAGGCAGGTATGACTGTGCTAGATACAAAAACAGGCGCGATTCGTGCTATCGGTGGTGCACGTGGCGGTCTTGAAAATGATGGCTATAATTATGCCACTGATATAAGTCGCCAGCCAGGGTCAACATTTAAACCGATTATTGACTACGGACCGGCAATTGAAAACAAACAATGGTCAACATACCACCAGCTAAATGATGATGGACCATATGATATTAAAGGTACTGATGATCAAATTAATACTTGGGTTGGTAATGGTCACTATTATGGCTGGGTATCAATGCGCTATGCGTTACAGCAATCATTAAATGTCCCTGCCGTTAAAACTTTTGAAGAAGTTGGCAGAAGTACAGCGAAAGAGTTTGCGAATGGGTTAGGTATTGAGTTTGGAAATAACAAAATAGAATTAACCGATGCTATTGGTGGTGCATCACTTACAAATCCTACAAAATTAGCTGGAGCGTATCGTGCTTTTGCAAATGAAGGAATTTATAATGAACCATATGCTGTTACAAAAGTAGAGTTTCCAGAAAGTGGTAAAACTGTCAATCTAAAACCGGAACCTGAACCAGCAATGTCGGATTATACTGCATATATGGTTACAGATATGTTGAAAACTGTTGTCAGGGAAGGAACTGGTGAACAAGCGAATGTTCCTGGATTGCCAGTAGCAGGAAAAACCGGTACAACTAACCGTGATGGTGTAGATGGACCACCGGATTCTTGGTTTAGTGGTTACAGTACAAATTATACTATTTCTATTTGGACCGGCTACGATAATAATAATATAGGAATTTCAAACACGAAAATTCCGCATGCATTATTTAAAAATACGATGGCAGAGTTATCTAAAGATAAAGATACTCCTGACTTTACGAAACCAGATTCTGTCGTAGAAGTTGCTGTTGAAAAAGGTTCAAGACCTGCTAAACTTCCGAGTGAGTTCACTCCAGGTTCGGAAATTGTGACAGAGCTATTTGTTAAAGGTAATGAACCGACTGCTACATCTGAAAAATATGATCAATTAGATCCTGTTGAAGGTCTGGAGGCTACTTTTGATAAAAAATCCAGTACAATACAGGCTAAATGGAAGTATAATTCAGATGCTGATGTTTCATTTGAAGTGAGTGCAAGTGTTGATGGTGGAGAAATGCAAAGTCTATCTTCAACTGAAGAAACATCAATCGAAATTTCAAATGTCGAGCCTGGTTCAGAGTACGAAATTCAGGTTGTTGCTGTTAGTAATGAAACAGATGCAAATTCAAGTGAACCGAAAACAACAACTGTTAAAGTTCCTGAGGAAGAAGAAAATGAAGGTGATGAAGGAGAAGATGGTGAAGGTAATATACCGTCAGTTAGTAATCTGAGTGCTTCTGTATCCGGATCGACTGTTGATGTATCTTGGGGATATAATGGACCGCCTGCACGTTTTGAAGTTGTTGTCACACAGGATGGCAGTGAAGTTAACAGGCAAACTGTTGAATCCATGGGTATTGTAATTGAGGGTGCCCAGCCTGGATCATATACTATTTCCGTCACACCTGTCGGACAAAACGGTGGCAATTCAGGTGTCAGAGGCGACTCAAGCAGTACTGAGGCTACTGTCGAGGGTGATGATTCGGATGAACCTGATGTGCCTGATGTACCTGATGTTCCTCAAGATAGTTAAAGAAGTAGTGGCATAAGCGTAGAAAATAAATCATAAAAGTAAGAGGCATTCTTCAATGAAGATTGCCTCTTTTATGTCTCTATTATGTTTGTTGGTCAATCGCTTCAGCCTTTTTCATCCGTTTCTGACCTTCCCTACAAAGTTCCAGCAACGGACATTCCGGACATTGCGGATTCCTCGCCTTACAGTGATACCTGCCGAAAAATATCATTCGATGATGTGTATCAGCCCACTCATCTTCTGGGACCTTTTTCATTAATGTTTGTTCAACTTCCAATACAGAATCTTTCCACCGGCATATTGCCAGCCTTTTAGCAATGCGCTCCACATGTGTATCCACTGCTATCGCTGGTTCTCTAAAAGCAACTGAAGCTACTACATTTGCAGTTTTCCGTCCTACTCCTGCAAGCTTCATTAATTCCGTTTTGGTTTTAGGTACTTCCCCACCATAATCATCGATCAGCATTTGGCATAGCTTTCGAATATTTTTTGCCTTATTTCTATACAAACCAATTGATTTTATATCTTTCTGTAATTCTTCCAGTGGGACAGCTAAATAATCTTCAGGTGTTTTGTATTTCATAAACAAAGGTTCCGTTACTTTATTAACAAGAACATCAGTGCATTGCGCAGATAATAAAACAGCTATCACCAATTCAAATGGATTGGAGTGACGTAGTTCGCACTCAGCTTGAGGATACATTTCCTTCATGACATCTAAACAGTAATTCACTTGATTTTTATTTAGCATTTAATTGTCCTCCCCATCAAGCCAATTATAATAAAAAGATGTATCTCGTTTCTTATTGGTCTCAGTATGCTTTAGTGTTTGTGCTTGGTTTTGATGAAAGGATTTACTTGCTTTTCGAGCTTGTTCTACAGTATGGATTCCTTTCTTCTTCCAGTCTCGAAGAATTCGATCAATATATTTAAAATTTAACTTAGCCATAAGTACAGACTCCCGTAAAGCAGCTTTGA
Source organism: Virgibacillus sp. L01 (assembly GCF_052246775.1). Taxonomy (NCBI): domain Bacteria; kingdom Bacillati; phylum Bacillota; class Bacilli; order Caryophanales; family Bacillaceae; genus Virgibacillus; species Virgibacillus sp. L01. Next base: position 304,481 of record NZ_JBQQCP010000004.1, on the reverse strand, counting down.
TAAGGGCAGGTTTAAGTTCATCTGCATCCAACCAGGTATTGATCATTTCGATTTCAAAGGGAGATAATGGTCTGCCAAATTCCTGTTCGAATAAAATAAAGATAGTACCATCTTCTTGCGTGTTTACTTTCTCTTCTTCCTTTGTAAACAATTTTTCCCACAATGGGTTTAAACTGTATACTTCGCTTAATTGGTCCTGCTCATTTTTCAATTGTTCTATTGATAAAAAGTTTTTTTGGATAAGCTTTCGTAAAATATCAGAACATTCCTTTTCATCAAAAGTTAAATGTGATGCTAGGTCATTAGGTGTAGGAAATTCATTATTATCCTGCATGGAACGAAGTATTTGTAAAATAACCATGATTTCTCTTTCATCAAGACCTAATGATGTATAGTCGTCAAGTAATTTTATAGGTATTTGTAATTGATTTGTTAGTATATCCTGAAATGAAATGGATTTCTTCATTGTGTGTAACACCTCATTTCCCAGTATATCATGGATTTATTTTATCCAGATTATAAAATCCCTTGCCATCCAATCTGCAAGGGATATTACAATTTATTAACTGTCTTGAATCAATAGCTTGTGTTATAAACTCGTTATTTAAGGATACAATCGGTTTAATAATCTTGGGAATGGAATTGTCTCTCTAACATGATCTACGCCAGAAAGCCAAGCAACAGTTCTTTCAAGACCTAAACCAAATCCTGAGTGTGGCACACTTCCATATTGACGTAATTCCAGATACCATTTGTAAGCAGGTCCGGTTAAATTATGTTCTTCATAACGCTGTTTCATTAATTCCAAATCATCAATCCGTTGCGAGCCGCCAATAATTTCCCCGTATCCTTCTGGGGCAATTAAATCAGCACATAAAACAACATCTGAACGTTCTGGATCAGGCTTCATATAAAATGCTTTAATTTCAGCTGGATAATTTGTAATGAAAACCGGTTTTTCGAAACTTTCAGCAATTACTGTCTCATGTGGAGCTCCAAAATCAACACCCCATTCAACATCATCAAAACCTTTTTCCTTCAGCATTTCTACAGCATCATCATAACTTATTCTTGGGAATGGTGCTTTGATTTTTTCCAGTTTAGATGTATCTCTTTCAAGAATATCCAACTCAAGTTTGCAATTCGTTAGTACTGATTGAACCACGAAACTAACATACTGTTCTTGTACCTCTAAACTATCGTCATGATCCATAAATGCCATTTCTGGTTCAATCATCCAGAATTCAATTAAGTGTCTTCTTGTTTTAGATTTCTCTGCACGGAATGTTGGTCCGAATGAAAATACTTTTCCAAGTGCCATTGCTGCAGCTTCTAAATATAATTGACCACTTTGTGATAAGTATGCTTCTTCTTCAAAATACTGTGTGTGGAATAACTCAGTCGTTCCTTCCGCTGAGGATCCAGTCAAAATTGGTGAATCAATCTTTACATATCCATTATCATTAAAAAATTGATATGTCGAACGAATAATTTCGTTCCTTATTTTCATAACTGCATGTTGCCGTTTTGATCGCAGCCATAAGTGACGGTGATCCATTAAAAACTCTGTTCCATGTTCTTTTGGGGTTATTGGATAATCAACAGCTTCTTGAATCAATTCAATATCACTAACCTGCATCTCATAGCCAAAGGGCGATCTTTTATCTTCTACAATATTCCCTGTTATGTACATCGATGATTCCTGTGACATGTTCTTGGCAAGTTGGAAGGTTTCTTCTGCAACATCATTTTTTGCAACTACAGCCTGCATGAAACCAGTTCCGTCTCTCAGTTGAAGAAAAGCAATTTTACCACTGGATCGTTTATTAGAAAGCCACGATCCAATAGTTACTGCTTGTCCTTCATATTTTGATACTTGTGAAATCGTTGTTTTCAAGAAAATTACCTCCTATTACTTTGATTGATGATTAAGCACAAAACGTTTGATCCGCTTTGCGGCCTCTTCTAATAAATCAATTGATGTTGCATAAGATAAACGTACATTATTTGGTGCTCCGAATCCTGAACCAGGTACCAAAGCAACTTTTTCCTCTTCAAGTAGTGCGGTGACCCATTTATCAACAGATTCAAATCCATTGCTTTTAACTGCCTCCATTACATTTGGAAACAGATAAAATGCACCTTTTGGTCTAATACAGGAGATACCTGGAATATCATTCAATAATTCCAATGATAACTCAAGACGTTCACTGAAAGTTTTTCGCATTTCCGCATTTGGATCCTCTTTTGAATCATAAGCTGCAAATGCCGCATATTGTGCAATCGATGTTGGGTTTGAAGTCGAATGAGAGGCCAGATTTGTCATTGCCTTAATAATTTCCTTTGGTCCTGCAGCATATCCAATTCTCCAACCTGTCATAGCATGTGACTTCGATACGCCGTTCACTATTACTGTTTGTTCTTTTAATTGATTTGAAATTGCGGCAATCGAAACATGTTCATCACTTGTATAGATTAATTTTTCATATATTTCATCGGAGACAATTAAAATATTGTGTTTTAAACAAATTTCTCCTAGCTTTCGCAATTCTTCCTCATTATACATCATTCCAGTTGGATTACTTGGTGAATTTAAGATAAATGCTTTTGTCTTGGTTGTTATCGCTGCTTCCAATTGTTCTGGAGTCAGTTTGAAATTGTTACTTTCATGTGCGTCAACAACAACAGGGGTACCACCGGCTAGTTTAATTTGTTCTGGATAACTTACCCAGTAAGGTGCGGGAACAATGACTTCATCATTTTCATTGAGTAACACTTGAAACAACGTATATAAGGCATGTTTTGCGCCGGTTGTGACAATAATTTGATCTGTTGAGTAGTCTAACTCATTATCTTGGCTAAACTTACTCACAATGGCCTCTCTGAGTTCCAGAATGCCGCCGGATGGTGTGTATTTAGTAAAGCCATTCTTCATCGCATTTTCAGCAGCCCTAATAATATAATCTGGTGTATTAAAGTCCGGTTCTCCTGCACCAAGTCCTATAACATCATGACCCTGACTTTTTAGTTCTTTTGCCTTTGCAGTAATAGCCAATGTTGATGATGGCGTTAATGTTTTTACTCTGTTTGCCAAATCCATATAATCACCTTTCTATTTGAACATTTGTTTAAATCGAAATTGTTCAATACGTGTTCCATCATAAATGGATAAATTATCAATAACGTATCGATCTGAATCATCCGTGAACGTAATCTCCCAGGAGGGTTCATCACCAACTAATGCTGGAGTAATATCAAAAAGATTACAACTTCTGCAGGATTCTTTCCACTCTTTCTGTATGGTTTCTTCAGAAATTATTTCAGATTTTTCCACACTAATTATATCTGCATTATCATTGTTAAATGGATAAAAAATAATTTTCTGGTTATTGTTACTTGTCTTTCCATAAACGACATAATAAGCTTTATCACCATGGAATCGTTTTACGGAACCAATTGTTTGTAATTCTGTTTCTGCTATTACTTCATCTTTCACATCTTCATATGATGCTGTTTTATCCTGTTGTACAGCATTATATAAGTAAATGCCAAAAACAAAACAAGCAATCAATATGAGTAATAGTACAGCTGAAGTCCATTTAAGCCAATCAGGTATGTTAAGACGTAAAAAACGTTTATTCTTCATTGGCCTCATCAGATGGTATCACGATATTCAACTACCTTAAACTCACCTGTTGAATATCCGTTATTTGATAGCTCAAATTTATTATCCATTATTTCCCCTCCACTAATAAATACTCCTTGTTTTATCAATTTTTACTACTCATACTGTTTCTCCAAATAGCGAACACTATAATTAACGTTGAATAAATAAGATGTACGACACTATATAGTATAACAAGCATTCGTGTAAATTTGTTTTATTTTTATTTATTTCAACAAAATCTCCTATCCCATATCATACCATATCATACTGATGTATCTCTCGGTGCATCAGTATGTTTTTTAATAAATAAAGCATGTAAATATGCCACGTCAGAAAGATTTCAGTAACGGTTAAAACCATTTCCAGGCTTTATCCATCAATGTCTGAGTGGACTCATAAGTAATTGGTACAGAAGGAATTGACTCTGTAAAATACTTACCATAGCGTGCCTGAATAATGCGTGCATCGCAGACAAATACAATGCCACGATCATTAGATGAGCGTATTAGCCTGCCAAAACCTTGTTTAAAACGAATGACCGCATTAGGCAGAGCTAATTCAAAAAATGCATTCTTGCCTTCATTTTTGAAATGATTCGCTTTAGCCTCATATAGTGGATGGTTAGGTGGCTGAAACGGGAGACGTACAATCATCAGGCATGATAAATCATCACCGGGGATGTCGACACCTTCCCAAAAGGAACTGGTTCCTAACAAAATGGACTGATCGAATGTTTGAAAATTTTTCTTTAATCTTGATCTGCTTCCACTTGAAATACCTTGTGCAATCAGCATGTATTTATTAATATCAATTGTCTCTCTTAACAGATTGTATGACTTTCTTAGCATGTCATAGGAAGTAAACAGTACGAGCATTCTTCCGTTTGTTATTTGTGCTAAAGACAAAATAGCTTCGCACGTGGAATATATAAAGTCATCCAAATTACCATGTTTGATATCAGGAAAATCATTCGGAATCATTAACTGAACTTGATTCTCATATGAAAACGGAGAATTAATTTTAGTTGTCTGTGTTTGATCAGATTGAAGTCCCAGCCTACTGGTAATAAAAGAAAATGAATTCTTCATCGTCAATGTTGCACTTGTCAATATAATACTTTCTTTTTCACTGAAAAAGTCATCTGAGAGCAAAGTGGACATATCTGTTGGTTCACTGTATAGATATACAGCATTTTTTGCCCCATATGCTTCAATTTCCATCCATTTGACGTTTTTATTCCCCTCATCCATCAGAAACAGATGATCAAGGGAATCAATAATTGACTGAAGTGCTTCCATAATTCTGGTCAGCTCTTCTACATTATTTTTATCTATATCTTTTCCTTTTAAAAGAGATTGCTTTAAATGTGAAAGTAAATGAATAAGATCTCTTATGAAGAATGTTAATCTTGTTGCCATTTCTTGAATAACATTCCATTGTGCTGAGCTTTCTTTGGCTTCATCAAAGCGATATTGAATTCTGCCAATGTCACTTAATGACTTTTCTCTTTGTTTTTGCTCGATAACATACTGAAATAGCATACGAAATAAGTCATCAACTTCATATTTAGCTTTGTTATAAATATTATCCCATTCATCCACTAAAAAGCTTTCACGATTAATTTGGTAATTTGTTAGCAGCTTACCAAGCCAACTACCGTCCTTTGTATCCCCTATTTGTGTTAATGTGTATTGCACGTGGACATAATCAAGCTTTAAACCGTAATGTTTCGACGCTGTTTCTTCCAAATGATGTGCCTCATCAATTATAGCTTTATCATAGGAAGGCAATAATTGATAATCATTAAACATATCCGTACATAGTAACGCATGGTTTGTTATTAAAATGTCTGCCTGCTGCGCCTTTTCACGCGCTTTTTGATAATACGAACGGGAGAACCAGGGATTTGTCGGATCAGTCGAACCTTCTGTATCTGTTGAAATTTTTCTGTAAAATAAGTAACCACTTGATGGTAATTGAATTTCATCAATATCCCCCGTAACAGTCTCGGTCAGCCAGACAAGTATCATTGCCTTCGTCAGCGTTATATCATAGTTATCCGCTTTCTCAGAGGATAAAGCATGTTCAAATTTTTCTAAGCTAATATAATGCTGTTTTCCTTTAAGCAAAGCTATCTTAAATGGAATGGAAACCAGTTTATGGATTAATGGTATTTCTTCATCCATCAACTGAGATTGCAGCTGAGTTGTATATGTACTGACAACGACCCTCTTTTTCTCCGATACCGCTTCATAAATTGCAGGAATTAAATAAGCTAACGTTTTTCCAGTCCCGGTCTCTGCTTCAATTAATGCATGATTTTTCATCCTAAAAGCATCATAGACGGTCTCAGACATCTCACGTTGCCCATTTCTTTTTTCATATTTACGCATTTGCTGTTCCATTGATCCGCCATATTCATAAATGTCATCAAGAAAATTTCCAAAAGCTGTATCGATATCTTTATTGATTGTTTTTGCTTCTGCTGTTGACTTGAAAGCCAAGCCTCTGTAAGTATCAATATTATCATATTCATCAACTGAAAAAGCAAGTGCTTTCTCTTGTTCATGAAGTAATGAATAGATGTCTGACTTTAACATTTTTTCCAGACCTAACAAATGGACAGTTGTTTCATAGGGTAGTAATTTAATTTTCTGCTGTAGCTTTAAAAACAACTGCGCAGTCACATATGCATCTGCTAAAGCCCGATGTGGGTTATCATGCATTATATCAAGGAACTCTGCCAATTGTCCCAATTTATAACTGGGCGCCTGCGGGTAAAGCACACGTGAGAGCTCTACCGTATCGATAATTGGATTATTAAGCTGTTTAAAACCATTTGACGCAAGCTCCTCATTCAAAAAGCCTAAATCGAATGGGACATTATGTGCAATTAAGTAACCATTATCGAATAAATTTATTATCTCTTGTGCCTTGTCTTTAAAGATAGGAGCACCTTGTACATCGTGATCTGTTATCCCAGTCAAATTTGTAATAAAAGATGGAATTGGCATATCTGGATTGAAAAAAGTGGAAAACTCGTCAGTAATTTCATTATTTTCAATAACGACGATTCCAACCTCGATAATTTTATCATATTCTGCCGGGGAATGGCCTGTTGTTTCCAGGTCAATCACAACAAACTTCTTATCCATAATTCCACCTAACTCTCGTGTTTACTTAGCTTAAATAGTATATACACATTCCTATTATCGTTTCCGTATAAATAAAAAAAACTCTTATCATATAAACTGATAAGAGTTCTACCCTTTAACCAAAAATGTTTACATCTCGGTTAACGGTGGTTCTTGTTCAATAAGTTGCTCAATCTCATTATTGTCATTCATGATGGCAACTTTTGGTTTATATGATGCTAATTCATCATTTGAAATAAGTGCATACGAAACAATTATAACAATGTCATTTGGTTGGACAAGGCGTGCCGCAGCACCATTTAGACAAATAGTACCCGCTCCTCTTTCTCCAGGTATTACATATGTTTCAAGCCGTGCACCATTGTTGTTATTTACAATTTGAACTTTTTCATGTGGCAGCATATCAACTTGCTCCAACAGGTCTTGATCTATTGTAATACTGCCTACATAATTTAAATTTGCTTCCGTTACTCGCGCGCGATGTATTTTTGCTTTCATCATAGTGCGAAACATGTAACTGCCCCCTAGTGAAGTTGCTTCAACAGCTTCCCATCTTCATTAAAAATAATATTATCAATCAATCTTGCTCGTTTAAATTGTACTGCTGCTGCTAAGATAACATTATTTTTAATAGTAAAGACTGATTGCAAATCCGGATAACTCAGTATCTCGACATAATCGACAGTACCAGAGGTTTCTCTGTTTATTACATCAATTACCTCTTTTACAATAATAGCAGGATTTTTCTCTCCGTCAACCACTAGTTGGTGGCCATAATCTAATGCTTTCTTTAGCCAAACTGCCTGACTTCTTTCGTCATTGGCTAAATTCACGTTCCTGCTACTCTTTGCTAATCCATCCTGCTCGCGAATAGTTGGTAATGCAATTAGTTGTATAGGAAAATTCAAATCATTTATAAGTGCGTCGACAACTGCCACTTGCTGGGCATCCTTCAAACCAAAATATGTTTTATTTGGGCGAATTATATTAAATAATTTGGTTAAAACAGTTATGACACCTTCAAAATGCCCCGGACGCGAACGCCCACACAAAACATTCGCCCTCTCTTCAACTGATAATGTTATGTTCATCTTAGTTGGATACATATCTTGAGTGCATGGAACAAATAATATATCTACTCCCGCTTGTTCTGCAAGCTGGATATCTTGCTCCTCATCGCGCGGATATTGCTCATAATCTTCATTTGGCCCAAATTGCAGTGGGTTCACAAAAATACTTGTAACGACAATATCATTATCTTTTGCTGCCTGCTTCATTAATGCTAAATGTCCTTCATGAAAATATCCCATGGTTGCAACAAATCCTATGCTTTCAGTTTTGGACATTTCAATCATTTTTTCCTGCATTTCAGCTGTTGAACGTATTATTTTCATATTATCTACCTTCTGAATTGTTTGGTAATAAATCTTTATTTTTAATCTTGAATGAATGTTCATCTAATGGAAATGTTTTGTCTTTAACATTTGATATATAAGACTCGATAGCTTGTTTGCCGGCTTTATTAAAGTCGGTATATGGCTTAACAAACTTTGGTAATCGGTCAACTCCATATTTTAAAATGTCATGATAAACAAGAACTTGGCCGTCACACTCCACACCAGCACCGATTCCAATTGTTGGTACTGTAACTTTATCTGTTACGATTGCAGCAAGCTCTTTCGGTACACACTCCAATACTAAGGCGATAGCTCCATAATTAGTTAATTGTATAGCATCATGAAGCAGTTTTTCACCAGCCTCTTTATTCTTTCCTTGCACTTTATAGCCACCTAGTACATTTACAGTTTGAGGAGTTAGCCCTAAATGCGCAACAACAGGAATACCGGCTTCTGTCAGACGTTGTACGAGCAATAGAACTTCTTCTGATGCTCCTTCTACTTTGACAGCCTGTGCGTCTGTTTCCTGAAAGATTTGTTTGGCATTTTCTAAAGATGCTTCTAATGAAACATGATAAGACATAAAAGGCATATCTACTACAATAAATGTATTCTCTGCACCACGCTTCACCGCTTTGGCGTGGTGGATCATATCATTCATAGTGACTTTAACAGTAGAATCGTATCCTAACATCACCATTCCTAACGAATCACCAACCAAAATCATGTCAATTCCAGCTCCCTCAGCCAGTTTTGCAGATGGATAGTCATAGGCAGTAATCATCGTAATTTGTTCATCTTCCTGTTTCATTTTTTGCAAATCAAGTCTACTTAGCATCATCGTCCTCCCCCTTCATAAACCATTCGATTTCTCCTGAATATATTTTCTTGACTTTATCGTTATCTGTTTTTGTTAATAAGGCACCATCATCAGCAATTCCTAAGAATTTGGCTTTCCATTCTTTATGTAATGTCTTTATATTAATTTGTTCGCCAATACGGTATCCATAGCTTTCCCACTTTTGTTTTACATCTGTAAATCCATTCTGCATGAAGGTGTCATATGATTCTTCAAATGATTGCAGGACATGTTGAATAAAATCTTTTATATTCCATTTCTGTCCGGTCTGAATATAAAGGGAAGTTGCTTTATCTTGTATGCCTTTATCAAAATCTTCTGTTACTTGATTGATATTTATTCCTATCCCAATTACAACATATTGAATTTGATCTTGTTCTGCCTGCATCTCCGTTAAAATACCTGCAGTTTTTTTGTCGTTGATTAATATATCATTTGGCCATTTAATTTTTGGCGTTAATGCAGTCTGTTCTGAAATTGTATCAGCAAGTACAGTTGCCGATAGTAAGGTCAACTGAGGTGCCATTACCGGAAGAACATTTGGTCTGAGGATGATGCTCATCCAGATTCCTTTACCCTTCGTGGAATACCATTGGCGATTCATTCTTCCTTTTCCTTTTGTTTGTTCATCTGCTATGATAATTGTACCATGTTCAGCATTCTCCTGTGCGGCCTGATGGGCAATTTGCTGGGTTGTCGTTGTTGATGTCTTATGAATTATATTTTTTCCAAGCCAGTTAGTTCTTAAGCCCCACTGAATGGTGTTTTCACTTACTTTATCCGGAAATTTTACAATCCGATATCCTTTTCTTGAAACTCCTTCTACATGATACCCATCTTTTTCAAGTTCTTTCATATGTTTCCAAATGGCACTCCGGGATATTTTTAGTTTTTCGGATAGCATTTGTCCAGAAACAAACTCCTTGCCACTGGTTTCTAATAATTCAATTAATCTGTTACGTGTGGATTCCATTTTATCCAATCCTTTAAAACTATTTTATTATTTTTCAAATTCCCTGATAAAATTTCATGTTCAACTGCGGTTAGTGTTTTATGTATCCATGGTCCGCTTTTTAGTTGAGGGAATAATTCACGGACATCATCACCGGTAATTGCCATGTCTTTTTTTGACTTTATCGGTAAATTGCTGTCTATATCCTCCATTTCATCTACTAATCCTTCTAGTTCGAAGAGGATATTTACTAGTTCTGAAAAAACCCGATAGAATTCGGTTGGCAGTAGATACACTACCCAACGGTCCAATCCGTTATTTTTAAAGTGCAGTAGGGCTTCATTCAGAATTAGAGCTTCATTTTTGACCTTATTTGAACATTTCCATTCAATTACCCATTTTTTAATACTTATCGTTGGGTCTAAAAAATGAAAAAGAGCAATAACTCCTCCAAATGATCGTACAGCCCGCATATTCTTAGGAAGAAGTCCAATGATATTTGGGTATTCGTTCATGATTGGTAAATGTTGATATACCTTTGTATCGATTAAATAATTAATACCAGTCTCAATATAATCCCCAGCAAATAATTTAGATATTTCATTAGTTATTCGCTCAACAGCAATGTTTTCAATTTCACCTTTAACGAACTTCATATCTTTTAAAGTATTGGAGCTGATGGAAAAACCCAGTTGACTTGAAAATCGTAGCGCGCGAATAATACGCAAAGGATCTTCCGTAAATCGATCAAAACCATTACCAACCGTCTGAATTATTTTATTTTCAATATCGCTTCTCCCATCGAATAAATCAATAACATTTCCCTGTTTATCCATTGCTAAAGCATTAATTGTAAAATCACGTCGTTTTAAATCCTGATCAATTGTTTGTATAAATTCAACCGTATCAGGATGTCGCTGGTCCGAATAACTTCCGTCAACGCGAAAAGTTGTAACTTCGTACGACTGGTGACGATGACGCACAATTACTGTGCCATGCTCCAGTCCGACTGGAATGACCTTATTAAAGATTTGCTGGGTTACACTTGGAGGTGCAGAGGTGGCTATATCAATATCACCTATCTCGCGTTTGAGTAATAGATCTCTTACACACCCACCAACAAAATATGCATCATAATCATGACTTTCAATCTGATTTAGTACCTCTGTTGCCTCTATAAAGGGTTTGGTAAATAACACTGTAATCACCATGATTTCTGTTTAATGTTAATTCATTATATCATCATATAACGCTGTATACTGCTGAACAATATCATAGGAATAAAAATTTTTTCTGGAATGTGCTAATGCATTTTTTGAGAAACGGTCTAATAGCTGATCATTTTCTAGTAAATGAACTGCGTATTCTGTAGCTTTATCAATATCACCTAACTCAACTATGTAGCCAGTTTTGTTATGTTCTATTACCTCAGGTACTCCCCCTACATTTGTTCCAATACATGGCACTTCACAGGACATCGCCTCTAATAATACCAAGCCGAAGCTTTCTTTTTCCGACATGAGTAATTTTAAATCAGAAATAGACATTAAATCACTAACTTTCTTTTGTTTCCCAAGAAATAGGACTTGCTCCGTTAATCCCAGTTCTTCAACCAGATGATATGCCTCAGAATATTCAGGACCATCTCCGACAAGTATTAACTTAGCCTTAATGGATTCCTGAATTTTATGGAAAGTATGAATTACATCTTCTACCCTTTTAACTTTACGGAAATTCGAGATATGAATGATTACTTTTTCATCAGGTTCGATTCCATATTGCTGCCTGATCCCAGGAGGTTCATTTTTAAAATATTCTTCTTCGTTAACAAAATTATATATAACATTGATATCCTTATCCACACCAAGCATTTCTTTAGTTTGATTCACTAAGCTATTTGATACAGCTGTAACGGCATCAGAATTTTCTATGCCATGTCTGATCATTTTTTTGAGGGAATGATCAATCCCTAAAACAGTTATATCCGTACCATGTAATGTTGTTACAATTTTCACATCATGTTCTGCAATATCTTTTGCCAGAATTGCACAGATGGCGTGGGGCATTGCATAGTGGACATGAAGAATATCCAATTTTTCCTGATCGATCACTTCTGCCATCTTATTTGCTAAAGCAAGATCAAATGGAGGGTATTGAAAAACCGGATAATGATTTAGCTCAACCTCATGGTAATAGATATTAGGATGTACCCTATTTAACCGGAATGGCAGACTGGATGTTATAAAATGAATTTGATTTCCTTGTTTTGCCATTAACATCCCAAGTTCGGTAGCAATAATTCCTGAACCACCTACAGTTGGATAGCATGTTATTCCAATCTTTTTCATTTATTCATATCCCCACGTCTATTTTGTTTTACAACTTCACGCCATTTAAAGTCACCTCTTGCTAACGCGCGAATAACAATCTCGGCCGCAGCCAGGTTAGTTGCAAGGGGAATTAAGTGAACATCACAAAGACGCATAAGCGCGCTAACGTCAGGCTCGTGCGGCTGGGCTGTTAAAGGATCTCTGAAAAAAATAACAACATCCATTTCATTGCTTGCAATCTTTGCCCCTATCTGCTGATCCCCTCCAATTGGACCCGACTGGAACCGGTGAATATCAAGTCCGGTCTCTTCAGTTATTCTCATTCCAGTAGTTCCAGTTGCAAATAAGTGATGATTCTGTAAGACATGTTTATATGCAACACTGAAGTTGATAATGTCCTGCTTCTTTTTATCGTGTGCAATTAATGCGATATTCATTGGTATCCCACCTAACTACTCCAGTATATTTTCTAATCCATAAACAAGTTTATTTAAGCTTATTACCTCATTAACAGATAACTTTACCCCATCCATAAACGATTGACGGTTATAGGAATCATGTTTGATTGTTAACGTTTGACCAGGACCACCATAAACCACTTCCTGATGGGCGACAAGCCCAGGCAGGCGTACACTATGGATTCTAATACCATCTGTCTCTGCTCCTCTAGCACCTTCCAACACTTCACGTTCGTCTGGATGTCCTTGTTGCTTACTCTCTCTGTTTTCCTTAATCATTTCCGCAGTTTTAACGGCTGAACCTGATGGAGCGTCTAGTTTCTGATCATGGTGTTTCTCGATGATCTCTACATCTGGTAAATACTTCGCGGCTGTCCTAGCAAATTGCATCATCAGAACAGCACCAACAGCAAAGTTAGGTGCAATGATACAACCAATATTATTTGTAACCGATAAATCAGACAAGGTCTTTATTTGTTCAGCTGAAAATCCTGATGTTCCAACTACTGGTCGAATATTGTATTGTAATGCTAGTTTTGTATGTAAAAACCCTGCATCCGGTGCCGTTAAATCAATTAAAACGTCTGCAGCCACTTCCTGAAAACATACTTCAGGATCTTCAAAGATTGGTACGTACAGATCTGGAAGGTTATCAATGTCTTTTACTTTTTTACCATGATTTTTCCGGTCAAGACATGCAACCAATTCAAATGACTCCTCATTGTATACCATATGAACAGCCTCAGATCCCATTTTCCCTCTTGGTCCGGCAATAATTATTTTTATACTCATGCTTGTATCCTCCTGTTATGTTTACTAGTATTATTTAATTAATCCTTGTGTGTCCAGCGATCTTTATCCCTTGATTCTATCTTGCTTATAGATAAGTCAAAGGCTTCTGACATATCTATATCAAGTGAATTTGCAAAACAAGTAAGAACGAATAGGATATCACCAAGTTCATCTTCAATCGTTTTCTGAGTTTCAGATGTTTTTTTAGGCTTTTCACCATAATAATGGTTTACTTCGCGTGCCATTTCTCCCAATTCTTCAGTTAACCTTGCCATAAGGCTTAACGGGGAAAAATAACCTTCTTTGTATTGTGAAATATATGAATCCACTCTTGCTTGAATTTCATCTGTACTATAGTATTTACTGCTTCCTGTCATATTAAATTACTCCTCTAACTTGTTTAATCTTCTTTCATGTTAGCTAAAAGGCCGTAATTTGACAAATTATTAAACTGATTAACTTCTCTTATTTGATTGTTCTTAGCTGCTTTATTGTCTATAATAATAAAAGTGTCATTTAAGAGAAAGTTACGTATAAAAGGGATTGGAGGTTATATAAATGATTTTTGGTTTAAAAATAAAAAATATTACATTTATTCTGCTTGGTTCAGCCATTTTCTCATTCGGTATTGTTCATTTTAATATGCAAAACAACTTAGGAGAAGGCGGATTTACTGGTATTACATTACTCCTTTATTTTCTATGGGAATGGGATCCAGCTATTACAAATATAATTCTTAATATTCCTGTCTTTTTCATAGGTTGGAAATTTCTTGGCCGTAACACATTTTTGTATACGATAATTGGTACATTTGCTGTTTCCATATTTTTATATATTTTTCAAATCAAGCCATTTCCAACATATCTGCAGTCAGATATGACGCTTGCAGCACTTTTTGCAGGTGTCTTCATCGGTGTTGGATTAGGTATTATCTTCCGTTATGGAGGTACTACGGGCGGTGTAGATATCATCGCAAGACTAGTTCATAAATATGCAGGCTGGAGTATGGGTAAAACAATGTTTCTTTTTGACTTTATTGTTATTACAACATCCGTCTTCACCATTCTTGAATTGGTTGAGGGCATGTACACATTGGTAGCTGTTTATATTGCAGCCCGAGTCATCGATTTTATCCAGGAAGGTGCATACTCAGCGCGTGGTGCAACCATAATTTCCAGTCATAGTAAAGATATTGCCACAAAGATTAACAATGAAATGGATCGTGGTGTTACGGTTTTATCTGGAAAAGGAAGCTTTACCGGTGAAAATCGTGATGTTCTTTATTGCATAGTTGGAAGGAATGAAATCGTCCGGCTTAAGAATATTATAAATGCAATAGATCCCCACGCCTTTGTAGCAGTAAGCTCTGTTCATGATGTAGTTGGTGAAGGATTTACATTAGATGAAAATAAAAATCCAATTGAAGACTAATGCTTCTATAATTATTATCGGATGCTAAAGCAACTAAGTGGCATAATTAATTTTTAAACTTTTTTAGTTTGTTGATACCAGCGAAGTTTATTTCCGTAGCGGTGGCATAGCAAACAAGTTATTTTTTACATTACGTCATCGTTTATATAACGATGACGGTTAATGAGCAACAAATATTACGAAAAGATTAATTTTAAAAAAATGCCACTTTTATATGCTGAGAAACGATTGTTGTTATGGAGAGAGGCGTTGTTTAGTGTGTAAGTTTTGTCCATAAATCAATGAAAGATTTTATTCAGTCTTCCCAACAGTTATGCAGTCCTTAGATAGCCACTTAAACGTTTAATCAGTTTCCATTCAGGTTTATCCAGTTTTCATTCATGTTTATTCAGTATTCAACAGGATTTATTCAGTTCTCATAAGTTTATATACCAAACTGAAAACCATGCAAAGTGTTGCAACTAAAAAGAGCACCGAAGGTAGTGTAATCCTCCAATGCTCAATATTTACTCTATTTAATTTAATGTTATTCACTGCTTGCAGTATAAATCAGAACAAACCTGATAAGTTCAGCAAGAGCTACCATTGCAGCTGCAACATACGTTAAGGCTGCTGCATTTAACACTTTTTTCGTTTCACGTTCTTCATTATTTCTAATAACACCGGTTGAAACCAATTGCCCCATTGCTCTATTTGATGCATCAAATTCAACTGGCAGTGTAACTAATTGAAATAACACCGCAGCAGACATGAAGATTATTCCGAATAGAAGCATATTAGGCATTGTGAAAATAATACCGGCAAATATCAGGAAGAAGGACATTTTAGAACCAAAGCTTGCTACAGGGACTAATGCATGCCTGAATCGAAGGAATGCATAATCTTGTGCATCTTGTATCGCGTGACCTACTTCATGAGCAGCAATTGCGGATGATGCCATCGATTGACCATAATATATATCCTTTGAAAGTCTTAATACTTTTTTACGAGGATCATAATGATCAGATAAAACACCTTTTGTTACCTCTATATTCACATCAGATATACCATTATCATTTAAAATTTTACGTGCGACTTCAGCACCAGTCATTTGTGAAGAAGTCGCTTTTTTTGAATATTTTTTGTACGTTTTTTTAACCTTTGATTGAGCCCAAATTGGGATAATCATTAACAATGCTATATATATTATATATCCTCCAAGGCCACCTAGCATGTTCATTCCTCCATCATTATAGTATACAGTACCTTATGGTCAATTTTAGTCAAATAAGGATAGATAGTCAACTGTTTGAATCTCTTTCACTTCGTTTCTTTTTCTCACCTTTATATTTTCTCCAACTTACATAAGTTAATGTAACAGCTATACACCCACCAACAATTGTCACCATCCAGTAAAACGGAATCATGTCTGCATTATTATTAGATGATAAAATATATTGATTATTAACAGGGATTATTTGCATTGCGTAAGTGATTGTTTTCGTCAGTTGAAAGTAAATGTAAACCCCTATGATCGTGGAAATTAAATGTCTTACCAAAGGACTATGCTTCATAGAGTTCACCTCACATAACATCTTCTCCCACTAATGTATGTGCGGTTATAGTTTAATATAACAGGTTACGGTAATGAATTTTGGGGTTTGATCGTTAACTTATACGCTATAAAAATCGATAAAATGCTTAACCAAAAGGTAAAGTACCCTATTTCTTCCATATACATTGTTACGGAGGAATACATCGGCATCATGTCAAATACATAGTCAATTACATCATTATGTAATGTCCATAAGGCTGCAAACATTATATGGTGTACTTTAATGGCGTAAAACGGGGCATATAGAAAACCTTGAATTGCCATTCCGGCATGTGACGCCATTAGCATGTATCCTTGCCAGCTTAACGATCCATCAACGTAGAGTGTGAATAAGTTCATTGCAACTGCCCAAATCCCATACTTAAAAAGCGTAATAATTGCCAGAGCTTCTATGTAAGGTGTATTTCTATTAAATAAAAATAATAGTAAAAAGACAGTAAAAAATAAACTTGCTGTTGGGCTGTCTGGTACAAATACTAAAAAAATATCTGGTGTTATGGAAAGCTGCGAACGATACCAATAATAGCCGTAAATAGTACCTAGTAAGTTTACGATGAATAAACCTAACAAAAAACGCTTATCTAAAAGTATATATTTTAACATATAATGAATCCCTTCCTTGCATGTTCCGATTATATACAGTAAAAAAACACCTTCACCAGCTGTATGGCAAAGGTGTTTTTAAATTATTTTGCTTGTTTATTTACAGAAACAATAAAGTCAGTTAACTTCTTCAGTTCTTCATCGGATCCTGTAAATTGATCTGCCGGCATTGACCCTATACCTTCACGAGCAATTGTTGCAATTTCTTCAGCAGATTTATCAATACCAATTAAAGGTGGTGCTGCTGCTCCACCAGATAAATCACCGCCATGACAGGTCATGCAATTATTTTCGTAAATTGCATAGCCTGGGTCTTGCTTGTCAATTTCGACTTCAGAGGGTGGTATTGGTTTATTTGCTTCAGCCCGCTGTGCCCAATCAACATGTGAGGCTGACTCATATGTTAGCCATATGACAGAAGCTAATCCCAATAGCATCATTCCAACAGCAATTGGGCGTTGGTGTGGTCGTCTGCCAGGCCCTTTATCCAAGAACGGTGCCAACAACAGTCCACCGAATGCTAGTCCAGGAATTACCAGAATACCTAGCAAAATAAATGGTCCACTAGCAAATTCGTATTTTAAAAGTTCATATAAGAATAGAAAATACCAGTCTGGCAAAGGTATATAACCTGCATTTGTTGGATCAGCCATTCCTTCAAGCGGGGATGGATGCGCAAGTGTTAAGCACATAAAACCAACTAAAAATACAGAACCTGCCAACCACTCTTTTAATAAGAAGTTGGGCCAAAATGCTTCAGTTCTTCCGGGATATTCAGAATAATCTTTTGGTATGTTTGGTTTGCGTTCGGCCGAAATCCGTGAATCACCGACGAATTTCATTCCTTTACCCTTATGCACAGCTTTACCTCCTTTTTATTTATAGTGGTCCGGAAATTCCTTGTCTTCGTATTAATACAAAGTGTGCTGCCATTAAACCGAACAAGGCAGCTGGTAAGAAGAATACGTGGATAGCAAAGAATCTGGTCAATGTTTGTGCGCCGACAATATTTGCATCACCAGCAAGTAAAGTTTTAATTTGTTCTCCCATAAATGGAACCTGTTCTGCTATTTCGAGACCTACTTGAGTCGCAAAATATGCTTTATTATCCCAAGGCAACAAATAACCAGTAAAACCAAGTCCAAGCATAACAAAGAACAGAAGAACCCCAACTATCCAGTTTAGTTCACGTGGTTTTTTATATGCACCTTGGAAAAATACCCGTAGTGTATGTAGTAGCAACATTACAATAACAACACTGGCACCCCAGTGATGCATACCTCTTACAATTTGGCCATGCGCAACTTCAGTTTGTAGATAGTAAACCGACTTCCACGCATTTTCGATATCTGGAACGTAATACATCGTTAAAAACATACCTGATAAAATCTGGATAACGACTACGAAAAACGTTAACCCTCCGAAACAATAAACAAAAGCTGAGAAATGGTGGGCAGGATTAACATGCTCAGGTACTTCATGGTCTGCAATATCACGCCACAAAGGCGAAATATCTACGCGGTCATCAATCCAATCATATATTTTCTGTAGCATATACTATTTAGCCTCCCCTCGTGGATGTGCACTACCAAGGTATAACATCCCATTTTCAACTTTTTGTTCATATACATCCAATGCGGCTGTTGGTGGTGTATTTGGCACATTTACGCCACTCTTGTAGTACCGGCCGTCATGACATGGACAGTAAAATTGATTTGGATAGTCTTCGCTACCTTCCCATGAAACAACACAGCCAAGGTGCTTACAAATTGGGGAAAGTGCTACTATATCGCCATTATCGTCTTTGTAAACCCATGCGGATTTAGTAACTTCGGACTCATACCAACCATCAACCTGTTTAATTTTCCAATCTACACGTTGTGGTTCGTTTGTAATATCCTCTACTGCCAAGCTAACATTTGCCAAATCTCCAGCACTTGATTCTTGTAATACTGGATCAACAGCCATACGTAACATGGGAACAAGCATACCTGCTGCCATGAATCCACCTACACCAGTTAGTGTATAATTTAGAAATTGACGACGGGATACTTGCTGCTTCTCTTCGCTCATGAATTTCCCCCCTCTATACATTTTTCACGGACAAGATTATATTAATCAGATTACTAGGACATTACCATAATAGCGCAAACTGTTTATCTGGTCAATAAATAATCCGTTTTGACATAAAAGTTTCGTAAATTGATTATTAATTGGCGATTAAATTATTCTAGTCTTTATCTTTCCAGTAAGATCGTATAAGTTCACTTACCTGTCCAACATTACTGCGTATGATGGAATGCATTTCATCTGATTGTAGTGTACCACTTGTGATGCCTGGCAACCAAATTAAAGTTCCACGCAGAGCCTGTTCATTCTTTTTCCAAGTAGAATCAAATGTAACATAAAAAACATGATTGAAAGGCTGTTGTTCTATGTCATCAATCCAAGAATGAATTCGATCTATTTCTTGTTCTTTTTTGGAAGTTTTAAGATAATTATAATTTGGTGTGAGCAATACTCTTCCTGTTAACTCTTTTTCAAGTTCTTGAGAGAAAGCGACTAATACTTCGCGCTGAAATGCATCCTTTTCAAGTACTGAATCGTTAGATAATTGAAAGGGCAACAATGGGACTATTATTGTATCCACATATTCTTTTGCATTTACATACTGCTGTAAATCATTCTTCGTCCATTTCATAGTATACAACCCTTCCCTGCTATCTATTCTTCTTCATATTGGAAAAAATATGATGTTAACTTAAATAGTATCTTAAATGAGCAAAAAAAATCAACCTATTACCTTTGTAAGTTAGGTTGATCTATTTTCATGCTATCCAGTCTATGTAGTTTTTTGGCCAACTCCTGAAAAGTTTGTTGATCTTTTTCATCAAGGGCACGATCTATTTTAACCTGCAATTGATTCTTTTGATACTCGTATAGTGATTTTTCCAGAAGTTGTTTTGCAGTTTCCTGATCTTTTTTAGTAATAAAATACTCATCAGGAATAAATGGATTTTCAGCCAAAACTGCTGCATATAATACGTTCTGATAGGATTTTTTAAAATTCAATTGGATGTATAAGGGTTCATGTTGATTCATTCTGATATCATGAAATGATTTTTCTGCATCAGTAGTTACTAACTGATTTTTATAGAATCGAAATGGTACCTCTTCAGAACAATGACTGGTTATAATAATACCTCTTGGGCAAAACTTTGCTTCGCGCACAAAATGAACATTAGATAATATCTTTTTATGATTTATTAAATAATTTAATATCCAAACACTTTCACGCTTCTTTAACTGATAATGATTTAAAAACCATTGAATAAAACTTTTCTTATCCTGCACGGAAATAGGAGTATGCATTCGTGAAACTAACCTCCCTTAACATCCATAATTTTTTTATATTATAGTTCTCTTGATTGTTTTAGTCGAGCAATATATTCTTCGACATCAACATCTAATGGTTGTTGTTTTAAATATTCTTCAAATATACGGATTGCTGTTTCCATCCTCCCTTCTTCTGTTAGAAAGTATCCATACTCTTTCAGAAAGTCACTGTCTTGGTTTAAGCTATTATATGCTTCGTCATAGTGCTTTAATGCATTGTCGTACGATTCAATTTCATTATATGCTCGTGCAAGCTCCCATTCATAAAGAGGATCATTTGCGCCCATTCCTTTAATTTCAACAATCAGTTCAACGATTGTTTCCTGATTATTTTGTTTTTTAAGCAGCTCAATTAAAAATAAAACTGCTTCTTTATAGTCAGGATCAAGTGCTATTGCCTCACGCACCAATTTTTCACTTTCACTATCTTCATTTAATTGGTGTGCTAAAGAACCGGTAAAGAAATATAGTTCTTTATTAAACTCATCAACCTGTAATCCCTGTTTCGCTGTCTCGTATGCTTCTTTAGGCATTTCTTCTGCTTCATATGCCTTTGCTAATTGGTAGTATGCAGCATGGTAATAGGTATCAAGTTCAATCACTTGCTTCCATGCTTTAATGGCAATATCACGTCGGCCTGCATGCAGGGCTGTGAAACCATATTTAAATATTGTATCTGGATTCTCACTATCAATATCCTGAAAGATACTTAGTGCAACTTCATATTCTCCTATTGCTGCGTATGCTTCAGCTATACGGTCATTAATCGGTACATTGGCCATTTCATTTGTAATGGGTAGTATTTTTTCATAATACGTAATAGCATTTTTATATGAACCGGTAGAAAACAGCAGTTCAGCTAGAGCAAAGTCAATGATAGGTTCATTGGGCTCATATTGCTTAGCAATTAACAGTTTTTGTTCTGCCACTTCAAAAAGACCCTGCGCCTGATACAGATCTGCCAGCTGAATCATACTCTGAACAAATGCTGGATCATCTTCTTCAATTTCACTAAGTAGATTAATTGCCTCTTCATCATTTTCAAGCTCCGTATACACATCTGCAAGCATTACCTTGATTTCACTTTCTTTCGGAAATTTCTGTAACAATTCTTGCAGTACGTTACTTGCCTCTTTTAGAAAACCCCATTGAATATAAAGTTCTGCAATTGTATATTTTTCTTCATCATCAGCCTTAGGTAAATAATTTTCCAAGAGTGAAATAGCTTTTTCTGATTGTTTATTTTCCATTAAATTAACGGCTTCCATTATATTGGTGTCCACTATGAACTTCCTCTCTTTTGTTCGTGCAAAACTATCTGATGCATTTTATCATACAGAAAAGTGTATTTTTGTTCAAACAGAAAAGAATCTGCACATAAACAGATTCTTTTCCAAACTAACTACTTATTGATTTAAGATCCTGAAAGAAATTAGGATATGAAATGGCTACAGAAGCTACATCATCAATTATAACTTCCTCACGAGTTACTAAGGATGCGATCGCATGCATCATGGCAATACGATGATCATTATAAGATTTAACTTTTCCACCAATAAGTGCAGTATTCCCTTTAATAACCATACCATCTTTTGTTGGCTTCACATTACCACCGATACTAGTTAATCCTTCTACTACAGCTTCTATTCGATCTGTTTCCTTTAATCGTAGTTCTGCTGCATCACCTATCACTGTCTCACCCTCAGCCTGGGTTGCCAAAAGTGCAATTATCGGAAGTTCATCAATTAAACGCGGAATGATATCACCTTTAATTTCAATCCCTTTTAATTTTCTGTAGGAGATGGTTATATCCCCAGAATCTTCTCCGCTAATAGTTTGTTTATTTGTGATAGATATAGAAGCCCCCATTTCTGTTAATACATCAATAACCCCTGTTCGTGTATCGTTCAATCCAACATTTTTCAAAGTCAAGTTACTACCTGGAACAATTGCGGCGGCTACCATGAAGAATGCCGCGGAGGAAATATCGCCAGGTACAAATACATCTGTAGCAGTCAGGGTCTTGCTTCTAATCGTGATAGTTGTATCCTTTATAGAGATATCCGCCCCAAAAGCTTTCAACATATTCTCTGAGTGGTTTCTGGTTGCTGTTGGTTCAGTAACCTCAGTAGTTCCATCAGCAAAAAGGCCCGCTAATAATATAGCCGATTTAACTTGGGCACTTTTCACAGGTAAGGTATATCGGACTCCACTCAGCCCTTCCCCTTTAATTGCCAATGGTAAATAACTGCCATTTCTTCGTCCGTCAATAGTAGCTCCCATTTGCTTTAAAGGGATGATAACACGATCCATTGGTCGAGATGTCAACGAACCATCTCCATAAGCAGTAGTGAAGAATGGCAAGCCGGATAACACTCCAAGCATTAGTCTGCCCGTTGTCCCAGAGTTTCCAAAGTAAATTGGTTCGATTGGTTCCTTAAAATGAGATAAACCATTACTATGGATATATACTGTTGTATTATCTACCTCAATCTCTACACCCAGCAATCTGAACGCATTAATAGTTCGATGACAATCTTCTCCAGGTAGAAAATGAGTGATTTTTGTAGTTCCTTTTGCAAGTGAACCAAGAATAACTGCCCTATGGGATATAGATTTATCTCCAGGGACTTGTAATTCGCCGTTAAGAGCATTTGAACAAGGTGATAACTTCATATCCTTCAAACCTATTCACTTCCTTCTTCATTTCTTGCTATTTTTCAACCATCAATTCATATCCATTACTATGTAATAATTGATAGCTTTCCTGCTGGTCCTCTATTGTTGGTACACTTAACCGCAAAACGCCAGTAATTCCTTCTCGTATCTCCAATATTTGCATATTTTTAATACTGATTTCCTTCTTAGCCAATAGTTGAGCAACAGATGCAATTGCACCAGTTTGGTCTCGTATATCAACATATAAATCATAAAAGGACGGGATTACTCCTTTTTTGGTTGTTCCCAAATCGTCTCGGTAATCCTTTGCCTGGTGCAAATAAGAGCTTAAACTTACTTTATCATTTTGTTCGAGCATCTGCTTTAGTTCATGCATTTCCATGATCCAGTCATCAATCAGGTGCATCATTTTTCCTTTATTATGATAAAAGATGTCCTGCCACAGTTCGGGGTTACTGGATGCTATGCGAGTAATATCCCGAAACCCACCAGCTGCAAGCTTTGGAATAAATGAATGTGTATTCTGCCATTTCTTGGCCTGATGAACGAGGGCAGACGCTATCAAATGAGGGAAATGCGAGATAACCCCAGTCATTTCATCATGATCATTTGCTTGCAGCACTACAAAATTACTCTTTGTTTCTTTTAGCACAGCTTTTAATGAGTTTATCATCGGGTCAGTGCATTCAGCAGTAGGAGTGAGAACATAAATGGCATTCTCAAATAAGTGCCCTTTAGCTGCTTTGATTCCCTTTTTATGTGACCCTGCCATCGGATGACCGCCAATAAATTTAATCTGTTTATTCGTTAGTGCTTTTGCAACGTCATTAACAGGCTTTTTGACCGACGACACATCTGTAACAATTACATCATGATCAAAGGTTAGTTGATCTAACTCCTTCATAAATTTAATTGTTTCAGTGATTGGTGTACCCAATATAATAATATCGGCCATTAAAGCGGAATCTGCAATAGTGGAACAAGACTCATGAATAATTTCATTCATGAGCGCAAATTCAAGTGTTTCTTTATTTGTATCATAGCCAATTATATGGTTCTCGTCTGATTCACCAACACTCTTAGCAAGTGAGCCCCCGATTAATCCTAAACCGATTACGAGAATTCTTCTTTTCATGACTATCTCTCCTTGCTTATATCCAGGTGTAATTGGTAAATAATATCCTGCAGTTGTTCCATATCATCTTCATTTCCGATTGTTATGCGAACTGTATTCAGACAGCCCAAGCCATCGCCTGACCTTACAATATATCCATTTTCCAGTAAGTGCTGGAATATTTCATCTCCACTTTTTGGAGTAGAGACCAGTAAAAAGTTTGTTTGTGAATCATAATAATGCCAGCCTATTGAATCTAAAAACTGTTGAAAGTTATCTTTTACACTTCTGTTCCTTGACGTTGATTCTAAAATAAACTCATCATCGTCAAGCGCTATTAACGCCGCCTTTTGTGCAATTGACGATGTATTAAACGGTCCTCTAACTACATCCAGATTTGCAATAAGAGCTTTATTTGCTATTCCATATCCAATCCGCAAACCTGCCAATCCATATGCTTTAGAGAACGTACGTAATACGAGTAAATTATTATAGCTCGATAATCTATCTAAACTATTTGATTTCAAACTTTCTTCAACGTATTCATAATAGGCCTCATCTAAAACGACAAGCACATGCTTTGGACACTTTTCCATAAAATATTCAAAATCATCTTTTGGAATTAGACTTCCTGTTGGATTATTAGGTGAACACAACCAAACCACATTCGTGTTTTCATCAACTGCGTTAAGCATTCCATCGAGATTGTGATAACCATTTAGGGTTGGCACTTCTTTAACTTCTGCTCCCTCGATTCTAGCGTTATGCTTATATTGCGGGAATGTTGGCGCAGGCATTACTGTATTTACACCTGGATAAAGGAATGCACGTCCTACCATTTGAACAATTTCGTCTGTTCCACTACCAAAAATGAGTTGCTTTTCGTTAACGCTCAGTTTGTTTGCCACCGCTGTACGTAATTCCGCTGTATATCCATCAGGGTAAATATCAAATGAAGGCAATTGAGCTGATAGGTATTTATCTATCTGATTGGAGTATCCAAACGGATTTTCATTTGATGCCAGTTTGACAATTCGTTCTAATCCAAATTCTTTTTTCACTTCATGCAATTGTTTTCCTTGTTTATACGGGGTCATTTCCTTCAAAATTTGTTTTCCATTCATTTCATACTCCCCCACTCTTCATTCGTATTTACTCTAATTCCTTCAAAAAGGTATCTAGATAACATAATATGTCCTCGTCGCTTATTTTAACAACGACAGGTTGTGCAATACCTTTCAAAAGAACCATTTGTATTGTTGTATCTACTGTTTTTTTATCTAATTTCATTCGATTCAGTACTTGTTTTTTATTTATATTTGTCAACTGTATCGGATACGCATTTAGGTTTAACCACTGCAACAACTGATCATAAGGAAGCCTAACTGAAAATAGCTTTTCACTTACATGTAAGGCGAATAATAGTCCAATGGCAACCAGTTCTCCATGTGTACGGGTACCATAGCCGAGAATAGATTCTAATGCATGCCCTAATGTGTGCCCCAGGTTCAAATGTTTACGTACACCTGATTCACGTTCATCCACCTCAACAACAGAAGCCTTTATTTCAATCCCTCTGTTTAACTGATCAGCTAAGACATTATTTGTTAATGAAGAAAGGTCTGAAGCTAGTAACGATTGGAAGAAATCATAGTCCTGGATCAATGCTTCCTTAATCAGTTCAGCGTAGCCTGACCTAATTTCTTTTTCGTCTAAGGTTTGAAGTGTTTGTACGTCATAGACAACTGCGGCAGGGGGATAAAAGTTACCAATCAGGTTCTTCCCTTGCTCGTGATTTATCGCAACTTTTCCGCCGACACTGCTATCATGGGCAAGAATTGTCGTTGGCATTTGGATATAATCAACCCCGCGCATATAGGTCGCTGCAACAAAACCTGCTACATCACCAACTACACCACCACCTAGAGCTATAATAAGTGACTGCCTATCTAATCCGAATTCAATCGCATTCGTATGCAATTGGTAAAACGTGTTTAGATTCTTTGATTTCTCACCATATGGAATGATCGAACAATGGACATGCTTATGGGATAAGGTATTCTTTATCCCTTCTAAATAATGTTTTGCTACTACTTCATCTGTAATAATAAAAATAGATGAGTAATCCTTTGGCAAAAAGGAATTTAAGTCATATCTTATGTTTTCGCCTATATAAACATTGTAGGTATTTGAAGCAGATTTTACTTTAGTTGCTTTCACTAAAAACACCTTGTTTCTTCACGGTAATCTTTTATTGCTTTCTGTAAAGCCGGAAACTGATCGCTTGGAAATTGTTCGGTAATTGCTTTCGCAAGTTCAAACGCAACAACATGTTCCACTACAACAGAAGCAGCAGGTACCGCACAAGAATCTGAGCGCTCAACACTTGCATTAAACGGTTCTTTTGTCTCTATGTCAACACTTTGCAGAGGTTTATAGAGGGTTGGGATTGGCTTCATTACTCCCTTTATTACGAGGGGCATACCAGTTGTCATTCCTCCCTCAAATCCACCTAAACGGTTCGTCTTCCGATAATAACCAACGTCTTCGTTCCAGGCGATTTCATCATGGACTTTGCTGCCATTTTTTCGAGCAGCCTCAAAGCCTAAGCCAAATTCAACTCCTTTAAAAGCATTGACACTCATGACACTGCCAGCGATTCTGCCATCCAGCTTACGGTCATAATGTACATATGATCCAACACCAGCTGGCATTCCTTCTACGTATACCTCGACAACTCCGCCAATCGAATCTCCTTCTTTTTTTGCTTGATCAATCGCATCCATCATTTGTTGTTCTACATTTTTATCTAACGTTCGAACAGGTGATTCTTCAGATGTCGACTTCCTATCTTCCATTTTCATAGACGGGTTGTCTTCTGCTACGATACCAGCAATTTCTTTCACGTAACCTGAAATTTCGATTCCCAGGTGTTTCAAAAGTGTCTTAGCAACAGCACCTGCTGCAACTCGAGCAGCGGTTTCTCGTGCCGAAGAACGTTCAAGTACATTACGCATATCGCGATGGCCATATTTCAATGCTCCATTCAAGTCAGCATGACCAGGTCTTGGACGAGAGACAGTTCGTCTAACTTTTTTATCACCTTCAATAGGATCCTCTCCCATTATATCTATCCAATGTTTAAAATCATCATTGTGTATCACTAGTGAGATAGGTGACCCTAGTGTGTATCCATGGCGAACACCACTTGTGATTTCCACCAAATCCTTTTCAATTTGCATTCTTTTTCCTCTGCCATGTCCTTTTTGCCTGCGAAGTAATGATTCATTAATATTATCTGTTACTAAAGGCATATTTGAGGGGATTCCTTCAATAATTGTAGTTAATTGTTTACCATGTGATTCACCTGCAGTTAAATAACGCATGAAACCTCCTCCTTCTCGATAATTTTGTATTACTATATCATATCTCATTTTACTTTTGTTGTATTTAGTAAAAATTTTCAATACTTTCTTATTGCATAAGTGAAACTAGGGCTTGGTAGTATGCCATGTTAACCATCGTAATAGATATAAACTGCAACGTAACTTTACGTGGTTTGCTTCCATCCTTTATAAGTGCTATGAAACCGCTTCGGAAATACACTTCGCGCACCTACATCGCTGCGTAGTCTCATCTAGGCCTCAGCTCACACAGGAGTCTACGTGTATTTCCATCGCTGCTGACTGGAATATAGGAACCGCTATAGAATAAATGGTGACAGTTACACTAGTCCGGGTGAGCGGAGGGCGGTGACTCCAGCGGGAAAAGCACGTGTCCGAAGACTCCGCATAGCAACTAAATGAAGGCCGACTAAAACCGTCCTTTGCAGACAACGTCGGCATACCCCTTGCCGGGGCAAGGAGGCTGGGTCGTGCCCGTGGAAAGCAACCGCCCGTAGTGATCCTGGACGGTGGGACTATAGTTTTAAGAGGTTATTCCAACTGTTAGTTCTCATTTTATATCTATTATGTCATAAACAATAAACGTTTAGAAAACAGTTATAAAGGAAGTTCAATAATAAATAATCGTTCTAATTTTTCTTATAAAAAAATGTATCTATTAACGACATATTATATTTATCAGGACTGAATATTTGCTCAGTACTGCCGACAAACAATACACCATCACGTCTTAATGAATCCGAAAAATTCTGATAAATTATGGTTTTCGCTTGGTCGGTAAAGTATATCAGAACATTTCGGGACACAATTAAATCCATGTTGCGAGGGTACCCATCAGCTAATAAATCATGCTTTTTAAAACGTACATGCCGTTTTACAGCGTTATCAATATGGTAAAAACCAGATTCCTGTCTAAAGTATTTATGTTTTAGAGAGTCAGGTAATTCTTTAAGTGATTGCTCTGTATAGATTCCTTCTTTCGCTCTTGCCAGTACCATATTATCAATATCTGTAGCTAAAATCTCGAACTCTGTATTTGGGAAGTGTTCCTTCATCATCAACGCTATACTATATGGCTCTTCCCCTGTAGAACAAGCTGCACTCCATATTGATAACTTCCTGCCGTTATTCAATAAAGAAGGCAGAATAACAGATTGCAATACTTGCCATCTTTTCGGGTTACGATAGAATTCAGAAACATTTATCGTAATACGATCGAGGAATTCATTTAAAAGTAATCCATCCTGCGATATCGCTTTAAAATAAGACTTAAAGCTTGGATATCCGCGTTTATCCCGCAACGATGTAAGACGACGCTTCATTTGTGTTTCTTTATATAAGGTTAAATCAATTTCTAATTTGCGCTTAATATCTGAGACAAATTTTATGTAATCTTGTGACATCTAATGAACGCCTCTTTCATGTTAAAAAACCCCCGTTAGAAAACGGAGGTTCGAATAATTAGTAAATCCATTCACTATCTTGTTTTGAATAAGACAACACATCATCTTTATTAAAAAATAAGTTAATCTCTCTTTCAGCACTTTCTGGAGAATCTGAGCCATGGATAATGTTTTTCCCAACAGTCACGCCAAAGTCTCCACGAACTGTTCCTGATGCAGCTTCAAGTGGATTAGTTTTCCCCATCATATCGCGAGCAATCGGGATAACATTTTCGCCTTCCCATACCATCGCAAATACTGGTCCGGAAGTAATAAATTGAACTAATTCTCCAAAGAAAGGTCTCTCTTTATGTTCACCATAGTGAGTCTCAGCTAAGTCATTGGAAATGTTCATTAGCTTTGCACCAACTAATTTAAATCCTTTACTTTCAAAGCGGTTGATAATTTCACCAACTAAATTACGTTGAACGCCATCTGGTTTTACCATTAAAAATGTTTTTTCCATGTTTGCACCTCATTTAGTATGTATTTTTTCTTATATAAGCAACCTTTAAAATTTTAACAAACTTTTATTGAAATAACAATTATATACACTATTTTTTAAAAGACTAATCTACTACTGCAGAGTAATGAAGGAAAATAATTTAAGATCTATGAACCACTTCGGAAATACATTACGCTTTCGGCGGAAGGCTGACAAAACCTCCTCGTGCTGGCAGTCGAAGTGGATCCTCGTTCTGTTAAAAGCAGAAAATCAGCCAATTTTGAAGTAGAAGTGACAAATAGCGGAACGAGGATCCGTACCCAAGCATAAACGAGTTTTTTTTGAAAACTTGGCTTATCGCCAAGCCTTAATACAGATAAGCCTTAGTTGCACTTATGCAGTAATAAAGTATTTATACCTTCTTACTACCAAGCAAATAACGGTATGAGGATCCGCAAAATTAGTAAACCTGATCTCATACTATTAAAAATGAGTTCTTCAACAATTGGCCGAATTTATGCTGATTATTATGTGATTGCTAATGTTATTGGCATCTGTCTTCTCCAAATCGAAAATAAAAACCAATTTTCTTCTTGCGATGTAATGCTGCCGACGCTTTCCTTGTTCTAAGACATCACAAATCAGAAAAGTATTTCACAGTGTCGCATTTATATTCAATGCAATAAACTTTTAGAAAACAGACACTATCTACGAGCGTCTCTTGCCAATATATTTTGCAATACTCTGCAAAGTTTGTTTGGCCTTGTGGTTTGGGATTGTCACTAATTCATTTAATGCCTTTTTTAAATAATGGTCACTTATCTTATAAGATTCAGTTATTGCATTTGTTTTCTTTAACTCAGTCAATAAGTTAGCCATTTGTCTTTCAGAAACCTGATTGGGATCCTTAAATGTGTCCTTTACTAAATCGCTAAAATTTTTATCTTTCATTGCAACTAAAACAGGTAATGTGATGTTTCCCTGTAAGAGATCATTTCCAGCAGGTTTGCCAAGTTCATTTTCAGAAGCCGTGAAATCAAGAATATCGTCAATAATCTGGTAGGACATACCTATGTAGTATCCATAACGATATAGTTTCTCTGCATCTGCTTCAGGTACATCACCAGCTATTGCACCCAATTTACAGCTTGTAGCAATTAATAAAGCTGTCTTACGTTTAATCCTGCGGAGATAACTCCGTAAGTTCTGATCCCAATTATATTTATCTTTAATTTGTTCTATTTCGCCCGTAGCCACTTGTACCATTGTTTTAGAAAGAACACGATGTGCAGTTGGCTTTGAGAGTGCTGTTATGTTTTCCAGCGCTCGAGCAAGTATGTAATCACCTGTATACATTGCAACACGGTTCCCATAGAGTTGTTTAATTGTAGGTTTACCTCTTCGCAATTCTGCATCGTCTATTACATCATCATGGACCAATGAAGCCATATGTATTAATTCTAGCGATACCGCAACCGTTTTAATGCGATCGATATTGTAGTTTCCAAGCTGTCCGCATAACAACACAAAAACAGGGCGAATTCGTTTCCCCCCTGCCTGCAGTAACTGTGTAGACGCCTCACGTAATACATCGTTGTCTGCTTGAATAGCGTTACTTAAAGCATACTCTATAATATCCAGTTCTTTGTTTAAATACCCGTAAGTTTTAGATAGTTTCATGCATGTCACCTTTTACTTTAAGTTCCGAACTAAAGTCGATTATTTATTGTTCTTTTGTTGCCATATGCATTGCAGCTACACCACCTGTATAGCTTTTCACTTGTACACGAGTAAATCCTGCTGATTGAAACATCTGTTTCAGCTCTTTCTTATTAGGAAAATCTTTAGCTGATTCATGTAACCATGCATATTCTTTATAACTTTTAGCAAACATTCTACCTAATAATGGCATAATAAAACGAAAATAAAAATAGTAACCTTGACGAAATCCATTCATTGTTGGCTGTGAAGTCTCAAGACAAACTACTTTTCCATTTGGCTTAACAACGCGATACATTTCTTTTAATACAGTCATATAATCTGGAACATTCCGCAACCCAAAACCAATTGTGACATAGTCAAATGAATTATCCTCGTATGGCAGATCCATTGCATTTCCTTGCACAAAGGAAAGCTGACTATAGTCTAATACCTCGTTTTTTTCTTCTGCGACAGATAACATATTATGGCTGAAATCCAAACCGATTACTTCACCTGTACTGCCACTTGCTTCAGCAAGAGCAATGGACCAGTCTCCAGTGCCACAACATACATCAAGTGCAACTGAACCTTTTTCAACATTCATCCGCTGCATAACACTTTTTCTCCAAGCCTTGTGGCGCTGAAAAGAAATTATAGAGTTCATGGAATCATAGTTATCATAGATTTTTTCAAATACGTGATGAACACGTTCTTCTTTTGATTGCTGATTCATTTGCCTACCCTTCCTCCACAATTCTTCTGTTTCCATTAGGAAATTCATTCAAAGTCTCTTGAATATGTGATTTTACTGCTGTAAGATGCTTTGGAAAGTGATTCAACTGGTTTCTCACGGATCCAATTTCCTTGCTAACATATGTCTCTGCAACATGCATTGTAAATGTATTAGTTGAAGAATTTTGATTATACCAATTAGAAAACAGCGCGGAAGTACTACTATGCAGCATACTCTTTCTTTCTTCATTAAGTTTTCTAGTTAATAGCCATCTAGCCGAAATCCCGCTAACAGTTGTCTCACCCACATATTCAGCCACATGAATATACAGTAGTGTTTCAATTTTTTTAACGATCGTTATAAATGTCTCGAAGGATTCTATATGTCTATAATATAATTGCATTTTATACTCGTTAATTTCTTTGATTGCAGTAGCTAGGATACGAACCATTTCTAAATCTTCTATTTCCGCCAGAAGTAAATAGTATAATCCACTATAGTAATCCCCAGCCAATACTGATAATTGCTTTGTGACTTTATCTGTATTGGATTGCTCTGAATCATTTGTTTTGGGAACCAAATCATGTGTATCTAATGCCATTTGTACTAGCATTGTTGATACGGTATAATTCTTTTTTTTATCATCTGGCAAATCAGTATTGTCTAAGATTGAAGTTAATATAAATAATTTATCTTCATTCAAAACCGGGGCTTTTAAGTATTTTTCTAAATATGAATTATGCATTCTTTCTTTTATTAATGTTTTTAAGTTTCCCATATCCATACTGGATGTCTGCAAAACAACCACCTGTTCCCTTTCAAGCATTCCTTATTGATATTGTTATTATAGCATAATTTAAACATGTTCCATAATCAAAAAAGTTAAGTGAACAGCATAGAAGGAATTATCGTTCGTAATGATAAATTATAACTGAATATCACAGGATGGCTAACGTTAGTTTCAGTTGTATTCGCAACAACAAGTTGAATTCATAAGCTTGACTTATCGCCAAGCTTTGATGTAAATAAGCCTTAGTTGCACTTATACGGTTGAAAGGATTCATATTTTCTTACAAAGAAAAAAGGGCACGTAGTTACGTGCCCTTTTTTCGCCCTATGTAAGATATTATTTAACGCTTTCCTTTAGGGCTTTTCCTGGTTTGAATGCAGGAACTTTACTTGCAGGAATTTTGATCTCTTCCCCAGTTTGCGGGTTACGACCTTTACGTGCTGAACGCTCACGTACTTCGAAATTCCCGAATCCAATCAATTGTACTTTTTCACCATCTTTAAGTGAATCCATGACAGATTCAAAAACTGCATCTACTGCTTTAGTAGCATCCTTTTTTGAAAGCTCACTTTTTTCTGAAACTGCGTTTACTAGGTCTGTTTTATTCATGACATTCACCTCCTCCCAAAATTCATTCGACATTGGTACAAAATTATTCTAATTCCATTTGTTACCAAGTTGTCATTTTTTATACCTATTGCCACCAAATTCATTGATGACAAGGCTTATACTAACCGAGATTGAAATAAATTTCAACAATAATCGCCTATTTTCTCAGTTTTTATTTAATATTTAGCTATTTTTTCCCATTTTTGCATCTAAAAATTGCTATTATGGAAAAATAATCCATCGTGATGTTCAATAGTATTAAGACTAGTTATAATAGGCTCTTTTAGTTATATACGACATAGATAGAGAAATTCCTGCAACTTTTAGAAAAGAAAAATAAAAAAAATAGCAACTAATTAAAGCTGCTATAAGATAATTGCTATTAGGCCACCTGAACCTTCGTTAATTATACGTTCAAGCGTATCTTTTAATTTATACCTAGCGTTTTCTGGCATTAATGCTATTTTTGCCTGGATTCCCTCTCTTACAATCGAACTCAAGGATCTGCCGAAGATGTCAGATTCCCAGATGGATAAAGGGTCCTCCTCAAAATCTTGCATTAAATACCTTACTAGTTCTTCACTCTGTTTTTCAGTTCCAATAATTGGTGCAAATTCTGACTCCACTTCAACTTTAATCATGTGAATGGAAGGGGCAACCGCTTTTAACCTGACTCCGAATCTTGATCCTTGACGAATAATCTCTGGTTCTTCTAATTCCATATCCTCCAAGGTTGGAGCTGCTATCCCATAACCAGTTTGTTTTACCATTTGCAATGCACCTGAGACATTATCATATTCACGTTTTGCATGGGCGAAATCTTGCATTAATTCAAGCAAATGGTCTTTACCGCGAATTTCTTCTCCAACAATTTCTTTTAATACTTCATCATATAAGTAATCTGGGGCATGAAGATCAATTTCTGCAACTCCTTCCCCCATTTCCATACCTGCAAGGTTTGCGTTGTCAATATAATCATAATCTGAAAAATCTCCAACTATATGATCCACATCTCTTAGTCTTCTTATATTTTTTACTGTTGCCTGAATTGCTTCCTGATAATTCTTCCTTAACCAATGATCCTCATTTAAGACCATGACCCAGCTGGGCAAATTCACATTAACTTCAAGAACCGGAAATTCATAAAGTGATTCTCTTAGTACATTATAAACGTCATGTTCAGTCATTGATTCGATGCTCATAGCTAACACTGGGATATCGTACTTTTCTACTAGTTCCTGACGAAGCAATTCGGTTTCCTGACTTGTTGGTCTAACAGAGTTTACGACCATGATAAATGGTTTACCAACTTCTTTTAATTCTTCAACAACTTTCGCTTCGGATTCCTGATAATCTGCTCTTTCAATCTCTCCGATTGATCCATCTGTGGTTATAACAACACCAATTGTAGAGTGCTCCTGAATTACTTTTCGCGTACCAATCTCTGCTGCATCATGGAAAGGTATTGGATCTTCATACCATGGTGTATTAATCATTCTAGGGCCATTCTCATCTTCAAATCCCTTAGCACCATTAACAGCATATCCAACACAATCCACTAACCGGACATTAACATCAAGTCCCTCGTCCACATGTACCGATACAGCCTGGTTCGGAATGAATTTAGGTTCTGTTGTCATTATCGTTTTTCCTGCTGCACTCTGAGGTAACTCATCGTGTGCTCTTCCCCGTTCACTTTCATCTGCAATATTCGGTAAAACTACCAACTCCATAAAGCGCTTAATAAAAGTTGATTTCCCGGTCCGGACTGCACCTACAATTCCAAGATAAATATCTCCATTCGTCCGTTTCGAAATATCTTTAAAAATATCAACTCTCTCCAAACGATCCCCTCCCGATCTCCTGTTCCATTAATATTAAACAAACTAAGAATAATTGACATTACAATTCTATGATGTTGTCCTATCAAAATATGACTTAATTATGTCTAAAAGATAATTTTTGTTAAGTCATCAAAAGAGTTTTACAGATAATACGCAAAAAACCCCTTGCAACACAATATATGTAACAAGGGATTTATTATGATAGTTTATTTTGTTGTGTTATTAAAAACAGGCTCACCTTCATGAATAGTATATGGTAAAGAGTAAGCGGGAACAAAGGGGCTATTATTTGCAAGTATATACCGGATATCTTCTCCAGATTTAAAATCGTGTTCATATTCCTTTAATGCATTCATCAAATCAATACGGTAATCCACATAAAGTTTTCCTTTTGTATCCATTACAATAGGCAGATTATTTTTTGAGTATGGACTTGTAACATAAGGATAATCATCTAAATTTAATTTTTTATAATCTACTTTAAAAACACCATCTGCAACCTCTTCTCCATATGGAGGATAAATATGTTCACTTCGATAAATTTCCAGTTTTACACTCACATCCCTGATCGCTTCAGTGATTCGTAAGTCAATTAGCTTGACGTGCGGGTTATCCTCAGGGGTAATTAACACATATTGATAAATACCACCGTTTTCAAATGCGTTCCCAGGTATTTCCGCTATATTGTTCCGTTCTTTTAGCTTGCCAAAATCGACTAGATACTTTTGAAAGACTGGTGTATCGCTTGATTTGGTTTTTATCGGAACCAGTCCGTTAGTTTCTTTCTGATACGTATCGACTGCTGACTGAATTTTTTCTAGCTGAGCTTCATTTGGTACTTTATTTTTCGATAATTCACTATTTGGATAGAGACATCCAGTTAGAAAAATGATAATCAGAAATGCACTCAAAGCCCGAATATATGTATGTTTCATGATAAGCCTCCTATCCTGTTGGACCACTAAAAACGATATATATTATGATTATCCCTCCGAGTATCAAAGAAAGATACGCTAAAACAGAAACAATCCCTGCTAAAATGCCATTTAATTTATATCTGCTAAGTATGATAAGTCCAATAGCTAAAAGTAATAGTGCCATGCCACCAAATGATATATACATTTTAAGCATTGATACTGACATTGCTTTCACTCCTATTCTTAATATGCACATCGTATTATAACATAAGGGCGTTTGTAAGAGCATTATGTACACATTAAAAATCCGGGATGAAGGGGGGCTATCTCCATCCCGGTTTGACTAAATAATACCCACAGCAACTCTATCCATGAATGCTTGTGCGATTCATTTTATGCGAGCATACGAACTAATGTATCCTCACTTGCCCAGATATGACTATTTTTTGAACATTTTATTTAAAGATTGCATATCCACTGGCATGTTACTACTGGTTATAGATTTAACAATCTGGTCTTCCTTGGCTTTAGAAATTGGTTTATTGGCAACTCTGGACAATCGCCTTACTAGATCTCTTACAGTTTTTTCATCAGAAAAATCTGCGTTCTTTACAGAATTTGCGACTTTATAAATTTCATCAGGATTTACATCTGACTTTTGTTGTATTTTGTCAAATAGATTGTCTTGAAAATTACTCACATGCTCGCCTCCTTGCATAGTTAATTCACCATATTGTATGCAAGGAGAACGATTCCGTGTTATTTTGAATAGTTTGTACGGAGCAACGTTGCAAGGTCGTCCATTTCTTCTTTTTTGCTTCGATTCATTAGCTGCTCAACTACATCTCTTGGATTCAAGTCATCAAATAAAATCTGATATATGCCGTTAGTAATCGGCATTTCAATATGCTGCTTTTGTGCAAATTGATTAGCTGCCTTAGTAGTTCTTACACCTTCAACAACCATACCCATCTCATCTAATACTTCTTCCAGCTTCTGTCCTTTTCCTAACAGGTTTCCGGCGCGCCAGTTTCTACTGTGAACACTTGTACATGTAACGATAAGGTCACCAACACCGGGCAGTCCAAGAAAAGTCAATGGATTAGCACCAAGCGATGCACCTAGCCGTGTTATTTCTGCTAGCCCTCTGGTAATAAGGGCTGCTTTTGCATTATCTCCATAACCCAACCCATCTGAAATTCCAGCTCCAAGCGCAATAATATTTTTTAATGCACCACCAAGTTCTATCCCTACTATATCAGGACTTGTATAAACACGAAATGATTCGTTAAAGAACAAATTCTGAGCTAATTCAGCATTTTGGATGTCCTTTGATGATACTGTCACAGTCGTTGGCTGTCTTTTTCCTACTTCTTCCGCATGACTTGGTCCAGATAAAACAACAATATCCTCCTGAGTATATTCGCTCATTTCCTCGCCAATTAATTCAGATACCCGTTTTAGCGATTCTGGTTCAATACCTTTGGAGGCGTGAATTATAGTAACTTTGTGTTTTAGTATTGTATCTAACTGCTTGCAAACATCACGAATGGCTTTCGTAGGGACAACCAATACAATAGCCGTGACATCATCAACTGCTTTTTCCAAATCATGAAAGGCTTTCAGTTGTTCAGGAATCGTTATATCTAAATAATTTTCATTCTTGTGCGTCGTATTAATTACATCGGCTTGTTCTTTTCGATGAGTCCATAAGCGAACATCATGTCCGTTATCAGCTAATACAATTCCTAATGCTGTTCCCCAGCTGCCAGCGCCTAACACAGCTACTTTACCCATTTTCAAATCCTCCCTATTGACGACTTCGTGCGAATATTTTTATTGGAGTTCCAACAAAACCAAAGGCATCTCTAATTTTATTTTCCAAAAATCTTTCGTATGAAAAGTGCATTAACTCAGGATTATTAACAAAAACAACAAAGCTTGGTGGTTTAACAGCCACTTGCGTTGCATATAACACTTTTAAGCGTTTTCCCTTTACTGTCGGAGTTGGATTCATTGCTATCGCATCCATAATTACATCGTTCAAGACATTGGTTTGGATACGCTTTGCATGATTTTCGCTGGCAACTTTTATTGCTGGAATTAACGTATGCAGTCGTTTCTTTGTTTTAGCAGAAAGAAATACAATTGGGGCATAATCCAAGAATAGAAAATGCGAACGTACTTTGGTTTCAAATTCTTTCATCGTTTTTTCATTCGTTTCAACTGTATCCCATTTATTTACAACAAGTATAACAGCTCTTCCAGCTTCATGTGCATAACCAGCAATTTTCTTATCCTGTTCTCTTATTCCTGTTTCGGCGTCAATTAAAACCAGAACCACATCAGAACGTTCTATTGCTTTTAATGCACGTAATACACTATATTTCTCTGTGGTCTCGTACACCTTTCCACGTTTACGCATTCCGGCGGTATCAATTATTACATAATCCTGGTCATCTCTTTGCAGATGTGTGTCAGTAGCTTCCCTTGTAGTCCCTTCTATTTCACTTACAATAACTCTTTCTTCATTAAGCATAGAATTAACTAAAGAAGACTTTCCAACATTTGGTCTTCCAATTAAACTAAAGTAGATTGTATCATCTTTTACATCCTCATCACTTTTTTCTGGAAAATAATCTACAACTGCATCCAATAAATCGCCTAACCCGAGCCCATGAGACCCTGATATAGGATATGGCTCACCAAAACCTAAGGAATAATATTCGTATATTTGTTCACGCATTTCCGGGTTGTCCATTTTATTAACAGCAACCACAACAGGTTTATTTGACTTGAATAGCATTTTAGCAACTTCGTCATCTGCACCCGTTATTCCTTCACGGCCATTTAGTAAAAATATTATTACATCAGCCTCATCGATGGCGACCTCAGCTTGCTGGCGCATTTGAACAAGTAACGGCTCATCACCAATCTCTATACCGCCCGTATCGATCAAATTAAATGTTGATGTTAACCATTCAGCTTGGGCGTATATCCGGTCCCTGGTTACCCCTGGGACATCCTCCACAATAGATATTCTTTCTCCTACCAGTCTATTGAAAATAGTCGATTTTCCTACATTAGGTCTCCCTACAATTGCAACAACAGATTTCCTCATGAAAGGAACATCCTTTCTTTAATATCTCTAAGTTTTTACATTAATTTAGTACTCCATTAACTTTCCTAATTCTAGCAAAAGAAAGTTATATTCACAATCATTATTAAGCTCGTTGCTTTATTAAATGTCTATTTGTTGAAACAAATATATAAATTTTACGGTTCAATGTTAAAAATATACTACTACAAAGTAAAAGCATTGTAACGATCAGCACACAATCAAAGAAAATCATATCCCCTACCGTCTTTTGGATTGAATAATTAGCCATAATCATACTAAATACCATTTCACCACATGCAATACCAAATAAACCTGCTCCTAGTCTATTTAAAAGACCATTTGTCAATAACATAATTAAAATTAACAGGAGAACGGAAACTGTTATTAGCTGAGGGAGGAAAAGACTTATAGGGGTAATATTTACCCAAATTAGGATACCTATATACCCAATGCATACAATAAATGAAATTATTGAATGATATATCAACCGTGGGAGTTTCACATGTAAGAACAGTGTTCCTCCAAGAAAAATAATGAAACTAACCGAAATGCTAAATAAGTCTATGGAAAGCTGCAAGTTGGAAAATAAGATTAGCAAAAGAATCCAACATGCCAAAAACATCCTTTGCTTCTCTTTTTTCATAAAGAACGTAACTATAATCCATAAGACCCAACAAAGCCAGTAAAAAATAAGTCCATTACCCATGTTTAACCACCTACTATATTTACTATTATGGCATTTATTTTTTACTTTTAAACAAATACCGTATGTTCTTAAATATAAATAGGGTTTATAAATAATAATCCTTTTCTAAAGGCTAATTTTTAAATATGTTGCTTTTTTCAACCAATCGATTCTAACAAATAGTTGATATAAACTGTGAGACTTACAAGGGAAGTCCGATTAGTGTCAGTTAGTGAGGATCTCTGATCACGCAACTGGAATATACTCGCGTATCTAGGGGTCATCACAAGCTCCTACGCATAAAACGTTCTAGTGCAGACATTGACACAAGGTGTGGCGTTCTTAGTCTTCCTTGTTCGCAAGGAACACTCACTACCATGAAAGTTCACAAGGAAGTGGAGTGTTCCAACTGGAAGGATTATACAATTAAGGGAATGAAGTATTTCCACTCGGAAGGCTGAGACGGATTCTCATTCCGCTACTTCAACATCTGGGCGAAATGAATGCTTATTATGATGTGATTTCTAATCTTAGTAGTATTGTCCTCTGCCAAAACTTAACCATTTTAAACATACTACAAGAGCTTTTCAAAAAAACAGCTCTCCCTGCTGTCGGAAGAGCTGAATAAAATATTATTTGTATTTATTTAATTTATCACCAATGAAATCTCCAAGCTGAAACCCTGACTGGTCTTCATCTTTTTCATATTGTTTAAATTCTGCAGCTTCCTGTTCCTGCTCAAGTTCTTTTATGCTAAGCGACATCCGCTCTTCTTGTTCACTTACATCAAGTACTTTGACTTGTACCTGTTGACCAACATCAAGTACTTCTTGGGGTGTACCAATGTGTCGGTTAGCAATTTGGGAAATATGAACAAGTCCTTCAACCCCTGATAAAACCTCTACAAATGCACCAAAGTTCACAAGTCGTCTGACTGTTCCTTCCAGAACATCTCCTTTTGAAACACGTTCCTGAATATCTGCCCAAGGTCCTGGTAATACTTTCTTACGAGAGAGAGAAATACGCTCATTATCCCGATCAATAGATAAGATTTCAACTTTAATATTATCACCTTCAGCCACAACATCTGAAGCCTTTTCGACATGCTCGTGGGCTAGCTGAGAAATATGAACAAGTCCATCAATGCCTCCAAGGTCAACAAAAACACCAAAGCTTGTTAAGCGCTGAACGACACCCTCTAAAACTTGACCCTGTTCCAGCGTTTGTAGTACTTGCTGCTTTTGTTGTTTAGATTCATCCTGAACAACATCTTTATGAGATAATATAACTCGATTTTGTTCTTTATCCAAGTCAACGATCTTAACAGTTAATGTTGTGTCTTTATAGTCTGAAAAGTCTTCTACAAAGTAAGTTTCTACTAAAGATGCAGGAATGAATCCGCGTAAACCAACGTCTACAACCAGACCACCTTTTACTACTTCTTTAATTTCTGTTTCAAATACTTCATTATTTTGATAGCTTTCTTCTAACGCTTCCCATGCTTTTTCAGCATCTACTGCTTTTTTGGATAAAATAATTTCATCATCTTCCATTTTCTTCACTTGTAGTGTGAGTGTATCACCTTCTTTTACGAGATCACTCGCTTGATCGATGTGCAGACTTGATAGTTCGCTGATCGGAACAATTCCCTCCGATTTATAACCAATATCTACAAGAACTTGTTTATCCTCAACTTTAACCACAGTTCCTGTTAGAATATCTCCTATCTCAAACTGCGTCATTTCATTACTAGATTCACTCATACAATTAGCCCTCCTTAAAGTACAAAACAACAATACATTAAAACTCTCTTTTTTATAACTTCTAATATTTATAATTATTTGTCAAGTGATGCAGGCTGGGAATTATGTTTTTCGATTAAAATTTTAATTTCAGACATGATTGCGTCAGCCGCATCCTTTGCAGAAGACTTAGCCTCCCTATAGGATTGCATGTCCATGGGTTTTCCATAGATAACAGTAAGTTTTCTTCCTGGCTTATATGGACCTATTATCGCACACGGTACAATTGTCGCATTAGATCTTAACGCGAAAAACCCTGCTCCTGCTAATGGTTTTCCAAGTTCGCCCGTTTTACTGCGTGTACCCTCAGGAAACAGGCCTAATGTCTCGCCATTCTCTAAAATGTCTAATCCCTTACGTAAAGCATTGCGGTCTTTCAACCCTCTCTTAACAGGGAATGCACGAATTCCTAACAGTAGTTTCCCCAAAAATGGTTTTTCAAATAGTTCACCTTTTGCCATAAAAAATATATCACGAGGCGAAGTGATCCCAACTACTGGTGGGTCAAGATTTGAGATATGATTTGAACATATAATAACCGGCCCATTACTTGGAACGTTTTCCTTTCCGATTATTTTAATCCGAAACAATGGGAAAAATATTATTGCTACAACTGTTCTGGCAAATTTATAAAGACTCATACTTGCCCCCCCTCTACTCAGCAATCACTTTAGATGCCTGGTGTAGTATTGACTCAGCTACTTCATCAATTGTTAAGGCAGTTGTGTCAATCTCTATTGCATCATTTGCTTTTGTCAGTGGAGCTGCCTCCCGTTTAGAATCAATCAAATCTCTTTGCTGGATTTCTTGCTTTAATCTCTCCAGGTCAGCAGAGAATCCTTTTCGTATGTTTTCTTCATACCTTCGTTTAGCGCGTTCCTCCACAGTGGCAATCAGAAATATCTTTACCTGCGCATTTGGTAAAACATGTGTACCAATATCACGCCCATCCATAACAACTCCACGTTTTTCCGCAAGTATTTGTTGTCTTTTCACCATATCATTTCGAATACTGGGATGTTTGGCAACATATGATACATTATTTGTTACTTCCTCGGTACGTATACTGCGCGTAACGTCCTCGTTATCAACCATAACACGTTGTCCATTCCCCTTTTTATCCATGCTCAAATCAATCTCTGTATCTGCTAATAATGCAGCAAGTTGCTGTTCATCTTCCAGGGGAACCCCTTTATTAAGAGCTTTTAAAGTTAATCCTCTATACATTGCTCCAGTATCAATGTAAACATATGTAAGTTTTTTTGCCACGATTTTAGCCACCGTACTTTTACCCGCCGCTGCCGGTCCGTCAATTGCGATTGCGATTGCTTTCATTTTCGTAATTCATTCCCCTCAATATCTCAAGTCATTAACTATGTCGTTATAGAAAAACTTGGCATAGAGCCAAGTATAAATAAAACCCTTATGTAAGATAATAACATAACTATAAAAACATGGTCTATTGGTTTTAATATAATCCAAAATAATTAAACTTAAACAATGTAAAAATTGCCACACTCTAGTGTAAATGAGGCCAATGATACAACTTTCTGAATAAATAAGCATGGTACAAAAATAATATAATATTCTAGAGTAATTCTTTTTTTCGCGCCTCACGTTGTTTTTCAAAACAGTAACGAACAATGCTTTGTCGATCTGCTTTTGTTACTTGAATAATCTTCAAGGATGCTATATTAGCTGCAGTTTCGGATTCCTTAATTCGAATAACCTCAACCAACGCTGTTACATATTGAAATTCGC
Organism: Virgibacillus sp. L01; assembly: GCF_052246775.1. Lineage (NCBI taxonomy): Bacteria > Bacillati > Bacillota > Bacilli > Caryophanales > Bacillaceae > Virgibacillus > Virgibacillus sp. L01. The sequence continues at coordinate 260,800 of NZ_JBQQCP010000004.1, read as the reverse complement.
CTGAGTGCATCTGAAGAACTATCCAGACGTTTGCCTCTTCTTTTTCCTTCATTTTATTTCCATTTGGTACAATTATAGACATTCCTCCACCGCTTATATCAGAAGTTACAGTAGTAAATGAGTCATTTGAACTATGAAATGCTATATCAATTGCGGTTTCGATTCGTACATACTCTCTCCGCTGAATCCTCTTTATATTGTCTTTATCAGGAAAGTTTATTGCAAGGGTTGGGACATTCAATTTAACCTTTGCTACTATCTCTGTTTGGAATTTATAAACGGATTGATCATTTCCCACATATTCTGCTGAAAGATGCGTGCCCTTATGAAGAAAGGCAGTTTTATTCGTTTTTATATCAATTGGATAGTCGATAAATAGATAATCTTCATTTTTATCAACTATTTTGCAACGATATTTTTCAATCTTATCCTTTTGCTTCTGTTTCAACTCAAGATTCAGTAAAGTCCCGATCTTCAAGTTCAATCCCCCCCATCTCAGCAATACTTTATACCTATATTATTACAGAAAAATCAAAAAAGGGAAAGACCCTAAGTCCATCCCTTTTGTACTATAACTGACGGAGGGCTTTAGAAAGTGAGCAACTGACAATAGTCTATCACATTTCCTAAACCACTCAAGTTCATCTTGTTTCTGTTTAATCATATAATCCGTCTAAACAGATACTTGTACTCGTGTTCTCATCGCAAAGTTAATTTCAGTTCCATCTAGCTTTTCAACCTTTTCTTCCGTACCATCCATAGCATTAATAAATATTCTGTACGTCTCATTATCAAGAACACCTAGAAATTCATAAACTAATACTTCTTCACCAATATCATTGTCAATAACAGCCATATGTTCCTCATTTATTTTAACTTCAGGATTCACTTTATTCTTTGCCTCTTTTACAGATAACTTTGGCTCGGGAATATCTCTTTTCTTATGGTTCATAAAGTAATTCCTGGCAGTGAATCCAAGTAAGTCACCATTATCCAAAGCTACTTTCACCTCAATTGCATCCGAGAACACCCGAACGTCATCCTGCTTGTAGAGAAATGAATACACCCCAACATTACTAAATTGATTACTTGAAAATATCGTCATATCCTTAAACCCGTTTTCCTCTAAATAACCCTTTGCTTTCTCCAAACCTTTATTTAGACTAATCTTTTGTTCTTTGGTAGTTCTGTTTACTAACAGGGTTATTGGATGCCCCCCTTTTTGGGATATATCCATATAAGCATTTTTATTACCATTCTTATAAGAAATACTATAAGTTGGTATATCTGAACCTTTACCGCTCTTTGTAACTGTAAGGTTATTGTCATTATTAACATTGAACAATTTTTTACCTTTCTCTAATGCTTCATTTTTATCAAGTTTATCTCCATTCAAAAATTGATACTCATGTTCTTTAGAGGAAGTCCCAGTGAGCGATGCATTTGTATTACTTTCAGTGTAACCCTCCACTTTCTTTTCAACAGTTTTAAACCCATCGACAATCGTATTATCTGATTGTTCGTCTTGAGTTGCTAATGCCAGTTGGACATCCATCCATCGCAAATTCTCTTCTAGAACCACATGCTGTACTTGTCTTAATTCATTTTTTAATTCACCTGACTGTTTATATAGTTCTTCAAGTGTTGCTGTTTCCTTATCCGTCAATGGATCCTTCTTTAAATCTCTTACTGCGGTACGATAAGTAAAATCACCTATATTAGCAAGAAATTCTTCTGTCTTATTAAAAGGTAGCAATGTAAGTGGCAATTGCCCAACATCTGATATTGCCTCAGATGTTAATCGCCAAATTTCAACCATTTGTGGTGACAAGCGCTCTTTTGAGTTCATCGCTAATGCTGTACCTATTTTGTCATTCAACAAATCCATGTTATATGAAAGTTCATGAAAAGCTCGCTGATACGTATTTTCCGCTTGTATTAGAATTGCGTTTTTATCCTGATGCTCCTGATAACCCCAAAATGCTGTACCCGCTATTCCAATAGTAAGCACGCCAATTAAAATCCATCGTATCATTCTTATCACTCCTTGCTATTTAGCAAATATGTGTTTCCCTATTTTTTTGATTTGTGGTCTTGACCAAATCCAATCTGAAGTTGCGGTATCTGGGTTAAAGTAATACAATGCGTTTCCTGAAGGATCCCAGCCATTTACTGCATCCAGGACAGCCTCTTTCGCTTGCTCGTTTGGAGTTAACCAAATTTGTCCATCAGCAACAGCAGTAAATGCCCTTGGTTCAAAAACGACACCGGAAACAGTATTCGGAAATGTGGAACTTTCAACCCGATTTAAAATTACAGCTGCAACTGCAACTTGTCCTACGTAAGATTCACCACGAGATTCTCCATGAACCGCATTTGCCATTAATTGAATGTCATTTTGAGAGTACCCTTGAGGTACATTTACAGAAGTGGGTTCAACTGATGTTTGTTGATCATTATTTGCACCTTTTTGATTGTTCTTCTTATCCTGCTGATTTTTCTGTTGATTATTTTTTTTATCTGGAGTCGTCTGTTTAGAATTATCAACTCCGCCGTAGTGTGTAAAATCTTTTCCCTTTCGAATCTGTTCTCTTACATAGCCCCTATCATACTCACTCGCTTCTACTAACTTTTGCCTTGTAGTAAGTCCTGCTAAGCCATCAACTTTAAGACCAAATTCATATTGAAAATTACGTAATGCCCAATAAGTCCCCCATCCAAAAACACCATCAATATTCCCATTATAAAAACCAAGATATTGTAACCTTGCCTGCAATTCAATTACATCATCCCCAACAGCACCGTGTTGAACAACTTGTGAGGTAAATGCATTTACTGGTTTTGTGGTATGTGATGTTTGAAGTCCTACCACTAAAAAACATATAATGATAATGAATAGGAACAGTTTTTTATAGGTCATTTAGTTTCCTCCTGCTAATGCATTGTCATATGATACCTATTTTTTAACTAAACGCCCTTTTTATTCATTAAGATTTTTAACAATAAAAAAATCCTCAGTATCTATAGGATACAAAGGATCTCAAGCTTGCATTTTTCTTTTTTTTTGAACTATATCTTCCAAGTTTGACTGATTTGCAGTTTTAACTCGACGTAATCCGATTATCCAGAGTACAATCATAAATGGAATCAGTAATGTTAGCCAATTACTCGTTATCGTTTTAAGTATATAGTTATAACTGCCATGTAAGGTGATGGGTAAAATCAATGCTAAAACAATATTCCATTTCTTATAATAACTGTTAACTTTAGCTTTTCCAAAGTGATATCCCATTATCACACCGAACAAAGCATGTGATGACACCGGAAATAGGGCTCTTGTAAATGCATATTCGATTCCGTTTGTAAGCAAGTACAGAAAGTTTTCTACTGTAGCAAATCCTAAACTTATAGAAACAGCATATACAATTCCATCATAATGTGCATCAAATTCTGTATGATGATAAATTACATACAGAAAAATGAACCATTTAAAAAATTCCTCAATAAAACCTACTTCCAGGAATGATTGCATGAAATTATTACTGCTGACGTTCTCTATGGTGAGTGCATATTGGATAAACATTATCGGAAATACGAGCAATGCACCTAATATAAACGTCTTCAGGATTAGTGAAAATGGTTCTGTGAATCTGTCTTTCAAATAAATAAATGACATTAATGCGAGTGCAGGTGCTATTCCGGCAGATACAATAGCTAACATGACAAAGACCTCTCTCCAATTATCTTGATATAATCGTATCATTATGTTTCAGAAATTAAAATAGAATTTAGGCTGGTGATTGTACATGAAAAATATTGTGATTATCCATACAGGTGGAACAATTTCGATGGTGGAAAATAAAAATACAGGTGAAGTCAATACAACCAAACACCACCCATTAACAGATTTTTCGGGTTATTTTCAAAGGTACGCTAATATTGATGAAATTAACTTATTCTCTCTTCCATCACCGCAAATAACTCCACAACATATGCTGGAGCTAGCTAAAAAGGTTGACCAGTTAACATATAACTATGATGGAGTTGTAATAACTCATGGCACTGATACGCTGGAGGAAACAGCATATTTTTTGGATTTGGTTGTTAAAACACAGAAACCTGTCGTCATTACTGGAGCAATGCGGTCAACTAATGAAATTGGCTCAGATGCCCTTTATAACTTAATAAGTTCACTGCGAGTAGCAACAGATCATGAAGCTGCAAACAAAGGAGTACTCGTCGTAATGAACGATGAGATACATACTGCAACAAATGTAACAAAGACATCAACAAGTAATGTAGCAACTTTTCAAAGCCCACAGTATGGTCCAATTGGAATCATAACAAAAGAATCTATAATTTTTCATCATACGATCTTAGCCAGGCATTCACATCCGGTAAGTCAAATTACTAAAAAAGTATTTTTACTAAAAGCATACGCTGGAATGGATGAACAGATTCTTAACGCGATTCTCCAGGCCAATCCACATGGCCTTGTAATAGAAGGTTTGGGACAAGGGAATTTGCCTAATGGTACCGTTAAGCCAATACAAGTGTTTATTAAAAAAGGAATTCCAGTTATATTGGTATCCAGATGTTTCCGAGGAATTGTACAGCCAACTTACGGATATGATGGTGGCGGTAAACAACTTAAGGAAATTGGTGTAATAATGTCGAATGGGTTAACCGGGCCTAAAGCAAGAATTAAGTTAATGATAGCGTTAGAAAAAACAAAGGACGTCAATTTATTAACTGATATTTTTGAAAAAGAATTATAGTTAAAACAAATAATAGTGGCCAAGACAAAAGTGTTAAATCAAACTAAAATCCGAACTATGATTCAAAATTCTTGAAATAGAATTCGAATTAGTTCGGATTTTGTTTTGTTTCTGATTTAGATATAAAGTGCGACGTAGTGTAGAAACGATTAAATGCTATGAAGCCGCTGCGGAAAAACACTTCGCGCACCTTAGGGCAACACGTATTAGATCAACCATTGAAATGAACATTCTAAACATAAAAAATCCCATCCCGCTATTATTTGTCTTTAAAGTGGAAAGTTTTAGTGATGTCCCCGTCTCTTTGCTTTTCTATTCTTTCATAATAGATTCCGCGATAAGTCCGCCATGGTGTCTGCCGTTTTCAATAAAGATCTTATTATTGTTATAACCAGCTGCAACTACTCCAGCTACGTAAATTCCCACCACGTTCGTTTCCATCGTACTTTCATTGAAAATGGGACAGCCATTCTCCTCATCAATTGCAACGCCTGCCTTTTTCAGAAACTGAAGATCAGGCTTGTAACCCGTCATAGCAAAGACAAAATCATTATCAATAGTTTTCGTTTCACCATTAACACTGTACTCTACCTTATCATTTGTTACTTTGGATATATTAGCGTTAAATTCCATCGTTACAATGTCTTTTCTGACCAGCGCATCGAATTCAGGTAAGATCCAGGGTTTTATACTTTCAGAATACTTGTCCCCCCGGTATAGGACTGTAACCTTTGCACCAGCTTTATGCAATTCCAGGGTAGCATCAACTGCTGAATTTTTACCTCCTATAACAACTACATCCTTATTGAAATAAGGGTGCGATTCTTTGAAATAATGCATCACCTTTGGTAATTCTTCACCTGGAATTCCCATTTTATTCGGCTGGTCATAATAGCCAGTAGCAATTATTAAATTCTCTGCCTGATATTCCAATCTTTCACCTGTGTTCTTTTCGGTTTGTAACTGAATTCTATCTACTCCTGGATTAATTGCTACAACTTTCTCAAATGTGTTAATTCTTAACTGTGTACGTTCAGCTACAGCTCGATAGTATGCTAAAGCCTGATTACGCACCGGCTTTTGTTTTTCAGTAATAAAAGGAATATTTCCTATTTCAAGCTTCTCACTTGAACTGAAGAACGTCTGGTGGGTCGGAAAATTATAAATAGTGTTTACCACATTTTCTTTTTCTATGATCAATGGTATTATGCCATGATTCTGAAGCTCAATGGCACAAGACATTCCACAAGGTCCTCCCCCAATAATTATTGTATTTTCTTTTTGCATATAAAGCACTTCCTTTTCTTACATATAACATTTAAAAACTTGGATAATGGGGTACTTATGAAAGCGCATGTTGCTTTCTTAAACCCCTTTTACTCTGAGTGCAATCATTAGTGACGAGTGCCTTAGTAGCACTTATGCAGTAAGAAAGGGTTCATCCTTCTTAACTACAAAAAAAACTCCTACCTAACTATACATGATAAGAGTTTTTTCGTCATTTTTTTCGTTTTATTAAGTAAAATACTAAATCATTATACCCATCCACGGAACCTAGCTGCTTCAGCCATTTTACGAACGCCGACCATATATGCTGCAAGGCGCATATCCACACGTCTGGTTTCCGCAGTATTGTAAATATTGTTAAATGCCTTAACCATTATTTTTTTGAGTTTTTCCTGAATTTCTTCTTCTTCCCAATAGTAACCTTGATTATTTTGTACCCATTCAAAATAGGATACGGTTACACCGCCAGCTGATGCCAGGACATCTGGAACAAGCAATATTCCACGTTCAGACAAAATTCTTGTAGCATCCAGTGTTGTTGGACCATTGGCCGCCTCCACTACAATACTTGCTTTAATCTTATGTGCATTTTCTTCCCTTATTTGATTTTCTACCGCGGCAGGTACCAAAATATCACAATCCAATTCTAGCAGATCCTGGTTTGAAATTGTGTTGTTAAACAATTTTGTAACCGTACCAAAACTATCCCTGCGATCAAGTAAATAGTCAATGTCCAGACCATCAGGATCGTGTAATCCGCCATATGCATCAGAGATTCCTACTATTTTTGCTCCAGCATCATGTAAGAATTTCGCCAAAAAACTTCCAGCATTACCGAATCCTTGGACAACTACCCTAGCGCCTTTTACATCTATCCCTTTCTTTCTAGCGGCTTCATCGATACAAATTGTTACACCTTTTGCCGTAGCGGTTTCTCTACCATGTGAACCACCAAGAACAATAGGTTTACCCGTGATAAACCCTGGATTGTTAAATTCATCAATTCGGCTATATTCGTCCATCATCCATGCCATAATTTGAGAGTTAGTGAATACATCAGGAGCGGGAATGTCTTTATTTGGGCCAACAATCTGACTCATTGCACGTACATATCCACGACTGATTCCTTCTAGTTCTCTAAATGACATCTCACGTGGATCACAAATAATACCGCCCTTACCTCCACCATATGGCAAATCCATAATTCCTGCTTTTAAACTCATCCAAATTGACAAGGCCTTAACTTCTTTCTCTGTAACATCAGGATGAAATCTTACCCCACCTTTTGTTGGACCAACTGCATCATTATGCTGAGCACGGTATCCAGTGAAGACTTTAATTGAACCATCATCCATCCGGACAGGCATTCTCACTGTCATCATTCGAATGGGCTCTTTTAGCAATTCAAATACCTCATCAGGGTAACCCAATTTCTCTAATGCACTTTTTACAACAGTTCGTGTTGAATTTAACACATCCAGTTTATCAATTGCTTCCTTGGCAGTATCTGCTGGTTTATCGGCTACCATGAATTTACCTCCTAGATTATCGAAAAAATTATTATATCTGTACTCAGAGATTAGTATACACGTTCAAGATAAATATGCAATAAAATACGGCTATTTTGTAACGAATTTGATTTTGGACTGAAGGCAATTTCAGACTAGTGTTTTTTAATCGATTTTAATTATCGTAAAAGATCTCCATAATTTGATTGACAGCATTTCCTTGCATAATTATTTTTCCGTACTCCTTTAATCTGTGAGAAGTAATTATGCTAGGAGAAGAAAATTCAGACATGACTGCAATGATATTCTCTTTATTTTTTGGAGTTAGTTCACTTTCATGAAGAAGCATATAGTAACGACTATTCATATAATAAATCTGTCCACCATCCATATTTATAACAGATAAGTAGGATGATACTTGAATAATATCCTCGAATTCTTTAAAAGAAAATATCATTTCCTTACTTTCATCTAACGTAACTTTCATCTCAATGAAATCCTCTTCCCAACTTTGATTTTCAATTTTTTGAGTCACGATTACATGCATTCCCTGTGCCTGCATTAAATGAACTTGAACGAGGAGAACACCCTCCAATTCAAATCCCAATTCTGTACTGGCTTCGTACATCATATCACTAAACAAATTACGTACGTTAGTAGCGTCATGCCATAAATCCTCTTTCGTAAATCCGCGATCTACAAGATCATCAAAGGTTAAAAAAATTGTAAATTGGCTATCGGACACTCGTTCAATTCGCATAAAGCATCCTCCTTTATAAATACATTTTTAGAAAACTAGGCTTTTCGTTAGGCTTTTATGAAAGCGTATTTGCTTTCTTTGAACCCCTAAACTTCGGAGAGGAAGCATAAATTTCACTTATGCAGTAGGAAGTATCTAACCTATCTAAACTGCTAAACAAAATTAAATAGAATTTAACTTCCTTCAACACTATAGTATATGCTATTGATGTATTTGTTGAACATTATAATTATTATTGTTGAAAAGTTAATACATGACATTCTGACCTTGTCCCAAGTCGAAAGGGCAGTCTGGTATATCCATAGCCCTCACTAACAAGTACTTTAGTGTTTCGTAAATTCGTTAATCCGCCCTTTTCAAAGTATCCAAATCCAAAAACACGAATCTGACCACCATGCGTATGACCAGCTAACACCATGTCAATTTTATTTTGAAATGATTCCTCCATTTCATAAAAAGCAGTTGGGTCATGTGTCAGAAGAATATTATAATTTCCATTTGCATTTTGCAGGGCAAGGTCTATCCGTGCTTCACTGTACTGGCAGCAGTCGAGCCCAATCAAGCTTATTATATGCTTGTCAATTAATATATCATGATTGCTATTTGTCAGTATTGTTACCCCTTCCGATTTTAACAAGCGGTAAATTTCACTCGGAAATGCCTCATAGTCGTTATTTCCCCATACAAAATATACTGGAGCATCCCATCGCTTTAATTTGCGGATATTATCCCTTGTTCTGTCAATTGGCACACCTTTTTCTGTTAAGTCCCCACCAATTACAACTAGATTAATTTCTTTCTGTATGGACCGTAACGTGTTAGTACTAATATTTCTCCGGTGTATGTCAGATATAAAAAACAAATTAAATTCAGTCAATAGCTCATTAGCTGTTATTATTCGGTTCTCAATTGTATCATGATGAGCCTTGAATAACATATACAATATCAGCACAAAGGGTATTAGTACACAAGCAGATATAATATAAGTCATTGTTATCCTCCTTTCTGCCGAACAAATTCATACTACCAATTAATTATTTTAAAAGATATGTAACTCCATGATTAATAATTGAATAGGACATCCATATCCATACATACCATGAATAGAAGTGGATAATTATTATTTCGAAAGGAGAATTTTATGTTCACACAATATAAATTCTGGGAACCTTACGTAAGCCCGTTTGATCCGTGCCCACCGATAAAAGTAAAAAGCTTCTCAACCCCACCTGAATTATATATTAACTTTCAACCCCCGGGACTAGAGCAATTTGAACCAAAAGAAGCTCTCTATCATGGAACACTGTGGAAAGTGTTATACAGTCCCTATCCTGGCCCCGAAAAAAGAGGTGATGGTGATGAATAAGGTGCTCTCATCTGAATATTACCAATTGCTCGAGGAAATTCAATCAGTCGATTTTGTATTGGTCGAATTAACTTTATATTTAGATACACACCCTCAAGACTATGATGCAATTGAACAATTTAATTTATTCGCAAAACAAAGCAAAGAACTCAAAATTAAGTTCGAAAAAAAATTCGGACCATTAATGCAATACGGAAGAAGCTACTCTAATTACCCATGGGATTGGGATAACACCCCATGGCCGTGGCAGGTTTGATTTTAATGGAATATCTGATATATAGGAGGAGATATTTTGTGGTATTATGAAAAAAAACTGGAATACCCTGTTAAAGTCACCGAATGTAACCCCCATCTTGCTAAATTTTTAATTGAGCAATACGGTGGAGCAGACGGTGAATTAGCTGCGGCATTACGTTACTTAAATCAACGATATACCATTCCTGACAAGGTAATTGGGTTACTTACCGATATTGGTACAGAAGAATTTGCCCATCTCGAAATGATAGCAACTATGATCTATAAACTCACGAAAGATGCCACCCCAGAACAAATGGAAGCAGCTGGCCTTGGTGCCCATTATGCCAACCATGACAAGGCTTTGTTTTACCATAATGCTGCTGGGGCACCATGGACAGCAACCTATATTCAAGCAAAAGGAGATCCAATTGCAGACTTATATGAAGATATAGCTGCAGAAGAAAAGGCAAGAGCAACCTACCAATGGATTATTAACTTATCCGATGATCCGGATCTTAATGATGGCTTAAAATATCTCCGCGAACGTGAGGTTGTACACTCATTACGTTTCAGGGAAGCCGTCGAGATCCTTAAAGAGGAAAGGGATAAGAAGATTATATTCTAACTTTATCAAAAGGTGTCTATCAAACGGCACCTTTTTACTATATATTTATAATAACCTCCATCAGTTCCTGGCCCCATAGATAAAATGCTCCACTTAAAAATGCTAAAAAGATTACGACAACAATAATTAAGCGTTGAGATGCCCTGCTTAACTTAACCCTTGTCCGCTTATTACTTGTACTATGCACTTGGCTGCGTGGTGGCAGATCTAATATATCAACTCCACGTTCATGCTGCTCTATTTCAGAACCTTCGTTTTCACCTTCACTTTTATTTATTGGTGCAGATTGTAGACTTTCTTCTTGAACTTCGTTAAATAGTTTTCGTAATTCATCTGCCTGATCATTATGTTCTTTTGTCTTTTCACTCATTATACAACACCTCACCTTTGAAGCGAATAACTAACCCTAATAAAAAATCTACAAAAAAATGAGCAGTAATTGTAACAAACAGATTTTCCGTAAGTACAAAAATATAGCCAATATAAAAACTTACAATTAATACAGATAGTAACAATACGGGCTTTTTTAAATATCGAATATGTACAAGCGCAAAAATAGTACTAGCAACTACAAAACCGAATGTAGTTTGAATAACTCCTCTAAATAGTAACTCTTCAGATATGGCTACCAGTAAGGAAATTGTAAAAATCGCTAAGACAGAGCGGTTTTTAAAAATTCTATCATTTATACCACCATCATCATAGTATTTTTTCGGAAAAAGATAAATGAAGATTATATCAATAGCGACAATGATAATTCCCGGCAATACTCCATAGTATGCTATATCTTGTAAGTTAAAGTGAAATAGAACAAACCAGTCTGCCATGTTATCAAATAGTATTAAACTTGAGAGTAAGCTAATCACAAGTAATACCAACTGTGAAAAAATTATTTGTTTTTTTAATTCTTTATCAGTCATTCGTTTTATTATTTCACTTTGATTAGGCATCCTGATCTCCAAATAACAGTAGATTCTGTAACTTATGTTTCCAGGTATGTGCTGTATGATTTACTTCCGTTTGTTTCGCGTTCCAGTCATTTATTGTAAAACCGCAATTTGTACAACAGCCATACATTGGAGTTTTATAACTATCCTGAAAACTTTTATAAAGGTGCTTTCGTAAACACTCCTCTTCATGAATCCAATCGATAATTTCTTTCAATTTTCGTTCTTTTAACGATTTCCTTGTTTCAATAAGAGCACTTATATCGCTTAATGCATTTTTCCATTTTTCCTTTTGGTAAACAATTATATTCCCTTTAATTATACCATGTATCTCCATCTGATAGTGCAGAAATCGCCATTCTGATTCATTTAACTGTAATTCTTCCTGCAGGTGTTTATTCGACAGAAATGTTGATGATTTTCTAAATAGCTGATAGAGGTTCATGAAGATTGTATCTAATTTTTCAACTGCTGGTAACTCATTTTCAATGATTGAATTGGGAATGAGTTCATCACCCGGTGCGTAAAACAAAAGGCTTACACTTGATTCACCATCCCGACCCGCCCGTCCAACTTCCTGTATATAGGATTCAATTTGAAGCGGAAAATGATAGTGGAGTACAAGTCGGATATTGTGCTTATTGATCCCCATCCCAAACGCACTTGTACAACAGATTACATCTATCTGATCATTCATAAACTGCTGCTGGATTGTAATCCGGTCTAATTGGTCCATACCACCATGATAGAAAGCAATACGGTGGGAAGGAATATTTTCAGACAGAAATGCTGCAATTTCTTCTGTTTTACGTTTGCTTGAAAAATATATTAATGTAGGTACACGATTCTTTTTTAAGAGATTAACAATAAACTCCTGTTTCTCACTATCCTTATTTACTTTTTCAATAGTAAAAGCAATATTTTCACGATCCATTGGATATACATGTTTCATGATATTGGGCCTGTTTAGTGAATAGATTATATCTTCCTGAACTTCTCTGGTTGCTGTTGCACTTAATGCTAAGACCTTGGGATTATTCATATTCGCTAAAACAGTACCTAATCGTAAATAATCAGGTCTGAATTCATGACCCCACTGTGATATGCAATGTGCTTCATCAATCACAAATAAACTAATTTTAATAGTCTTAAAGTAGTGGATTGTCTGGGCCTGCTGCAGAAGCTCCGGTGATATGTATATTAACTTATAATCATTCAGCTGCTGAAATACACGTTTTTTCTCGTTTGGATCCAGAAAGCTATTTAACGCAATAACAGATTTAAAACCTGTTGACTTTAATTGCTTTACCTGATCCTGCATTAATGAGATTAGCGGTGATACTACAATTGTTACTCCTTCCATAATTGTGGCAGGTAACTGGTAACACAAGGATTTTCCTGATCCTGTTGGTAAAATTCCTAATACATCTTTTCCGTGCATCACATCATTAATAATCTCCTCTTGGCCTTCTCGAAATGATGTAATATTAAATTGATTTAATATGTCTTTTCTTAATAAATTTACACTCATATCTATCACCTGATCACGTTATATTTTCAACAGCCAACACAAGTCTTATTTGAAAATAGCTTATTTCCTTGCTAATCTCTTGTTTTATCTCCTTTAATTTATAGGATTTCAATTTGCCTACTGCATTTAATATGTCCTGTTGGGCTTGTTTATTAATGTACTTTTCAAGCGGAAATTGTTTATCATAAAGTGCAATTTCAACAAGATGGTCATAGATTGTATTCAGCTTTAAGTTGCGTATAACTGCAATCTCATCAGGAGTATATAATCTATTTAAAAGTTCCTTTGTTTTAGTTGCTGATTTAGAAGTCTGTGAAGCTTTTGGCAAATCATCTTTAATGCTTAATAATAATGGATATTCGCTTGAATTCTGTTCAATCATGAATAACATATAATGAATGATTCCTGTTAATGCCAAAGGTATATCTATTAATTTAAGGTTATAATTAGCTGCAAGCTGATAACTACTCATCCCATAGTGTTTGAAACCTGTTAAACTGTCTACAAACATACCCGCTTCTTGTTCATGAAAACAGTTTAAAAGACTATACAATTCATCATATAGTTGATGCAGAAAGTTAAACTGGTTTTGTTTAATAACGTAATATTGCTTTTTTACCCAATTTGTAACCATTGGTTTGTCTACAACCGGTATGAAATTAAGATTATTGTTCCCACTATTTGTTATAGTTTGAACTAAAAGCACCAATCTTTCAAAAAAAAGAGTTGCGGAACCAGTGTATTTCATTCCATTAAAGTAATGTAAGGGAATATTACTCGAATTTTTCTGTAACCAATCATTACCTAATGGAGTTGGGATTGCTGAAGAATCATCATCAAGATAAATTAATCCTTCAGCAAGAAGCTTATCTATTCTTTCATCAAAGTTATACTTCCTTAGCGACCTATAGACCCCATAAAAATTATCCAACTTATATATGTGAGCATCCTGAACGGTCTGGATTGACTTTTTCCCTTTTAGCAGATGATATATTGCTGGAACACTACGTCCAGATTTAAATTGGGAGCAACATGAAATGACAATACGATCAAATGACAATGCTCTAAACTCCTTTATGAATAAATTGTGACGGTTATCAGAGTTTCCTTCCTCCTTAATGATAACATTTATTATAGCAGTTGAAATGTATAAAAATCAGTCTTACAATGGTTTATACAAGACTTTTTCTGTAAACATACTGGAGGTTAATTCATGCCTAAATATACAATTGTTGATAAAGAGACGTGTATTGCTTGCGGAGCATGTGGTGCTGCTGCACCTGATATATATGATTATGATGATGAAGGGATTGCATATGTAGTTTTGGATAAGAATGAAGGAACTGCTGAAGTACCGGAAGTATTGGAGGAGGACATGATTGATGCATATGAAGGCTGTCCAACTGATTCTATTAAGATAGCTGATAAACCGTTCAATGGTGATCCGCTAAAATTTGAAGAGGAATAGGATTAAAAGCTGGTTTCGTGATCTTTGGAATCAGCTTTTGTTATGCGCTGCTGTTTCGAGGATTGTCAGTACATCATATCCTATGACATACTGAATTACTTCACTATTACGAAAAAGCGCACATAACGCTACTGTCATAGTCCAATTGGCATTGTTTCGCCGTTTCTCGATTTGAACTAGCGACTTCTTCGATATTCCCAATACAGTTGCCATTTGATCCTGCGTAAAATTATACTCCACCCGTATCAGTTTTACTTTTGATGATATCATATCGATAATCTTTTCTTGTTCCATTGAAATCATCCCTAAAATAAGCTTTATAAAAGTTCTTAGTAACATTTTCTGTAGACTCGTTGGAAATAGAATCATTTTTCGCAGTTAAGAATTCCTTATAATTTTATGATAATTCTCATTGTTAAAAAAGTCAAAGCGTTCCTATCAGAGATTTTCTGTCGGAACGCTTTGACTCAATCAACTATCAACTCTTACCGGATTAACTCCATCTGGAACTTTTATTGGCTCAGATAAATTATATGGGCCAATATTTTTATTAGCATAATTTGTAAACAAAACTTCCTGGTAGCCATAACTCTTTGCAGTCATTAGAATTGCTTCTATCATCGTAATCGTTTCCTGGTTATTGAGAACCATTTTTTTATCATCAAAATTTAGTCTAAGCCGGTCATTATCCATCTCTACAGAGAAATCAATATAATCTGGTATTGATTGATAAATATTATATGATTCTTCTGTATTTCTCATTTCAGTAAATGCTGCTTTAATATCCCCTTTATCATCGACTGGTATTTGTACAAGGAAGTTACGTTTATCTTCAGATAGTTGGTAGCGTTTATATAAGACCCTTGAAGGTATTAATGATAATTCCTTTACTTTTCCAATTGGACCAAGATTAGTTTGATGGCTAAAGACAGCCTTATTAATCTGATAAGGGGTAAACATTGTTGTCAGTAACCGTTGAAACATATTCGCCTGAGCACCTGAGGTTACAGAGAAATCTTCTGGCAAGTTGACATTTACTTGGCTACTTTGCTTATCTAATTGAAATTCTGCACCCGGAAACATATAGTCGCTGAGCCCCCATTTCTTCTCATTCAGATAGGTACTTAACTTTTTATAATACTTCCCGGCATTATCAGTTTTAGGAACAACAAGTGATAATGGGACAACATATTGTGCCTGACGATCAGCAAGAGCACTATATATTATCATTTTGTTGCCTGTTGAGTGTATAACGTAAGACTGAATATTAGTGTCCATCATCAATACTCCTGAGTCACTATTCGCAGATGATGATGCACTATCTTCCTGTTTAAGCTCACTTGATTCCTCCCTTGCTTCCATACTTTCATTGGAACCAGCACTATCCATCGCTTTATCAGCGTTACTATTTTGGCTGCTGTTTTGAAACATCGCATTATTCATCATTGAAGGTATTATAAGGACTAATAGTAATAGCACCATGACTGTACTGAAAATAGGAATAAGTACTAGCTTTTTATTCTTTTTAGGTTGTCTTTCTGAATTTAATTCGGAGGAGATACGCTGATAAAGTACATCTTTATTCATGTTGTCTTTTACTTCTGGCATTTGTTCTAACGATTCCTTAATCTGCTCTTCATTGTTGTCGAATGTTTTCACAGTACATCTCCTCCTTCACTTATGTATTTGCTCAATGTCCTCAGCCCACGATGCTGTGTTGTCTTCACTTTGCTGACACTGAAATTTAAAATATCTGCTGTCTCTTGAATAGAAAATGATTGTATGTACCGTAATATTAAAACACTTTTTTGATCTGATGTGCATTTGTCCATATAACGATAAACATTTTTCATTTGTTCATTTTGCACAGCAATTTCATCTGGGAGTGGATTTTGATCTTGAATTAATTCCCCTTTTTCATTCCAGTCAAAGAATTCCAGAATGCGATTTCGTTTTCTTTTTTGAGAGCGAAAATAATCGATTGTTATGTGCCGTGCTATCGAAAACAGCCACGTTTTCTCTGAGCTGTCACCTTTAAATGAATCGTAGGATTTTAAAACTTTTATATATACTTCCTGAACGAGGTCTTCACAAGTTTCTTTATCCTTCACCATGTAAAATATAAATTGGCATAAATCATGATGGTAATTATTATAAAATTTCTCAAAAACGGCCTTCATAAAGATCCCCCGTTCAATTATATAGTCGATTAATGGCATAATAAAGTTACAGCTTATTAATACTATATTAGAAAAGCGTAAAAATACCAACCTAATTTAGTTGGTATTTTGCAAATAGAAATGTTTTTCAGCATAATTTCTAAAAAAATGAGCGATTACTGGATATAACAAAATCATAAATACTCCATTGCCGATTGCGTGATAAGTGTCAAATGGTAATCCCGCCAGGTAGTACGGAAGAAATTTTCCGGTAACTGAATATGTTGTCAGTGAAATAATAAATCCGTATAAATAGCCACTAATTATCGCAAAAAACACTAGTATAAATCCTGGAATTTTAGCAGGATATTTTCCTAAGAATCCACTTAATATTCCGATTAGCGCCCAGGCAACTACTTGCCAAATTGTCCATATTCCCATTCCTAATATCATATTAGACAAGAATGTAGTTAAAATAGCTAGCAATATAGCTGCTACTGGACCTAATAATAAGCCACAAACAATAATTAACGATGTGACAGGCTGGACATTTGGAAGAAATGCAAAAGCGAATCTCCCAACGACCGCCAATGCAGCAAGCAGTGCTAGTAACGTGAGTTTATAAGTATTCAATTAAATCATTCCCAGGCTTGCAGATCAAATGTCACTTTGTCACCTGGTGATAACTTATATTCTTTTGCGCCAACTGTAGGCATTTCACCATTCACAGTAAACATCCATGATTTTTGCTCGCCATCCTTAGGTGCAACACCATCAATTGAGGTTATAAATCCACCATCAAAATCAGTTTTTACTTCAAAGTTCTTTTCCATTACTTCCATAAGGGTTGCCCCTTCTTCAACTTCAACCTCTTCTTCATTAATATATTCGGAACCTTTACCTTTTGAAATTGTAATCCGAACCGTTTCTTCACTCTGTTCCTCTGAGCTCTCAGCTTCTGTATTTTCCTTTTCCTGGCTATTTGTCTGCCCTTGTTCGTCAGCACCACACCCGACCAATAAACCAATTACGACCAGTAATGATGCAATACGTAAAAACCATTTATTCATTTTCCCATTCCTCCATTTCTATTTTATATTGAGGAGAATTGGACGTCGGAAACCTATACATTGAAAAAATTAGTACTAAGTATCAATCGAATATCTTCATTTATAGAAAACCCGGCATTCTCTATAAGAATTCTATACAAGTTTATTTTTCTTTCTAGAATCCCTAAATCTTTAGAGTGCAGGCAGAATTACTTCCTTACTGCATAAAAAAACTAACCCCTTCTACAGAGTTAGCTAAGCAGACAACCGATACATAAAATTAATCATTTACAATGTGCTCGGTTCTCCCAATCACTCACATCCTCGAAGCACTGAAACGTTAGAGAATTGGCAGGTCTACTGACTTGTGATTCACGCCTACTATAAGTCCTTCCCATGTGACGAATCACACAGTGGCTTGCACTTATTTCGTATCTCACATACAGTTGCGAGGACAGTTCCTGCTTTTCACAGGATTCCCTATTAAGTAATTACACCAAGCTCTATAACTTTATTCAATTCCATATTATCATATCATATTTACTGCTCTTGTAAAGGTAGTTTAAACGTAAATGTTGTACCCTCATTAACTTTACTGTTAACCGTGATCGAGCCATTATGGGCTTCAACAATATTTTTGGCAATTGAAAGTCCAAGTCCTGTACCTTTTTTCTTACTATTCTTCATGCGTGATTTATCTGCTTTATAAAAACGTTCAAAGACAAATGGTAAATCATCTTCTGGAATCCCGCCCCCATTATCATTTACGGATACATTAAAATCAGCAGTATTGCTCTCAATAATCACATTAACTTTTCCATTTTCATTAGAATGTCTAATTGCATTATCGATTAGATTTGTTAAAACCTGCTCCACACGATCTTGGTCAATGTTTATTTGATGATTGGTAATGTCTTTCGTTAAATCTAATTTAACATTATTTTCATCTGCTAACCCTTTAAACTTTTTCAAAATACGCTCAACAAATGATTCTACTTCTACACTTTCTTTATTTAACTGTATATGACCTGCCTCCATCCGTGCTAAATCCAGCAGTTCGTTCACCAAACGACCCATTCTTAATGATTCATCATGGATAATTTGTGCAAGCTCATTTTTATCTTCTGTGCTTTCTGCCACATCATCAACAATTGCTTCACTATATCCTTGTAACATGGAAATAGGTGTTCTCAGTTCATGGGATACATTTGCGATAAAGTCTTTCCTTAGCTTATCTAATCGACGTTCCTCTGTCATATCACGAATAACAGCCACTGCTCCACGTACATATGTCTGATCATATAAAGGCGTCATAATCATTACCCATGTACGTCCTTGTATATTAATTTCATGTATAGCTTCTTTTTCATCATGAATAACATTCGTTAAAATTTCATCTAAAGGCTTCGGTGCTTTATGATTGCTTTTAGAATCTTTCATATCGTTTTCGTAATATAAATTTTCAATAAATCGCTCTGCAGGAGGATTTGTGATCAGCATATCACTATTTCGGTTAAATGTAATAACACCGTCCGCCATGGAACTTACGATACTTGAAAGCTGTTCTTTCTCCTGTCTTAACGCATTAATGTGAAACTTCAATTGTCTGCCCATTCGATTAAATGCCATTGCAAGTTCACCAATTTCATCGTGTGTTAAAATTGGTACTTTTGTATTGAATTCTCCTCTTGTAAGGTCAAAAGCTGCTTCCCTCATTTTGATTAAAGGAGACGTTATCCTCGTAGAAAGGAAAAAAGCAAAAATAGTTGTTAAAATAATAGCTATCCCAGCTGCAAGAAAGATAATTTTAGTTGTTTCAGCTTTCGTCTGGTTTACGATATCAAGCGATTGATATACAAAAACTGCACCATCCTTGCTAACTGGAGTACCAACAATCATAACTTTATCATTCCCATCAGGTAAGAAAATTTGTTTCTTTACATTTTCACCACTGGAGATAACTTCCATTAAATTATTTTTTTCTTTCAGCCATTGGCTATTCAATTTACCAAGTTCGCTATTAATACTTTCAGATGACCATAAATCTCCATTCTCATAGATAATAGCTAAGGTGCTGGCTGGATCTTTCACACGTTCTGCTGTCTCTAAGGCCAATTGTTGATTATCATATTGCTCTACCATATGCGAAACCTTTGTTGCAGTTTGCATCATATCATTTTCAGCCTGATCAACATGAAAATTTTCAAAGAACTCCAAAAGTAAAATGGTTAATATAAATAATACAAAAGAAACTAGCAATAATATCGTTATTGCTAGCTTTCCTACAACACTACGCCAAAACATTATACATCATCTACCTCAAATTTATACCCGACGCCCCAGACAGTAACAATCATCTTAGCAGCTTCTTTAGATACTTTATTTAGTTTCTCACGTAGCCGTTTCACATGTGTATCTACAGTACGTAAATCCCCAAAAAATTCATATTGCCAAACTTCTTTTAACAGAAGCTCCCGTGAAAATACCTTATCTGGAGATTCTGCTAAGAAACATAACAATTCATACTCTTTTGGAGTTAGACTAACTTCAGTATCATCAGCCGTAACTCGATGAGCATCATAATCTATGGTCAAATGAGGAAACACGATTAGATTTTTTGTAGGTGTCTCCACTTCATTGAAGTTAGTCGTAGAAACTCGGCGCAGCAATGCCTTCACACGTAAAACTACTTCTCTTGGACTGAATGGTTTTACAATGTAATCATCGGTACCTACTTCAAACCCTTGAACACGATTTGCTTCCTCTCCTTTTGCTGTAAGCATTATAATAGGAGTCATTTTCTTTTTTCGTAATTGTTGTGTAACTTCAATTCCATCCATTTCCGGCATCATAATATCTAATAGAATAACATCATAGTCATTTTGTAGTGCAAGATCTAATGCCTCAGTACCATTTTCTGCTTCTTCGACAATTAATTCTTCTTTTTCCAGGTACATTTTAATTAGACGGCGAATTCTTTCCTCATCGTCTACAACTAACACTTTAGCGTTTGATTCCATCTAAGTTCCCCCTAACCAATAGTATAAATGAAAAACTTACCAACTGCTAGTCCATTACGCGTATGAATGAAGACCAGCTAAAATCAGATTAACAGCAAGCAGATTAAACATAATAATTGCAAATCCACCAACCGCAAGCCAAGCAGACTTTTCACCATGCCAGCCTCGGGATAATCGCAAGTGTAGAAATGCTGCATAAAAGAACCAGGTTACTAATGCCCATACTTCTTTCGGGTCCCATCCCCAAAAGCGGTCCCATGCTATTTGAGCCCAAATAGATGCAAATATTATTCCGCCAAGAGTGAAAACAGGAAAACCAATTGCTACTGCTCGATAAGAAACTTCGTCCAGTAGATCGGGTTTTACTTTCTTAAGTAACGGTTGAATTGCTGCACCAACTCTTTTACGCAGGATTAATCTAATCATTCCATATATAACCAAACCTGTCAGTACTGACCATATAATTGTATTAAATTTCCTGGCTGCATCGACACCATACATCCACCCCGGCGCGTCAAATAATGCCTCCATCCTATCACCGGTTATCAAAGTACCTTCATTAGGTCCAGCAATAGGAGGTAAATGATAGTCGGTACTAACTGTACTATTATTTACTGTATATTCAAATTGAGCACTGTATCCAGAAACGTTAAATATTACAGTAATTACACTGAAGCCAATAAATACAACCAGAGAAAATAATACGATTTCTAACCACGTAGTACGCTTACTCCTAACTGATTGATCGACTTGTCTAATTAAATAAATCAGACCTGCAACAAAACTTATCGATAGAATTGCCTCTCCAAGAGACACTGTTGTTACATGAATATATAGCCAGTGACTTTGCAGCGACGGTACCAGAGGGGCAATCTCGGTTGGAAACATACTCGCATAGGCAATTATTATCATTGCAACCGGTAATGCAAACAACCCCAAGATATTAAGCTTGTAAATAAAATAGATGATAATGAAAGCAAGCACTAACCCCATACCAAAGAACGTCATAAATTCAAACAGATTACTAACGGGGGCATGGGCACTTGCTATCCATCTTGTTATAAAATAAACAACTTGTGCTAAAAAGCCGATAATTGTTATGGAAATTGCTATTTTTCCGGCTGTTCCTTTATTCTTTTCCGTTCTTTTTTCTTTAATTGTCGCGCCAAAGAAAAACGTAGCGATCAAATACAGGATAAAAGCTGTATATAGCATCGTACTACTAATACTTAAAAAGTCCATGTATATCCTCCTTGATTCTTATTACGTTATTAATCATCCAATTCCTGTTGATCGTCAGCCATTTTTATATCTGTATCCTCAATTATTTTTTCAATATCCTTCTTCACACCAAACCAATTTTTGTTAGTGTGAGCAGCTAATAGAATTCCTTCCCCTTTAGGGTGTATCCAAATTCTGCGATGTTGCCAATACATTCCTTGTATTACCCCAAACATAAATATAAAGGCACCTACAACAAATAGTGGTAGTGTATAGTCACGTCTTACTGTTATCCCACTTACATCACGCATTTTGAAATCCTGAATCCCCAGTTTGTAGTCATTCTCTCCAGTTGCATCCACATTTTTCCCAATTCCAACAAAACTCATTTCCGGCTCGCTGCCATCAGGTGGATGTACAGAAAACACGTATGCTGGATTTCTTGGATAATCTGTTTTCGATTTTGGTTCTCCATCATCCAAATAATAATCTGGATAATATTGATTAACAACAACTTTAAAACCACTGTCTAATTCATACTCCGATTGTGGCGATGTTAAGTCTATTTGGAAATTACCAAGAGAACTCTCATCTGGATCATTTGTCTTATGAATTTTAAAGGACATACTGGAAAACTCGTTCATTTGATAGCCAGCTTGGTAGAGTGTATACCCATCAAACTTAAGTGGGTGATTCATGCGTATTTCATCCTCAGCAACCTTCTCAAGTTTAGGGTCTTCTCCTGGTAAAGTTTCCCCGGATTCCTTATAAACAACTGCATTGGTTTGAAAGTTTTTAGGAACCATTCCTTCTTTCTTGATAGCCTTCTGAAAACGCTCATCATTCTCACCATACGTTTCTAGAATAAAGTCTTTATTTTTTATGTAATATTCACCTTTAGTTCCTGGAATTACGGTTTGTTCCCCTTCTCTTACCCAAACATACTCGTCAAGATACATGAATGGAGTAAAACGCAGTAACGCTGCTCCCAGAATAATAATCAGTCCGATATGATTTACATAAGGGCCCCAACGTGAGAATCGACCTTTTTCTGCTAAAACATGTCCATTATCTTGCGTAACCTTATAACGATTTTTCTTCAAACGTGACACAACAGTACTCTTTTCCTCTGTACTAACTTGATCTGTTTTACTATATAATCGCTGTCTGCTAAGGAATGAGGCGTGACGTTTTGCCTTTTGTATTTTTAATGCCTTATACAACGGCACGAACCTGTCAATACTGCAAATCACCAGAGAAATTCCGATTAAGGCAATAAGCAACATATACCACCATGATCCATACAAGTTGTGAAAGCCCAATTGGTAATAGATTTGACCAAGAATCCCGTATCGGTCTTCATAAAACACAGCAGGATCTCTCGAAGCAGCGTCTGCAGGTATATACATTTCCTGCGGGTATATAGTTCCCATTGCTGATGCAATTAGAGCTAATACAATTAACCATACCCCAACTCTAACAGAAGAGAAGAAATTCCATATTTTGTCAACAGTTGACTTGTTATATGTTTGTGACCTGCGCGCACTTCCATCATACCGCATATTTAACAGTTTCTTTTTATCATTTCCATCAATATGCTGATTTCCTTCTATTGGCTTGCCACAAGCCTCACACAGAACCGTACCCTCTGGGTTAACATGCCCGCACTCACATTTTATATTTGTCATTCATATCCCTCACAATAGCTGCATTCTTTATTTAGGTTGAATTTCTTTTAAGTGATCTTCTAGTTTTTCTAAAGTTAACGCACCTTCAACTACTTCAACAATTTCTCCTTCAGGATTTATGAAGAAAGTACTCGGTATTGGACCAACATTATATAGATTCATTACTTCATTTTTTGTATCATGTGGAATAGGAAATGTTAAGTTAT
Source organism: Virgibacillus sp. L01 (assembly GCF_052246775.1). Lineage (NCBI taxonomy): Bacteria > Bacillati > Bacillota > Bacilli > Caryophanales > Bacillaceae > Virgibacillus > Virgibacillus sp. L01. The sequence continues at coordinate 236,950 of NZ_JBQQCP010000004.1, read as the reverse complement.
ACTTATCTATAAAGCGATCTACGACAAATTCAGTAGCATCCAAACTTACTGCAACTATTTCAATTCCTTTATCCTTATATTCCGGGTATAACTTTTCCATATAAGGCATTTCTGCTTCACATGGTTTACACCAGGTTCCCCAGAAGTTAAGCATAACACCTTTACCTTCTAAATCACTTAATTGAATTGTCTCCAGCTCGTTGTTTTCATTTATTTGCTGAAGTTTAAAATCCGGTGCTTCATTACCTGCATCAACATTTGTTTTATCCTTGCTTAAATTAGAAACCAATGCATATATAACGGCGACAAGTAAGATTGCTAATACGATTGTTCGAAAAACCAGCCTTCTTTGTTTCTTCCGTTTTTTATTAGCCTTTATCTGTTCGGTGCTCATATCAGTTCACTCCCCACGCCATTATATCATGTAATCATAGTGGTAAATTTGACTATTATTCAACAATTTTTCACATGTGAATTAGCTTCAAACCTGCTATTCCTTGTTCTCCGCTAATTGTCGCATTTTTTTAACCTCATGAGGGGTTAACGGGCGATAATTTCCCGGTTGCATCCCATGCAATGTTAGCAGACCATACTTCTCGCGCTTTAACTTGGATACAGGATACCCTAAGCCATCCATCATACGTCTGATATGCCTGTTTTTACCTTCATGCAGTGTCAGTTCCAATATCATTGTTCCTTTTTGTCTGTCTACCTCAAGTATGTTGTATTCAATAGCTTTTAATATATCATCATCAACTTTAACACCTTTTTTTAACTGATTAAGCTCACTTTTACTAGGAATGCCTTTAATTTTAGCAACGTATACTTTATCTACACCATATGTTGGATGCATTAGCAGGTTAGCAAAGTTTCCATCATTCGTTAACAGTAATATCCCGGACGAATCGTAGTCAAGTCTTCCAACTGGATATATCCGCTCCGAAACTTCTCCCAGAAAATCCGTAACAACTTTTCTTCCCTTGTCATCATTTATACTGGAAATAACCCCTCTAGGTTTATAGAGCATATAATATACAGGTTCTTCTTTTTCCAAAAGTACACCATTTACTTCAATGTCATCACTGGGGCTTACTTTGGTTCCTAGCTCAGTGATCAATTTGTTATTAACCTTTACTTTACCATCAACAATTAATGTCTCAGCTTTTCTTCTTGAAGTTACTCCACTTTGTGCAATAACTTTCTGTAACCGTTCGAACGAATTTGTCATTGTATCACCATTTTCATTATTTTTACTTAAATTTTCTAGCTTTTGATGCTTTTTAAATCTTCGCAATCGATATAAACTGTGATCTAACTGCTGGAGCAATCTCTGTAAACTCTCATCCTGCCGTCCGGGGTTGCTACGGGCGGATGCGCACCTTAGGGCACGGCCTTAGCCTCCTTGCCCCGGCAAGGGGGGTATGCCGATGTTGTCTGCAAAGGACGGTTTTAGTCGGCCTTCACTTAGTCGCACTGCGGGGTCTTCGGACACGTGCTATTTCCGCAGGAGTCACCGCCCTCCGCTCACCCGGACTAGTATTGCTGTCACACATTTATTCTATAGCGATTCCTACTCCAGTCAACAGGGTAGGAAATACACGTAGACTCCTGTGAGAACTGAGGCCTTGATGAGACTACGCAGCGACGTAGGAGCAAGGAGGCTCATTAGCTTCCCTAGGTGCGCGAAGTGTATTTCCGGAGCGGTGTCATAACACTAAAACTTTTAAAAAAGTAATTCGCAGTTTATATCAACTGCGTTATGATTTCAATACTTTGATAAAGTAACAATCTTTTAGAAAACAGCCTTACTTAAAAAAGCTTCATTTATCGTAAATGCCGTAAATCCTAATTGTGCTCTTGCAGTATAAAAGGTTTAACTTTCTTTCTGCCATAATAATAGCGTTAACTATATGTTAACCATAAACGCTATATATAAAGGGTTTTAAAGCGAATTTGTCTATTACCAGTATATTACTAAGGCCATTCTAAACAGTTTTAAACCAATTGTATCACATATTTTTGTTTATAAATAATTTGAAAACCAACACAAAAAAGAGGAGCAATTAAGCCCCCTCTTTTAAAAATTCTTACTTTATTCAAAAGAACATTTGTGTTCCACTTTCTCAGTGATAGTCTCGTATGAATCCAATTTGCTAACTGAATCAAAAATTAACCTTACATTGTTAACATCTGGTTTTAACAGAATGTATCCTTGTATAAATTCTTTTTTTACATTTGCTAACAATTTGCTGTGATTTTCTACTGCTCATTTGTGGTTGCATCAATTTACTCTTGTTCATCTGTTACGATGTCCATTAAATCCATCCAAGCCACATCTTCATCACTGGTATTTTCAACATTGTATCTTAACTGTAAATAAGATACTTCTTTTTCATTTACTTGCGAAAACTGCCTAATGAAGTTTATAAACTCTTGAGACAAGTTAGTTCTTTTTAAGATTTTAGCATTAATTAATTCAATTTTTAAAGGACCTTGTTTGATTACTTCATTTATATTCTTAATTTTTACAAGCTCCACATCACGTTGTTCCATTTCTTCTTTGCTTGGTCCGGTTGGATCTTCAGTTTCTTTTACCAATGCTTCAGGTACATTCTTGTACTTAGCAAATAATTCATCACTGATGGATGCAGCCATGTCATTTGCATCTAATACCACATTGCATAGTCCATATTGGAGCGTTTCATCAGCTGATAACCACGTTTCGGCATCTAACATTTCTTTAAGCTTTTCTTCAGAAAGTTTATCGCCTGCTTTTTCCAAGTAAGACTGTATTGCTGACCATTAATACGATCAAGGTCATCGGCTGCTTTCCTCAATTCAGTGGCATTACCAATAACGAAATTTAGTGCGTTGTGTATCATGAGCATTGCGTTCTTTGGCATATGGATAGTGTTAGCTGCCATTAATATTACGCTCGCAATCGATGCAGCCAACGCATCTACATAGCCATTTACGTGCGCTGAGTGGCGTTTTAGCATATTACCTATCGCAACCCCCTCAAAAACTGCGCCTCCAGGTGAGTTAATGTAAAGATTAATGACTTCCACACCAACCGCTTCTAATTGCTTTTGTATAATAATCGGCTTGAGCCGCAGTATCTGCTCGAAATAATGCTTTTTCGTTAAATTTAAAATAAAAACCAGCTTTTCTTTCAGCTGGTGTAAGTAATTTTCTATTAAATTCCTGTTCGTACTGCCTAACAATTGGAATTAAGGTTAATTGCACAAACATACGCATTAATTGTTCATTACTGGAATAACTTTGGCCTTCTGTGTCATTCAACATTGTAACCGGGATATTATAAACATTCGCTACTCGTGAACGAGTAATACGTTCTGTCGCCAGTGTTTCAGCTGTTTCATATTTACGTTCCAGTTCATCAATCTCAACACCAGGCTCTTGGAACAAAACCCGCCATTATCCTGATAAAATCGTTTGAGGTCATCAATAATACGTTTTCTCTTATCTGCATCAACATTAGCGCCGTATTTAAGAATGAATAAATTTGGTGCGCTCCGCATTTCCTTCAGACTGAATTCACGAACAGCTTTATCGAAATCTGTTGCATTCGATAATGCCTTAATTGGATTAATACTTTTAATGCCTCCCGTACTACCAATATGCTTTACATGTAGCATGTTCATATTATGAAAGTAATACCGATTACCATCTTCACCTAAAACTTCATACCATAAGTCATGTGAGTACCTTTCAATTACTGGCGTTACATGATTGGCATTTATATTCGTTAATTTAGAAACCTGATTGCGTATATCCCTTTCAATAATGGCATACCCGTCACCAGTTTCATTACGCGATGTTTCTAAGTTTCGGATAAATTCGAACCCATGCATGTTTTGATTTGGTTCGTTTATCAATACATCTGATGCAGCGTTACTCACCGAGTCATAATTTTTATATAGCTTCAACGGTAATGAAGCCATACTATTTGATAACCTAGTGATTACGCTAAAAATAGTCTCATTGGTGGCTAAGGTGGAATTTTCAATACCCCAAAATGTTTTACCTATCCAAGAAAAAAAGACATAATTCACTCCTTTCCATGCCATATATGCGCTGTTAATAGAGTATTTTACGCGTTGAAGGAATTTCAATTTATCACCATCTTTATAGGGATTATTGCTAAATGATTGCATTCTACTCAATGAAAAAGAACTAATGTATAAATACCCCGATTCAGTCAAATATATGGTTAATACGACTAATAAAATCGAGGTGTTTTATTTTGCCGAACACGATGGAAGCATTGTTTGATTATTTAAGAACAAGATTTGATACTGAACCTAAGCCAAGACTTCATATTGGTGAAGCGATGGGATGCTGGCTTTACTACACTGCAATAGCAGAGGAAATCCCCGTGCTTGAATCAGCATTAAATACTACAACTGATGATGTACTTGTTGAACTTATAAAAGATGGTATGAAACTAGCTACACATCAAAAAAATACTTTAGAATCTTTTATGATTAAGGAAGGCATTACTTTACCTGACTCCTCTGAACATAAGCCAAATTCAGATCCCAACAGCGTTCCTCTTGGAGTGAAAGCCACTGATTCAGAAATTGCTAACTTTTTGTCAGCTAAAATAGCATCAAACACTGTAATGTGTTCAAGTAACATTAGCCAGTGTATCCGAAGTGATATAGGACTAATGTGGACAAGATTCCATTCTGAAAAAGTAATTATTGGGATGGATGTTAAAACTAAAATGAGAGAACATGGTTGGATTAAAGTTCCTCCATATTACTCCCCGCCAGGAGCACCTAATAATTAATAGGTGCTCTTATTTTTAAGGCTATATCTTTTCTGTCACCTTGTTCATCTATTAAGTAATATTGGTAACTACTTCATCAAATCAGCCATACTTACAACCCCGATATCACCATCACCAGGTGGCACTACCAACTTCTCCATTACCTTTGTGTGGGCGTTTAATAATGCTGCGAAACCATCAATTTTACGATACCGATTAGCTTTAGTGGGCATTTTGTTATTATTTCTGTCTGTCACTAACTCCACATTGTTGATATACCAGCGTAACAATGGGTTCTCATTAAAGATAACCTTTCCATCTAGGAACATATTTTTAAGGTCATCCATCGCTGGGCCTAATGTTAGAAACCCCTGTCTAACTACTTCTGTTTCATAACCTTCTTGTTCAAAGGCTTTGTTCAATCGGAAAGCTTTAGCTGGGTCATATGTGATCGATTCAAGGTTAAAATAATCCGCTTGCTTCACAAACCAGTCATGAACCGTATCTTCATTGATGTAATCCTCATCCACAATGGTAAGGAGCCCTTCTTGAGACCATTCTTGATATGAAATCTTTTCATTGTTCAACAACGTTTTCTTTCGCGGTATCCACGAATGAGATAATACAAAAACATCACCAGTTGCCATTATTGGTATCTCTAGGCAAGCTCTTGTGAAGTACTCTGAATCAGATCAACAGCATACATTCCTTGTAAGTCTTTTACATGTTGTTTTTCTCCAACGTTTTAAAATCAATGAACGGCATCTTGCTACCATTCACAAATGTTGAACTGCTTTGTTATGAAGTCAGATCGTTCTTCAGGAGTTCGCTTATCTTTCTCCCAATCCTCAATTAATGTATCCAAATCAAGCGATACATCCATATTCGGATTAGCTTTTACCCACATCTCCGGTTTTTCAAATTCTTTTTCATTATCCAATTCAGCCATATAGTAAAAAGTACGTTCATCAACAATTGCGCCCTCAAGCGCATCTGCTCCCTGAGAATAGTAATTAACCAAGGGACCATCTAACTGATACCCAGCTGTAGTCACATATAAAATCAATGGCTGTTTACGAGATCCACGTGACTTTTTAATGACGTTAATTAACTTGTAATCCTTCATATCGTGTATTTCATCGAATATGCCAAGGTGTGTATTCAAACCATCCAGCTTTTCACTGTCAGATGCACGCGGTTCTATTTTGGATATCGTGCTTCCAAATTCTATCTTGTCGCGTAACGGATTAAATCGTTTTCTCAGCTTCGGCGACTTCTTAATCATCGCCTTTGCTTTATCGAAAATGATGCCTGCTTGCTGTTTTGTATTAGCCAGCAAGTAAACATCAGCACCGTTTTCTCCATCTTTACAAACAGAATAAAGAGAAAGTCCAGAAACGAGCGTTGATTTACCATTTTTCCGACCAATAAAAATAAGGCCCTCACGAAAGCGCCTTACACCTGTATCTTTATGAACCCAACCATACAAAGAACCAACAATGAAGTGTTACCATGGTTGTATAACTAATTTATCAAAATCACCTTTAGAAGGTTTGCAATACTTTTCAATGAACCGTATTGGCCTATGACCGTCATCTTCAACGAATATCCAAGGAAAATCTTCTGTGCCCTGTCTTTTTAAATCGTTTAAATGCCTTTTTGCAGATAATATATTTTTTTCACTTTCAAGAATGTTACCTTTTACAAATTGCTTAGCATACTAGGTTGTTAAAAGCCTATCTGATGAATCGGTTAATATGGCACCTTTTTTAATCTGCTCTTTTTTCCAGGCGATAAAACTAAAACTTTGTGCTACTTTTTTAATCTTAGAATGAGTCGAAGTCGTCGCTGTCATTGCCATTCACTACTTTCTTACGTTGAGCAGGTGTAAGACTAAGGGACTTTAATAAATTGTTTAATGTTTGTACGGTTTTCGCTTGTTCGACTACAAGGGGATTTTTAGTATGGTTTGTAGCCCCTGCTTTATTCGTGTATTCGTACATTAGATCCTGTTTGCCTATCTTTTTTTAGTTTTCGGTAAAACTGGTGCGTTTCCACATATAATTTTATTAATTCTTCATCTGATTCTGGTACGATTCGCCAAGATAATTCCTTAATGATTTTGCAGTAGGCACTCCCATTCTAAATCCTCCCTTCTAGCATTTTTTTCGGGGCACCCCCCTTCATGAAAAATCTTCCGCGTTGTGAGCGAAGCTGCCCCCTCGGTCTATAGAAGAAAAAGGTCCATAATATTGGTAGGGGGCATGTCCAATTATCAAAATTGTTCGGGATTTTGACACAATTTAACAACTTTGATTCCATTTGAAATCGGCTTTGACTGCTTCCTTTCCCGTTTCTCAGGATGAAGTTTGTTGTGACAAGAAGCACAAACGCTAACCAAGTTGTCCATGACTAATTCTAACTCAGGATATTCTTTTAAGTGTTTAATGTGATGTACGGTATCAGCGGGTACAGGTCCTACAGTAGGCAGGCATTCTTGACAGAGCCCCAAGTCTCTTGAAAGAACCATCTCTCTACACTTTTGCCATACGCTTGTTTTGTAAAAGGCAGCGGCCTGTTCTTTAGAGAGGGTCATTTGGATAGTTTAGTTAACTTACCTTCACTCGACTTTTCGCCAGCCATGGTCAACACGCTCCTTTTTCTATTGTATATAAAAAATGTGCCAAATCAGGCACCTTGTCCATTTTTACTAACAGCAATGTCTACATTTTCTTTCTCTGTCTCGATCTCTTCCCATAACTTCATCCTTATCTCGATCTCTTTCTCTGCCTCTGACTTGATCCTTTCCTCTTGCTCTTCTTCTATCACGAATGGAGTTGTTACGTCTACAGACCATATCATCACCTCCATCACGATATATTATGAATCAAATCTCTTACTGAAACGGCAATAACCTATAGGATGGCATATAAAAAAGACACCTCACTGGGTGCCTTGACGTTTGCTTCTACTCAGTTTCACCTGTTTCCAAAAAGTTAAAGACATTATCGCTATCTTCTTCAAATACTTTGTCAAATTTATCTGCAACTTCTTGTTCAGTTAGTATGTTATTTTCTACAAGCAATTGTTTTATTGTAGATACCACAACAAAGTTAGTCGTTATCTGGTTAGCCATATTTTCAATTGTATTATTTCCCTCTTCCTGATTTTCACTCACTTATTATACCCCCTTTTAATATTCTATCCTTCCTCTTTTAAATCAATATATTCGACAAATTTTTTCTTTGTTGTACTGTCGTTATTTTGGTTAGTGATTATCAATATAATTACTTCGTATAATAAAATAGACACCTCTTTTTGAGATGTCTAGATATCACCTATATAAGTTTTTATATCCTTTAAGCTTACCAATGCCTTCGAGAGTAGCAAATCTCCCACCTGGAAGGACTGATAAATCCTTTATACCCACCACACCTTTTAAAGGATTATCTTCTAGGCTAGTCATGTTTATAGTAAGCATTTCTTTTTCTTCAACTCTTTTTCTCAATGGGGCTTCATCTACAATGAATCGTAATTCTACTTTCCAGCTCTCTTTTAGGCCATTTTCTATAACTAGAATATGACCAGTGTGAAAATGAAGAATGTCTCCATCTTCAAATTGTATAGTTTTTATGTCTATCTGCTTCAATGTCTCACTCTCCTTTTAATAATATTATCGGCAAAAGAAGAGGGATATTAAAAAGACACCTCAGTGAGATGTCTTTAATCAAATCTCGATATCATTTTCTTTTGAATTTTGCTTAGAAGATTTTTGACTATTTGTTAATTTGTATATTGACTCAGAACATACATTAGTTAATGGTTCTCCTATCGCTTCTTTATAGTTAAATCCTAGCATTTGCATAGTTTTCAATGTATCTTTATTTACCAGATCAACTATCAATTCAAGTGCTTCCCGATTATCTTTAACATTAGCATTAAAATTCCCTATAACTTCAAGTGATTGCATAAGAGTTCTGTGTAGATAATCAATATCGTCATCACTTATAGTAACTCGTTCATAAGCATTTTTATATTGTCTTGCAAGGTTTTCTAATTCTAGATTTTCTTGTGATAACTCATTTATGATCTCTTGATAAACTATAGACTGCTCCTCACCTAACTTCTTTAACTTCGCCTGTTCAAGTTTTTATTCACCCAACCATAAGACTTCTTTGCCACAACTTCTCCATACAACACGCTTAATTCAGCAATATCTTTATTATCCATTAATATCACTCTCCCTATTGCTTACACTATTCGACAATACGAAGTAAATTCCTGCAAATTATTTCCTTTTACTCCTAATGACTCTACCTTTACCATGTTTATAAGTATCACGATTAATTCCCTTTTAACCATATAAATAAGGACACCTCGTATTTGAGATGTCTTTTACTTGCAGTATGACTATACTAAGTTACTAGGGTGTAAAGAAACTTAATCACTACATAATATTTTTCAATCGCCCCGGGCACTTGAGGAATGGCAACAAACAGACTTACTGAGCCAGAAATCTTTCCGATAAATCCATCATCGGCTTCTTTTCCTTTCGCCGCCTCCTTATTTGCCTCTTTGATTAATTGTTTAAACTCTTCCCTTTGTTCATCAGTAATCGAATTAACATCCATCTCAATATCTGGCATTGAACCAAACTCTTCCTTAAAGAGTTTAATTTGTTCTAAATCAATCTCATCTTCATTAGTAAGATGTTCATCAGAATTATTAATCAAGTCTTTAGTGTAAGTGTATGATTCCATGTAATGGCTTATTGGGTACCGTCCAGTCGTGACCATTAAGAAAGTGAAGAAGGATATACCTACAGTGAGTGAGCTTAGTGGTAGACGGTATGTGCATGAACCTGAAGGGAAAAGGAAGTGAGTATTCAGTAAAAGCCTATCCAGTATATTTTTTATAAAAGTTAAAGTGTAAAAGATGTAACCAAAATAAAAATGGATATACCAAAGCGGAATATGAGAACTTCCATTCGTTGTGGTAAAAATAACCTGATTTTATTGATAAATATTCAAATGTTAAACAAAACATAGTCCAAAAAGTAATATAAAAAATTCTTTGAATAAGATTCCTTTTAAACGGAAAAAAGTTTATGAACAAAATGCCAGTTGTAGGAAAGTGAAACAAAATAGGCAAAAAACCTGGATACTGTACGCCTGGTTCAAAATAACCATACCAGTTGTATTTAAGGTCTAGTGTTATATCAGTGGTAAAGCCTAATACAATCGAAAATAGTGCGACGGCATATATTTCTGAGCGTTTTATTTTCTTAGGAACCAGTATTGTTATCGTTATGAAAATAACGGCTGAAATAAGGAGAAAGGTCATTTATGCATATCCTTTCAAGTTAACTAAATAGGTACCTAAAATAGTGTTCCCAAATATTTAAAATTATTACAAATTACAACATTACAAGAGCATAGGAGGAAATGAGATGAACGATATAACAGAAAATCAACATCAGCGAGCAGTAAATGATCGTAAAGCCGATTTAAAGAATAACCTTTACCGATTAGGTGTTACGCATACGAGTGACGACAGGGATATTGAAGACGTGAGCCTATTCACTCTTGAACATACACACATCGAATCAAAGAACAGGCAGGCGCTATTAATTGGTGAGGAAAATGATTGATTTAACCATACCAGGTCGTCCAGTGCCAGCTGTACGAATGACACAAAAGAGTAAGTACATTAGCAAAAGCGCACAACGATATCTAGCATACAAGAAGCAAGTTGGATGGATAGCACGGTCGTACATGCAAAAAAAACAACCAACGAGCCTGTAGGTGTAAATATTACGCTATATATCTGTGGAAGTAAACATGGTGATATTGACAATTTATTTAAAGGTGTCACCGATTCGCTGAATAAAATAGTTTACAACGATGACCGACAGATTAAGGCAATGAAATCGAGAATTCTTGCTTGCGAGAAGGATAAAGAGCGTTCAGAAGTTGAAGTTTATCTGTTAGATGCTTTAGGAAATATAGCAAATCATTAAAAAATAAACTCTCTCATTTAATTTGATAGATTACTAAACCAAATAATACATACAACAAAACAAATTAACGTGAGACAGTGCTTAAAATGATTTTTAGGAGGGTGGAGAATGGAGTTATACAGAGTGCATACGACGATGGACAGTTAACTGAGCTGTATTCGATACAAGAAGCTGAGAACCTATTTAATCGCTGGAAAGATGACATGATGGTTGAAGGTGTAGTAGAAGGAGAATCATTTGTTGAACTCGTAGAAAGTGAAAATGATTTTGATGACTTTAAAGTAATTAAAAAAGTGGTCGCCGTGATAGACGAGGACAGAATGGTCTAGGTACACCAGAAGAAGAAGGAATCCCCGTTTGGATTATTGGGCAAAGTGGCAGGAGGTTGAGGAACAATGACATTCTTAACAACATTATTCACAATAGCAGCGGTTTTATATATCACATCACTGGTCATGTTTCGGATTGAATACGTGAAGAAGAAAAGGAGTGTTGAGGGTGAGTAAGTGTGTAGAGTGTGGTGACAAAGCACATAAGGAATCAAGCCATATTTGTGAATCATGTTTAAGTAAGGCATTGAATGACTAGGGGGTCTGATTATGCGGCTAAAGCCAATTCCAGTAGAAATAGAAAAAGGGATTTTAAACGTAGATGTTGATGTAAATGCAGGAGATAGGAGATAGGGCGTTTGTTGTCGTATATTGTCAGGGAGGGAAGCTAAATTAACCTACCTTCCTGAACATGGAGAAACGAAAGTGATTACCCACCAGTGGAAGGTGAAAAAGGTTAAGTTTGATGAGGGGGAGGATTTTTGAAAGATTACTTTATAAACCTCTTTTCTGATCCAGGGTTTATGGGAGCACTTTTAGGAGCAATATTAACTGGAGGAATTGGGATAAGTATTATGTATATTCAAGCAAAAGAGCAAATCTATCCGAATCGCTGCACAAGATGAAGTTTATCGATATACGAAAATCTTACATGCAAGCTGTTATCGATAATATGAACAAGTCATATAGCACAAAAAAGATAACAAGAACACTATTTAACCAACTGTACAAATTTGCGCTCGAAAATGATGTTACCGATAAATAAAAAAATTCAACCGCTTATAAGAAAACGGATGAATCAAGAGAAAAAGTATTTATTTTTAAATAGCAAAGGAAACAAACTTGCTTACAATGTATTTCGCCCCGATTTTATTAGTCTGATGGAAAAATTAAGCCTTAATCATAAGCCACATGATTCCCGACATACTTTTGCTACTTTGATGGATAATGCAGGCGCTAATAAAATATCAATACAGAAAATTATGGGTCACGCATCACAAGGTATCACCGATAAAGTATATACTCATAAAAACATCGAAGAACTAAAAAAAGCGATTGATTTAATATAAAGTATTTGTGTATTACTTGTTTATTACCGACAAAAATCGAGGGACTTTTAAACGAATTTACTATAATAAAAATCCCTATAAATCAAGTATTGGCAGGGTCACCCTAATCTATATAAGTTAACTATATGTTAACGCTACTTTCGTGATTTAGCCAAATATTAATGTTACGACTATTACAGATGCTATTATACCAACTAAGTCAGCTAATAGTCCAACCTTGAGTGCATAGCCCATTTTCCTGATTCCAACTGCCCCAAAATAAATAGTTAATACATAAAGCGTTGTATCAGTACTTCCCTGCATCGTAGAAGCCAGTCTGCCGATGAATGAGTCAGGTCCATGTGTACCTATCAATTCTGTAGTCATCCCTAAAGCTGCCGTTCCGGAAATTGGTCTGACTAAGGCCAGCGGAACTATTTCTGGAGGTACTCCGACCATAACAAGCAGAGGTGATATTAAATTTATTAATGCTTCCAATGCTCCCGAACTACGCAAAATAGATATTGCCACGATCATTCCTACTAAAAAAGGAAGTAAAGAAAATGCCATTTTGACACCATCTTTCCCTCCTTCTACAAACATTTCATATGTTGGGACACGTTTCCATGTGGCTACAGAAAGTACAATTAGGATGAAACATGGTATTAACCAAGTGCTGATTGATGTAATAATCCCCATACTTACTTCCCCCTGAGACTACTATAGTAAAATAACCGATCAATGACTATCGCACTTATTGAAGAGATTAATGTTGCAATAATTGTTGTACCTACAATCTCAGTCGGCGATATAGAATCGTATTGCATCCTTATAGCGATTACTGTTGTTGGGATGATTGTTAAACTTGAGGTGTTTAATGCTAGAAAAGTAATCATTGATCTGGATGCTGTATCTGTTCCGCTTAATTCCTTCATTTGCTCCATTGCTTTTATTCCCATTGGAGTTGCTGCATTACCTAACCCAAATATATTAGCTGTAAAGTTTGATAAAATATATCCCATCGCTGGATGGTCCTTTGGTATGTCTGGGAATAATTTAACAACAAATGGTCTAAATATTTTAGTAAGCACTCGTAATATGCCAGCTTTTTCTGCTACTTTCATGATACCAAGCCAAAACACCAATATACTTATTAAGCCTATCGATAATGTTACCGCCTCATCCGCACTTTCAAATAAGGCTTTATTCACCTCTTCCATTGTCCCATTAAACATAGCATAGACAATGCCGATTATTGCCATAAATGCCCATATAAAATTTACCATAGTTAATTAAACCCGATTATTCGCTGGTATACTGAGACAATGCGTGCAAAAAAATTCTCTTCCCGTTTCTTTTCAGAATATATTGGTACTTCCAAAACTGGTACTGACTTTATAAAGTAGATCGTTTTACCAATTATCTCTTTTGCGCTAGTTGACGCATTCTTTAAAATAAATGTCTTACTCTGTAATTTTTTTTGTTCACTTTGGTTAAGGGGGAATTTAATATCCTCATGTAAATATCCTACTGCAGTAGTGTCGTGTTCAGTAATCTTATAGTTAACCCTTCCTTGAGTACCAATTGTCGTCATATCATAGTTTTTAAAACCCCATTCATACATTCCGATATGATCACGCCAATCGTCTGGTGCATCCAACGTGACACCTATTAAATCCATGTCATTTTTTTTTGCAGCAGTTACTAATGTTCTTCCGGCTATTTTTGTATAACCCGTCTTTCCACCTATGCAATATTCATAAAAATGGGTTAGCAACTTATTCTTATTTTGCCATGTGTACGCACTATCAGGTTTGTATGTTTTGGATTTTGTTATTTGACGAAACTGTTCATTTTCCATGGCGTAGCGCATAAGCAATGCCATATCATATGCAGTAGAATAGTGATCTTCGGAGTCAAGTCCATGTGGATTATCAAAAGAAGTATTCGTCATTCCAAGCCACCGTGCCTTCTCATTCATTAAGTGCACAAAACCTTCCATACTACCACCCACATGTTCACTAATTGCCACTGCTGCATCATTACCAGAACGAAGCATAAGCCCATAAACAAGATCCTTTAATTTAATTTTTTCACCTTGTTCTAAATAAATGGAGGATCCAATTGTATATACAGCTCGTTTACTTACGGTTACTGTTTCATTTAATTTACCCGATTCAATTGCAATAATAGCCGTCATTATTTTCGTTATACTTGCTATTGGCCTTTTATCATGGGCTTTTTTTTCGAGTAAAACCCGTCCGGATGATTGTTCCATTAAAACAGCATTTTTTGCAGAAACATTGGGTTCTGCTCGTCCGATTGATGGGCTTAATAAAAAAACTGACAGTAAACAGAGTGAAATGACTATATAGCGCATAGTAGGTTTTCCTCCCGCTGATAATTTATCTATATAGTTTATGCTTGGCATGTACAGATATGATTTAAAATTACTAATGAAAGGGACTGTTCGAAAGGGTGGTTTGCTATCTTAGAGCCTCTTATAAAAGCCCTGGCTGCAAATGATGTGTCAGGAAAATAGTTATACTGTTTAAAAGCTAAAAATCCTTGCGCAATATACGCAAGGATTAAAATAATATAATTAAAGAGTTATTATTGCATTAAGCTATTTGAGCAGAAAACTTTTTAGAGCACCTGTCATTCACCAAGCCTTAGCTGCACTTATGCAGTGAAAGAGAATTTATATTTTTTGTTGAGTCAATTTCATAAATTCTTGTAATCAACATTTTATCGTTAGTTAATTTAAAATTTACAGACCTAGCATATTACAAATAGTTTGGATTTACTGCTTTATTTTCATATTATGAGATTGGTTCAGTTATTAAAAAATAAGTCAGCTTCTTGCACCAGGTCTTCTTCATCCATATTTTCCGGCAATGGTGGTAACTCTTCCAGTGAAGTCAGGCCAAAGTAAGTTAAAAAATCCTTACTTGTAGCAAAGAGGATTGGTCGACCGGCACCTTCTCTTCTTCCAACTTCCTCGATGAGAGACCTTGCAATTAACGTTTGCACAGGTCTGTCGCTTTTCACCCCTCTTACTTCTTCAATCTCAGTTCTAGTTATTGGTTGCTGATATGCTATTATAGCAAGTGTTTCCAATGCAGCTTGTGACATCCTGGTGGTCTGGGGTGTTTCGAGAAGTTTCTTAAAATAAACACTATGCTCTGGTTTCGTAGTTAGGTGAAAAACTTGATTTGACTGCATAATCATAATTCCACGATTTGTATTTTCATAGTCGTATTTCAGTTCATCAAGCAGATGTTCAACAGTTTTATCTGTAATTTCCAATATCCGCGATAACTGTTTGACTGTAATTCCTTCATCACCACTTGCGAATAAGAGCCCTTCTGCAACAGCTTTTAAATCATTGATTTCCAATTTCAATCCTCCATATAAAAAACATATAATGACTCAAAATGATTCTCCTGTCTACATTGTATTTCATTTCCTTTCATCAACTCCAGCACAGCAATAAATGTTGCTACAATATGTGCACGTGATGGATAATCAAATAATTCGTCAAATGCTATTCCTTTTTTTGAACGTTTGACAAGGTCTAATACTTCGGTCATTTTCTGTTCAATTGGAATTTCTCCACGTGTTACTTTTGTTTCAAGCGGCTTATTCCAATTCTTTCGTTCAAACATCTTCCCTAAAGCATGTAGCATATCATAAATTGATGTGTCACCTTTTACTACCGGTTGACTGGAATCAATATGGTCAAATACTGCCGGAGGTCTCGTGAAAATCTGGTTTGCATCTATTTCTTTTTCCTTAAGTTTTTCAGCAGCATCTTTATATTTTCGATATTCAATTAAACGATGCATCAACTCCTCGCGTGGATCTTCCATATATTCGTCATCTTCTTCAATTTCTTGCTTGGGTAATAGCATTTGACTCTTTAATGCTAATAATGTCGCTGCCATAACAAGGTATTCACTCGCTACATTCAGTTCAAGACTTTTCATGGTATGTATATATTGCATATACTGTTCCGTTATCTGAGCAACCGGAATATCATATATATCAATCTCATATTGATTTATTAAGTGCAGCAATAAATCAAGCGGACCCTCAAAAGTATCCAATTTTACTTGATATGACTGGTTCATTGCCCCTCCCCCCTTCTGATTAGGCAACTTTCTTAGCAAGAAATTAAAAAATATAGCCTTTTTTATCATATTCGCCTATACACTATGGCTATGGTTAACATAAGTTATTAACGTAAGATAAATGTTACCAAAAAAACATTTATTCGTTAAGTGGAAAAGGAGGAATATAATTATGGGTGGTAGTTATGGCGGAGGATTCGCGCTAATCGTAGTACTGTTCATTCTTCTAATTATCGTTGGTGCTGCTTGGATGTAGTAAGTAATGTGAATTAGTATTGCAGTATCATTTGTTGCAAGAGCTATTCAACATTTATCACTTTAACAAAAGCCAGCTCTGGATCGACAGAGCTGGCTTTTGATTAGTTCTCATTCTCTTGTTCGGAATCACTACATTTATTGTAGAATTGCTGGGTCATATCATCTGGACAAACTGCAAATTTATTTTTATACATATTGTTTATTTCATCGACCATCTTTTTGCCAATCCCCGAATTTCGATGTGATGGATTAACAGAAATATGCTGCACTACTGCGTTAATATCATCTTCCACCCTTATACCGATTGCACCCAATATATCTTCTTCTTTCCATAGGAAAAGATGCCAATCAGGGTTGGTTTCATATTCTTTTATTGTTTGCTGCAATTTTTTTACATCTTTTTCTTCTGGCATGAAAGATAATAAGCCCATTGCAATCTTTTCCAGATTTTTTTTATATCGAATTAACATAGATACCCCTCACTATGAATATAACTTACCAACTTTGGAGAGTGAAAAGCACAATTTCCCAATATTGATACTTGCCGGAGATTGTATACTTATTTATGCCTTATATTCGAGTATTTGTCAAATTACATTTTCAAAATACAAAGACAATCCAATAAATGAAGCCCCATACTATGCCTATTGTTAATAAAATAATTAACAATATCCAATTTTTTTTGCGTTGGCTCAATTTAATTCATCCTCTATCAAGCATTAACATCTTTACAGAAAAACATACTGCTGAATAACTTCAAATGGCTGAACTTACTTATTTGTGAGTACTTCAACAATAGTGTATCCATCTGATTGTTTCTCTTTGAACCGAAATGGTACAAGGTTAATAATTGCTATCCATAAATTAAATAATATAAGTAATAATAGATAATTAGAAGGATAGGCTTTATAAAGAAAATACAAGATAAAAGCAATGACTCCATTAGTTAATGGTCCACAAAGAGCTATCCATATACGTTCATATGGTTTGTACATATTTTCTCTTTCGCTTGAAGCCAATCCACCCAAAAAGAAAATCGCACGTATTGTTACTTGTATTTTTCTAATGAAAAAAGTACTTACAATTGTTCCACTTCCTATTGTTAACCTCATACGATCAGCATTCAGCGATTTAGCCCCTATTATATGACCTGCTTCATGCAACACTGTGCCGATAGGGGCTACTACAACTAATAGATAGAGCAGTAAGGAAATATTCATAGTTATTTATTCTTCTGCTGATATCTTCATTTCTTTCATAACATCACCGTTTTGCATTGCTTTAGCATGCTCAATACCTGATGTAACTTGACCAAAAACAGTATGAACACCATTTAGATGAGGCTGTGGCCCATGTACGATGAAGAACTGAGAACTTCCTGTATCTTTTCCGGCATGTGCCATAGACAATGAGCCTTCAACATGTTTGTGCGGATTACCTTCTGTTTCGCATTTAATTGTATAACCTGCTGATCCTGTTCCATTTCCTTTAGGACAACCACCCTGGCTGACAAAACCATCAATAACACGGTGGAATGTTAATCCATCGTAGAAATTACTATTGGCTAGTTTTTCAAAATTAGCTACTGTATTTGGTGCTTCATTCGGATATAATTCAAACTCAATTTTATTCCCATTTTCCATTAATATATAACCTGTTTTACTCATATCTTCATCCCCTTTTAAATTGTCCCATTTCTAAAATTCTTGTCTACTATACCATGTTATCCAATCTATTAAAAGAAAGCAAATTCATTGTTATTCATAGGATAAATCGTTTTTTACAACATCTTGGAAAGTTTCTCTTTTAACTACTAATTTATCTTGACCATCTTCCACAAAAACAACTGCTGCATTAGGGAATCGGTTATAATGACTTGCCATAGAGTACCCATAAGCTCCCGTTGAAAATACTGCTAAAATATCATTACTGCCAACTTCCGGTACTGGAAGGTCCCATATAAGCATATCACCTGATTCACAACATTTTCCTGCAACCGAAACTAAATCAGTAACAGGTTGAATGGCCTTATTTGCCAATACACCCTCGTACTTAGCCTGATAAAGCGCTGGCCGCACGTTATCAGTCATACCACCATCAACTGAAACATAATTGCGTATTCCTGGAATCTCCTTTTTTGAACCTATCGTGTACAACGTCAAGCCAGCATTTCCAGCGATAGCGCGCCCTGGTTCAATCCAAATTTCCGGCATCGTCATGTCAAACATAACAGCATGTTCTTCCACTTTAGCTACTAATTCTTTAACAACTAATGAATAGGGTAAAGGTGTATCATCTTTTGTATACCGAATGCCAAACCCACCACCAAGATTTAAAACATCTGGTGTGTAGCCATGCAATTTATTCCATTCAGCTATTTTTTCAAATAACATTGTAGTAGCCATTTTAAATCCATCTGCTTCAAATATTTGTGAGCCAATATGACAATGCAGTCCTTTAAAATGAATGTTCTTATGATTATAAAGCTGAGAAAAGGCATTATCAGCCTGTCCATTGTGCAAATTGAACCCAAACTTCGAATCTTCGTTCCCTGTCATAATATATTGATGTGTTTTCGATTCGATGCCTGGCGTAACTCGTATTAGAACATCAATTGTTTTGTTATATTTTTCGAGAAGTTTACTTATTAACTCTATTTCAAAAAAATTATCAATAACAATACAGCCAATATCATGTTCAATTGCCATCGAAAGTTCTTCAATACTTTTATTGTTTCCGTGCATATGAATTTTATCTGGCGGAAAATCTGCTTGCAGTGCTGTATACAACTCTCCCTGTGATACAACATCCAAGCTAAGTCCCTCTTGTTTAATGACCTGCAGCATCGCTGTGGATGAAAAAGCTTTACTTGCATATGCAACCTGTGCACTTACACCTAAATCTTTAAAAGTATCTACAAAAGACCGGCAATTTTCCCGGATAATTGAAACATCATAAACATATAGAGGAGTGCCATACTTATTTGCCAAGTTGATCGAATCCACCCCACCTATTTCCAGGTGTCCATTCCCATTTACCTCAAATGGGTGATTATCTAATATCATATTCATATCCTCCGTCCAACCTAAAACTATTGCTCTTAAATAGATAAAAATACTTTATCACATGAAAGCCAAAAACTAAAGAGGAAAGAACACCTGAGATTTCCTAACGGCGTCCTTTCTTATCAATAGGCTGACGATAATTATTTCGTGGATGAACAATGCTTGGACGCTCATTAGAAAATGGAACTGGTACACGGAAGATTATTTGAGTCATGGCATTTGGATTAAACGGAAGCAGTGGCCAAAAATAAGGTGTGCGAAGCGACTTTAATTGTATTAAATATAATATATAAGCCGTAAATCCAATTGTAAAACCAAATACACCAAATATCCCTGTAATGATAACCAGCAAAAATCGAAAAAGCTTATTTGCAACCCCCAATTCGTAACTTGGAGTAACATAAGTACCGATTGCGCTTACTGCAACGTATAGGATCACTTCAGGACCAAACATTCCTACATCAATGGCAATTTGACCAATCAAAACCGCTGCAATCAGCCCCATGGCTGTTGATAAAGGTGCTGGAGTATGGATTGCGGCCATACGCAGGAACTCTAAACCTAGATCTGCAAGTATAAGTTGTATAACAACAGGTATTGTTCCCTCTTGCTCCGGCCCGATAAACGAAAGTTCTTTTGGCAGAAGAGTTGGTTCCATTACAAGTAATAGCCAAAAGGGAAGCAGAAATATAGAAATGAAAATAGCCAAAAGTCGTACCCATCTTATGAAAGTTCCAATAGATGGTGCCTGGCGAAATTCTTCAGCATGCTGGACATGGTGAAAAAATGTTGTTGGCAATATTATTACACTTGGAGATGTATCAACAATCAATAAAACATGTCCTTCCAATAAATGACTTGCAGCAACATCTGGTCTTTCCGTATATCTGACTAATGGAAATGGGTTCCATTTTCGTGTAACGATAAACTCTTCAATAGTTTTATCAGCCATTGCTATTCCATCAACTTCAATTGAATTAATTCTTTCTTTCACCAATTTAATAAGTCCTTCATCCGCTACATCATTCAAGTAGCAAACACAAAGATCTGTTTTAGATCGTTCACCAACTTTCATCATCTCATAACGCAACCTTGCATCACGTATTCTCCGACGTGTCAATGCAGTGTTTTCGATAATATTTTCTGTGTATCCATCCCTGGAACCTCTTACTACCTGTTCTGTATCAGGTTCCTGGGGTGAACGTCCTGGGTAGTTACGAACATCCACCATAAAGGCGTATCTTTCACCATCTACAAATATAATGATAAGACCTGACAACAACTGATCAACAGCCTCATCCATCGTCTTACTTTTATCAACTTGCTGATGTACTAATCGATTTTCAATAATCTCTGGAACTTTTTTCAGATTACTTTCCTTATCATTTATATCAACAAGCTTCTTTATAATTTCCAAAATTACAGAAGTGTCACACAATCCAGTTAAATAGTAAATTTGAATCTTCTTTTTTAAAATTATTATTTCACGAAAACCCAAGTCAAATGAGGTTCCTATACCAATCTTTTCTTTCATGTATGCTTCAGTTTTGTCTATTTTTGGGGAGACCGGACTTTTAGTTTTATCTTGTTCCATACCAATACACTCCACTCTAAGAAAACTATCGAACAAATATTGTCCATTGGAAGATAGATCCTGCAATTTTGCCAAATACGATGGCCATTAGTAACCATAATAATTTATCATCTATCCGCAAACGTTTAGATATTATAGGAAATACGTTTAGTACTTCTGTTAAAGCTGCAGCAAGCATTCCGTTGAAGATGCCATGAAAACACCCCCACAGTATCAGAATAACGACTGGCTGATCCCAGGTTACATCAGCAAACGACATATATGTTCCAAACAATGATCCAATTATAACGCTAGCAATATACACTTGAACCAAACTTTCTGTTCGACTCAATTGAATTAATCTAGGAATAATACCAAGTACTGTTAAAAAGGCAACAAAACCACCACCAACCGCCAGACCACTTGCTAAACCAATTGCTATTTCAAGAATATTAATGATAAGGTTTTGTATCATTTAACTTATTTTCATAGTAACTGACATATTGATCGAGATTTTGCTGGTAGTTAAATATTTCTACCTCAAGTGGACTTGGCTCTTCATTGAAACGTTTGGTAAACCAGTGATTAAAAAATAGCAGCATTCCTATTCCCAACCCAAATGAATATGGTATCTGAATCCACAATGGGTATTTTTTCTCCTCACCAGTTAATAAGAAATGTAACTTCTGTTGCACTTCCTGCATGCTGACATCGTAGTGAAAGTTCATAATAGTCATTCCAGTTCCAATAAAAAGCAATAACCATACGGTAGCCACTATTACTATATTTGGCTTCTTTTTATGTTTCTTAATCCTAATAATGCTTTGAGGTGGTCCGACGATTTGAAATTCTAAATTTCCAAAAAGATCCCCTAGATAATCAATTACTAAGAAGCTGTCAATTATGACGATATTCCGATCCTTTTTAGTAATTCGATATATAGTTGTTTTTTCCAATTTCCTTTTTAATTGAGAGGAAGCTGAAATATGAGCAATGTCCTTTAGTGTTAACTCCTTTAAATAAGTTAATTCCACATTTTTTTTCATCCGTAAATATACTATTTCTGACACGTGGATCTCATCCTCTTCGTCGTGTTATATAAAATAGTATTTGCTAAAAGTTATTGAATTATCATAAGAAAAATTTTTGGGTTATTAAGCTAATGGGTTTAGTTTTGGGACATAATATTGGAAATTACATAATAATTAGCATACACTTCGCCCCTATTGGTGAGAAGCCCATTTTAACGGAACGAGGATTCACTTCAATTGTTTGGCGGATCCTCGTTCCGTTATTTCCTTGAAAACCCTCATTTGAAGCTTGGGTTCGGATCCTCATTCCGCTATTTGTCATTTTCGCCTCAAATTTAGCTGTTTTTTCTGCTTTTAGCGGAACGAGGATCCATCTCAGCCTTCCGTGAGCACCTTTTCTGCTATTTAGCGGAATGAGGATTCACTTCGGCTGAATGGCAATACTTCATTACATAAAACAGGCTGAACATGAGCATCTTCCTTTTTGGTAATTTCCACTTTTTCAGTTGCCTCTCCACTGTTTCCCCCACAGGAATCTCGCGTACTCCAGCTTCTGGTTTAAAGGACTTAAAATATAGTGAGCAAAATCCAACGAAAGAATACACAGAGAATGCTCCTGCGGGAAAAGCAACATCCGAGAAACCCACAGGTTAAGATGCGCGTAGTGTATTTCTGTAGTGATGTCATAGAGCTTAAGTATTTTTCACACTGTGTCAGAGTAAACAATCTATAAGTAAACAGCTAAAAAAAAATCATCACAAAGTTTGTGATGATTCTTTTTACTTGAGCATAAATACTTTTCACGCTCCAAGTCCAACTTAACGATCAGTCAAGTTTGCTAATTCATATTTACTTTCATTTCACGCAGGATTTTCTTCTCGAGCCTTGAAACCTGCACCTGTGAAATACCAAGCCTTTCAGCCACTTCAGACTGTGTTTTGTCTTTGTAATAACGTAAATACACAATTAATCGTTCACGTTCATTTAGCCCTCGTATTGCTTCTTGTAATGTAATTTTATCAAACCATTTTGTATCCTGATCGGCTATTTGATCTAATAATGTTATTGGGTCACCGTCATTCTCAAAAACAGTTTCATGTATTGAATGTGGTGATTTTGCCGCTTCTTCTGCATGAACAACTTCTTCCGATGTTATATCCAATGCTTCCGCAATTTCCAATACAGATGGTGATCTCCCGAAATCTTTTGTTAATTCATCTCGTTTCTTTCGTATTTTGTTTCCAATCTCTTTAAGTGAACGACTAACTTTAACACTTCCATCGTCCCTAATAAATCGCTGTATCTCCCCAATTATCATTGGAACCGCATACGTGGAAAACCGAACATCGTAAGTTAAGTCAAATTTGTCGATCGATTTTATTAATCCAATACTGCCTATCTGGAACAAATCATCTGGATCATACCCTCGATTAATAAAGCGCTGAACAACCGACCATACTAGTCTCATATTTTTTTCAACAAGGGTGTCTCTTGCATCTTTGTCACCCTGTTGACTTTTATGAATTAGCTCTTTCACCTGTTCATCCGTGAGTGACTCTTTACGTTTTTGATGTTTAACATTAACATCCATAGGCATCCCTATTTACAAACCGTATTACTGAAAGTTAATTGTTTTGTCATGTGAACGGTTGTCCCTTGATCAGGGGTTGATTTAACTTCTACAGAATCCATAAAGTTTTCGATGATCGTAAATCCCATTCCAGATCTTTCTAACTCGGGTTTTGATGTATATAGTGGCTGTCTTGCCTCATCTACATCCCCAATCCCAATACCATCATCATTAATTGTTAAATTCACTTCACCATCCTGAAGAATGCAGGATATCGAAACAAGATGGTCTGGTTCATTGTTATACCCATGGATAATGGCATTTGTCACTGCTTCAGAAACAACAGTTTTGATTTCCGTAAGTTCATCCATTGTTGGATCTAACTGCGCAACAAATGATCCAACGGCTACTCTCGCGAACGATTCGTTTTCACTGACACTTGAAAATTCTACATACATTTCATTATTCATGAAGCCACCCCCAACGTAAATAACGCATGTTCTTCGTTCTCCTCTAACCGGACAATTTTAAATAAACCGGACATTTCAAACAGGCGTTTTACCGGTGCAGAAACTGAACAGACTACCATCTCTCCACCTACCTGCAATACTTCTTTATACCTGCCTAATACCACGCCTAACCCCGAACTATCCATGAACGAAACGGACTCCAGATTTAACACAACATGTTGTATGGAGTTTGTATACATCATTTCTTTCCAATTATTTCTTAATGCTTCTGCTTCGTGATGATCCAATTCGCCCGACATTCGTACAATCAGTACATCTTTTTTAACTTCAAACATAGTAGATAGACCCATTACGTTTCCTCCTTACATTCTCTTTGTAAGTTATTTTTTCGCTATAAAGCGGGTCAATTCCTGCTATATGACAAAAGAAGAAGCATTTCGACTAAATTAGAAAAATCTTTTATTATTTCACCATATTTTGCATTGTCCGTTTAAATAATGTTAAGTATGATGCAGTTTTAACATCATGATCCACGATTAATGGTGATTTTGATACTACTTTATTATTGTTCTTCACAACCAATTGACCAACTTGACTCCCTTTTTTAATCGGCAGATTCAGATTAGTATTTAATTTCACCGAGGCTTTAACTTTACCATCAGATTCACCTTTCTTATGAATAGTGCTTATCGACTCTGAGGCTACAACATTAATATCTTCTTCTTCTGCTTTCAATAACTGCAGTGTTGTGATGGTTTGACCTTTTTTATATAAATTAGTGGTCTCAAAATGGTTAAACGCATAGTCTAGCATTTGTGAAACTGTCGAATTTCTTTCTTTTGTCGATTCAGCCCCCATTACGACTGCAATGACTCGCATATCATTTTTTTCTGCTGTAGCTGTAAGACAATATTTTGCTTCATTTGTATAGCCTGTTTTTAGTCCGTCAACACCTGGATAGAATTTCACCAATTTATTTGTGTTTACCAACCAGAATTCATTTTCTTGGCCTTTTCTTAAGTAATCTTCATATTTAGAAGTATACTCTGTTATAGTTTCGTATTTTAATAATTCTTTTGCCATAATTGCCATATCATACACGGTACTGTAATGATTCTTAGCGGGTAATCCAGTTGTATTTTGAAAAAGCGTATTCTTCAAACCTAATTTCTTGGCTTTTTCATTCATTTTCTTAACAAATGCTTCCTCGCTGCCTGAAATTCTTTCGGCTAATGCGACACTCGCATCGTTTCCTGACGCTATTGCTACACCTTTTAATAAGTCATTTACACTCATTTCTTCACCGGCTTCCAAAAATATTTGGGAGCCTCCCATTGATGCTGCGCGGTCACTGACACGAATTATTTCATCTTTGTCAATCTTACCATTATCCAGCGCTTCCATTATTAGTAACAAAGTCATAACTTTTGTCATACTAGCCGGTGGTAGTTTTTCGTGAGCATTTTTATCATACAACATTTTCCCTGTATCACGTTCGATTAAAATTGCTGATTTGGCATCGGGAGCAAGGTTTAGTTCACTTTCCGAACCATTCTCTTCACCATAAATGGTACCAGTTGTTACTAGTAAAATTGAAAATATAATACTAGTCATCAAAACAAACTTTTTCATCGCTTTACCTCCAACATTCAATATAATTATAGGCTTACCAATATCTGCCTAATTTATACTTTAAAAATTTGATACTTTCGGTATGAATATTATAGTAAAAGCGGGAACATGATTTTGAATAATATTAGAAAACCTGGTATCCGTTAAAGGATTTCTAACAAGTGCTTTATCCTTTAGAGTATAAGCCCTTATGGCGAATATCACGGTTGGTTTTTTATTTAACTGCTAAAAAATAAGCATTAAATTGCTCCTGCAATTCAATACCCTTCTTTGTTTTACTATTTATATTCCTTAGCTAGACACGGAACGTTATCTAGTCTCTTTCTATAATTATTTGCTGAAAGTTTGTCGCAATAAATATAAACTGCGATTTAACTGCTGGAACACGTAAGACTCCTGTGGGAACTGAGTCCTAGATGAGATTACGAAGCGACGTAGGAGAAGGAGGCTCATCAGTCGCCCTAGGTGCGCGTAGTGAATTTCCGAAGCGGTGTCATAGCACTCAGCAGTTAGTTCGCAGTTTATTTAACTTTCATAACTCTGATATACCAATAATCTTTTAGAAAAACAGTTCCTATTACTTTGTTATTGTATCGTATATGAGACGCTGAGGTTCGACTGACTCTTCTGCTATTGTAATACTTGCATAAAGTTTTTCTTGTACGTCATTAACATCGTCTTGATTTGCATGAATCGTCAGTAACGATTCACCCTCATTTACAGGATCCCCAATTTTTTTGTGTAATACTATTCCTACTGCAAGATCAATCATAGAATCCTTTGTCGCTCTTCCTGCACCAAGCATCATTGCCGCAGTTCCAATGTCATCGGCAATCATCTCAGAAACATAACCAGATGTTTTTGCTGGAAGTTCAACCTGATTAGTTGCCTGTGGCAAAGACTCAGGATTATCAGCCACCCTGGAATCACCACCCTGAGACTTAAGAAATGTTTTAAACTGTTCAAGCGCTTTCCCATTATTAAGATTCTCAATCAAGCGATTTCTCGCATCATCGAGAGATTCAGCTTTACCAGCTAATAAAACCATCTGACTGCCAAGTGTTAGGCATAACTCTGTTAAATCTTTCGGTCCATCACCTTGAAGTGTGTCAATTGCTTCTTTTACTTCTAAGGCATTTCCAATCGCATTTCCCAGCGGTTGACTCATATCAGAGATTACTGCCATTGTATTTCGGCCAACACGGTTTCCTATTGATACCATAGCACTTGCAAGATTTTTAGCTTCGTCTAATTCCTTCATAAATGCCCCGGCACCAGTTTTTACATCCAACACAATTGCATCTGCACCTGAAGCAATCTTTTTGCTCATAATAGAGCTTGCAATTAAAGGAATTGAGTTAACCGTTGCTGTTACATCACGCAAGCTATATAACTTTTTATCTGCTGGGGTCAAGTTCCCTGTTTGTCCAATGACAGATACTTTATTTTTATTTACAAGATTAACAAATTCCTCACTTGTAATTTCCACATGAAATCCAGGGACTGCTTCAAGCTTATCAATAGTTCCACCTGTATGTCCTAATCCTCGACCACTCATTTTAGCTACCGGCACACCAAGTGATGCCACCAAAGGAGCTAATATTAACGTTGTAGTATCTCCAACACCACCAGTCGAATGTTTATCTACTTTTATACCCGAAATAGCGGAAAGATCAATTTGATCACCTGAATTAACCATTGCTGTCGTTAATTGGGCCCGTTCTTCTGCAGTCATATCTTGAAAATATACAGCCATTAACAACGCACTAACTTGATAGTCCGGTATCTCTCCATTTGTATAGCCGTCGATAAAAAATTTAATTTCATCATTTGTCAGTATTTCTCCATCACGCTTTTTTTCAATGATGTCATACATTCTCATATTAATCACCTTTACAATTAGTTTGGTAGTGTGCGAATAATTTCCTTAATAAATTGCAAAAAGTCTTCACGCACTTTTGCTGTTGTTTCAATCACTTCATTATGTGTTAATGGCTGATCTAAAATTCCGGCAGCCATATTGGAAATACATGAAATACCCAACACACGCACCCCCGCATGCCCGGCAACGATAACTTCCGGTACAGTGGACATTCCAACAGCATCTCCACCAAGTGTCCGTAACATGTTAATCTCTGCAGGCGTTTCATAGGTTGGTCCAGTATTACCCACATATACACCATTCTGAACAGATAAATCCAGTTTTTCTGCGCAGTTCTTGGCATGCTGCATATACGTTTTATCATATACTTGTGACATATCTGGAAAACGTTCGCCCAATTCGTCGTTATTTGGACCAATTAACGGGTTGTCTCCCATGTTATTAATATGATCGTTAATGATCATTAAGTCACCGGGGTTATATGCTTTATTAATACCCCCTGCTGCGTTAGTTACAATAATCGAATCTATTCCCAGTTCTTTCATTACTCGAACAGGAAAAGTAACTTGTTGCATAGAATAACCTTCATAATAATGAAAGCGCCCTTGCATTGCGATTACTTGCTTACCTTCCAGCATTCCAACTACGAGCTGACCCTTATGTCCAGATACAGTTGACTCAGGAAAATGCGGTATGTCCTTGTATGAAAATGTTATAGGATTTTCAATTTTGTCTGCTAGAACCCCTAGACCCGACCCTAGAATGAGCCCGATTTCAGGTTTTTGGGTTAGTTTTTGTTTAATGAATGCTGCTGCTTCACTTATTACAGATTGGTTCATGGAATATCTCCCTCTCTATTTGATATTATCTAAAAAACTTGTTCCATGCTTAGGCATCGTTATATTAAAGTTATCAGCAATTGTTGCACCAATATCAGCAAACGTTTCTCTAATAGGTAAACGTTCCCCTTCATCTATATTTTTATGATGGATGAGTAAAGGTACAAATTCCCGCGTATGGTCTGTTCCATGGTGTATAGGATCATTTCCATGATCTGCAGTAATAATTAACAGATCGTCTTCCTTAAGTTGATTTAGTACCTCAGGTAATCTTGCGTCATATGCTTCCAATGCTTTTCCATACCCTTCTGGATCACGACGATGTCCATATTTGGCATCAAAATCAACTAAATTCAGGAAACTAATACCATTAAAATCTTTCGTCATTGAATCAACCAGCTTAGTCATTCCATCTTCATTATCGTCTGTTCGAATTGCTTCAGTAACTCCTTCACCATCATATATATCAGAAATTTTACCTAAGGCAATTACATCATGATTTGCATCTTTTAATCCGTTCATTACGGTGCGTCCAAAAGGCTTCAGTGCATAATCATGACGATTTGACGTACGCTGGAAAGCACCAGGTTCGCCGACAAAAGGACGTGCAATAACACGGCCGACCATATACTTTTCATCTAATGTCAATTCTCGGGCAATTTCACAAATTTCATATTGTTCTTCAATAGGAATGATTTCCTCGTGAGCTGCGATTTGCAGGACTGAATCTGCTGATGTATATACAATTAGTGCCCCCGTACTCATGTGCTCAGACCCTAATTCATCCAGGATGGCAGTACCAGAAGCGGGCTTATTTCCTATTACCTTTCGTCCGGTTTTTTCCTCTAGGTCAGCAATCAATTCTGGTGGGAAACCATCTGGAAATGTCCGGAATGGCTGCTGGATATTTAACCCCATAATCTCCCAATGTCCAGTCATTGTGTCCTTCCCATTGGAAGCCTCTTGCATTTTAGTGTAATGCGCACGAGGAGATACATTTTTTTCGATTCCTTGAATTTCCCGAATATTACTGAGGCCTAACTTCGCCATATTAGGCATTTTAAGTCCGTCCATATGTTCAGCAATATGTCCTAGTGTATCTGCACCTTTATCATTAAAATCTTTTGCATCAGGGGCTTCGCCAATACCCACCGAATCCATTACTATTAAAAATACACGTTTGAAATTTTGCATGATAAATACCTCCTGTAACTATGTTTCCTACTTTCCCGTATAATATGTTTCCTTAAATTTGTTGTAGGATGTCTGACGACTATAGATAAAAAATTATGCGCGTGGATGATATGACTGATAAATATCTTTTAATCTAGCTTTTGTGACATGCGTATAGACTTGAGTTGTTGATATATCCTCATGCCCTAGCATTTCCTGTACAGATCGTAAATCAGCTCCATTTTCCAGTAAATGGGTAGCAAATGAGTGACGCAATGTATGTGGTGTAATTTTCTTCTTTATTCCAGCTTCCAGCGCGACACCTTTTAATATTTTCCAAAGGCCCTGACGTGATAGCGGTCTACCATGTTGATTAACAAATAGAAAATTATCATCATTTTTACGTTTAGTCAGACTTCCCCTTGCATTCTGTAAATAGTCATTCATTGCGTCTTTTGCAATTTCACCAAGAGGAACTATTCTTTCCTTTGAACCTTTTCCAAGACACCGAACAAATCCCATCGTTAAATGGAGATCACTCATCTTTAATGATATCAGTTCTGTTACCCGCAACCCAGTTGCATATAGCAATTCCAGCATTGCTTTATTCCTAATCTTCAAAGGTGAGTTGCCTTGTATCTTTAATAATGCTTCTACATCTTGTGTTGATAATACATCAGGTAGTTTTCTCTCTTTTTTCGGTGTTTCAATATGTATGCTTGGGTCGTGAACTACCAGCTGTTCTCGAATTAAAAATTGGTGAAATGAACGAATTGATGCAATTGTACGCGCAATAGTAGCAGCCGACTTACCATCATCCTTTAACTTATACAAAAAACCTACTATGTCTGTACGTCCAATGTCGTCCCATTGTGTTTTTTGAATTATTTTTTCAATGTAAAGAATATATTGCTTCAAGTCTCTTTTATACGATTTTAACGTGTTGTCAGATAAACCTCTTTCCACTTGCAAATAGTGAACGAAATCTTCAAAACCAGACTTGAGCATAGTCATTACTCCCCTAATCGAAAAAATAAGTTTAACCGTTCAATGAAGTCTTCATTAAAATTAAAAACTTTAACAGAATCCCCCTCAGGCGGATCGTACCGGTGATTTTGTTCATACTCGTCATGCATTACTCTTAATCCAACATAAAATAGTAATGTACAAGCTATGAAGATTACAAAAACCTTTATTGTATCCCATATCACATGTTTCATCTGGCATGTCCCCTCTAATAAAGTATCTACTAATAGAAGATATGCCAAAAATGGATAACAATATACATACAACTATGAAACTAGGGCTATTATAATACATTCCCACACAAAAGTAACCTATTTCTGTGAAATTGTAAATTGATATTGAATATTTAGTTACACTTACACTGTAAGAATCTAAAAAAAATAAAAGCCTTTTCTCATAAGAAAAAGGCTTTCCATTATTATTATGATGTTTTAGATTGAACTGATGCATTTTGACATTGCTTGCAAACCCCATGAAAAGTTAAACGATGGTCTTTCACCTGAAATCCCCAATCATTTTCAACTATCTTTTCGACATCTCCAAGTAAGTCATCCACTATTTCCTCAACCGACCCGCATTCTATACAAACCAAATGATGATGGAAATGTTCTGCACCCTCTTTACGAAGATCATAACGTGAAACACCGTCACCAAAGTTTATTTTATCAACAACTTTTAATTCTGATAATAATTCTAAAGTACGATAAACAGTAGCCAAGCCAATTTCTGGTGCTTTCTCTTTTACTAGTAAATATACATCTTCAGCACTCAAATGATCTTCTTCGCGCTCTAATAAAACCCTAACTGTTGCTTCTCGTTGTGGAGTTAGCTTATAACTTTGTGCATGGAGCTGTTTTTTAATTCGCTCTATACGATGTTCCATGGCAAGTCCCCTCCCTAGTATCCCCATCTTTATTATAGGCACACTTGTAAAGCGTGTCAAAGTATAATTATTATAAACTGTAATCAATAATTACTATTATATAATATTTACTATTGATTATAAAATGATTTAATTATTCTCTCCATTGCTTCATTTGCAACATATGCCTCTAATACCGATGCAACTACAGATGCAGCCAATAATAATGTAAAAAACATTACATACTTTCCAAATGGCTGCAGAACAGGCTGAGATACTTTTCGTGAAAAAAGTTTTCCTAAGAGCGTAAGTGAGAAAATCATCGAAAGACTGCCAGCTATTATATATATCGGTATAATTATAATATTTTGCGGGGCAATTGATAGAGAAGCTAATAGCAGCCCTTTCATTCCAATTTGATTTACAATAAAACCAACTGAAAACCCGACTACAAGACCTTTTAAAAATAACAACACCCACACGATTGGCAAACCGATAACGGATAATCCCAAAATAAACAATAAAAACAGGTATTTAGCATGATAAAAGAAACTGCTTTTCAGTATTTCCGTATTTTCTATTTGTTTCTTATCAGCAATTTCACCAAAAAAACGCTCCAAATAAAAGAACAAATCCTCTTTTTGGGCCCAATTCATACTATTAACAATGATTGCACCAAAAATAATTCCTGTTAAAAATAGTATAATCATAAAAATATAGATTGTCGCATGTTCTTTTACATGATTTACTGCTAGAGTTCGTTTATTATACATTGGAATCCTCCATTGCTCGTAATTTTCTCTCTAGTTAAAAACTATGAAGAATTCCAGATAAAAATACCAAATTTAAAATGTTTTCTTATTGATTATTTTTCAGGGGACGTAATTATATTGCCGTATTTACCTCCACCACCAGCTTTTATTGCTAAGTTTCCCTCCCTCATATTGACTATCGCAGTTACTAGTTTCTCAGGTACAACCTCTTTCAACTCATCCTGGTTTACGTGGTGGATTACGTTCATTTCTGTTTGAAAGTGCGTTAATAGTTTTTTAAACGTTTTTGGTCCAAGCGCAGGTAAATATTCAAGTGGTACTTGATACAAATAAGGCGGACGTTCTTTCACCTCTTTTGCATCCGCCAACTCCTGAATACGGTCAAATACACCTTTAACAATCTTTGTAGATTCACACCTATGGCAATGTTCAGCCTCAGGTGTCAATGGTTCTAAACACTGACTGCAAACCGTTGTATAATATTTCCCCAAGTGTGGATTCATTCCAAAGTTTTGTTTTATCCTTCGATCCTGAACATTGTGTAGCGCCCAATTGAATTCTTGAAATGATGGTTCTTCCATATAAATTTCCTGATATTCCCTAGCTATTTTTGCTAATGAGTGCGCGTCCGAATTAGTTAGAAACGTGTAATCATGCAGCTCCTGTATCTGATCGGCCATTGCAGTGTCAGAACTTAGTCCTAATTCAATTCCATCAATTAAATCCGGATCGAACACCTCTTTCAATGAGTTTTGCACCCCTTTTCCGTACATACTCTTAAATGGTGTAAACACATGAGCAGGAATAAATATCCCGGAAAGTTCTTTAACTTTATATTGCAGTTCTTTGGCTGCTCCATAATAACGCTGAGAACTTAATGTTATATTTTTCATTTTTGTTGTCAGCCACTCTGAAAATTCCTCAATCTTTGCAAGTGTCGGGAAATAGCAGAGTACATGAATTTGTCCACGGCAATTTTCGTCATAAACTTCAATTTCAGAACCGAGCAGCAAGGTGACGTTCTCAAACCGTATTCCGCCATCAGATAATTCATATGCTTTATTTGCCTCGATAAGCTGTGTTATTTCCTGCTGGACTGCTGGAGCATGGCTATCGATTACCCCAACCATATGAATTCCTTTATTCCGACTTGCTTCTTTTAAAATGTTTGTCAGGGTCAATGTTTTCGATCCAGTTATTTTTACCGGTTTATTATACATGTCCCGTCCAATGTGAATATGCATATCAGCGAAAAATGAATTTAACATTTTTTACATCCTCTCTAAAGCCTGTAAATATAGTACTGCATAATTCGTTTTGGCATCGTGTATTCGTTGTTGATTTACATAGTGGATTGCTTCTTCCAGTGTGAGCTCTATTAGCTCAACAAATTCATCGTCATCACCTGCTACTTCATGCTCCAATGGGATAATATCATCCGTTATGTACAAATGCATAATCTCATCTGCAAACCCTGGCGATGTATAAAATGATGTCACAAACTGTAACGAGTTCGTCGTATACCCTGTCTCTTCTTCTAACTCCCGAATTGCAGTTATTTCCGGCTTTTCACCAGGTTCCAGTTTTCCGGCAGGAATCTCAACTAACGATTTTTCCAATGGCTTACGATATTGTTCCACAAATACAATTTTATTGTCCTTTGTAATCGGAATAATACCTACAGCACCAGGGTGGTTTATCAATTCCCGTTTTGAATTTTTTCCGTTTGGCAACGTGACATCGTCTACTTGCAGTTTAACTACTGCTCCATCATATATTTTTTCAGTATGAATTGTTTTCTCTTCAAATTTCTTCACTTATTATCATCCTTTTCTTAAAGCTCTTTTATAAGTTCGTTGAATTTTTAATTGTCCAGTTAGATATAAACTTTGTCATAACATATCGTTTCGAAAATAAATTTCCCGCGCGGACCTTAGGGCAAAGCTTCAACCACCTCGGAAGCAAAAACTACCTCCTGCCATATATTGTGATGGATAAGTATGCTTTTATTTCAGCAGCTGGTGGTCAAAGAGCCTCCCTCACTAACTGATATTAATCGGACTCTTTTAGCACGTGTCATTATAGATTCGATCACAACAATCTTTGGAAAACAGCCTTTCTTAAAATACTACTATCTATTTTATCATACGCGAAATAGTTGTATTTAATAGATGGATGTCCTTACAATAAATATAGACATATTCTGGAGGTCAATAATATGAAAAAGAACCAATTAGGACAATCGGATTTACATGTATCTGAACTAACACTTGGCTGTATGTCACTAGGGACAGACACTCAAAAAGCAAGCGAAATTATTAACCAGTCATTAGACGCTGGTATTAACCACCTGGACACTGCCGACTTATATGATTTTGGTATGAATGAAGAAATAGTTGGTGATGCCTTGAAAGGTAAACGTGACCAAGCCATTTTAACGACGAAAGTTGGAAATAACTTTGATAAGGCTAAGAAAGATTGGTTTTGGGACCCTTCCAAAGAACATATCAAAGAGGGTGTAAAAGAAAGTTTGCGTCGTTTAAAAACAGACTATATTGATTTTTATATGCTCCATGGGGGCACAATTGATGATCCTATTGATGAATCAATTGAAGCATTTGAGTCACTTAAAAAGGAAGGCGTAATTCGTGCCTATGGGTTATCATCCATCCGGCCCAATGTTATTCGTGAGTACGTCAGCCGTTCTACTATCGATGGTGTTATGATGCAGTATAATATGCTGGACCGCCGGCCAGAAGAAGAAATATTAGATTTGCTGCATGAGAATAATATTAGTGTACTAGCCAGAGGTCCATTGGCAAAAGGAATGCTTAGCAACAGCGCAGCAAAACAGATCGAGAAAAAAGGACAGGATGGCTTTTTGGATTATTCGTTTAATGAACTGAAATTAATTCAGCAAACTATTGCTGAACAATTTAATAATGAGCCTTCCTTCAATGTGTTAGCTCTTAAATACGTATTACAACATCCCGCTGTTGCAACAGCTGTATTCGGGGCAAGTTCACTCAGCCAAGTAACAGATAACACAAATTTTATTTCATCCAAAACACTTACTCATGAAACGTATGAAGGATTAAGGCAGATTACAAAACCAATTGAATATGCTAAGCATCGATAAGTAGTTCCTTCACTATTACAATCGATTCTGAAGTGAAAAAAGTGTCATCGGAAAAAAGTTTTTTTTGATGACACTTTTTAATTGTTCTTAAACGATTATCGTTATAGTAATAGACTATTTTCTAGAAGTTTGTTGTTTTGATACAAAAGATATAAATTGCGAAGTAGTGAAAAACTTTTTTTATGCTGCTTTCCCTATTTTTTAATGAAGTTGAGTGCTTCGATTCGTTCCGGCAGAATACTTCGCTTTCCATGGGCATGACCTCAGCCTCCTTGCCCCGACAAGGGGTATGCCGACGTTGTCCGCAAAGGACGGCTTTAGTCGGCCTTCATTTAGTTGCTTCTTCCGGGGTCTTCGGAACGTGCTGTTCCCATAGGACAAGGAAAGCCTCGGCAGCATTACATCGCACGAAGAAAATTGGTTTTTATTTTCGAGGAGTCTACGTATTTCTGCCTCCACTGGAAGAGACTTTCTTGATTAGGGGCTGAGGTGTTCTCTATGGCTAAGAAAATCAAGGTAAAAACAGTCTCAGCGTAGGAAATACACGGGGACTCCTGTGGGAGCTGAGGCCTAGATGAGACTACGCAGTGACGTAGGAGCAAGGAGGCTCATCAGCCGCCCTTGGTGCGCAAAGTGTATTTCCGAAGCGGTGTCATAGCACTCAGCATGTTAGTTCGCAGTTTATATCAACTGTTATGGTATTAACAACAATCATTATGAAAGAGCTTAGAAATAAGAGCAGAAAGAATAAATTCCCATTGATAATGTAAGGTCATGTGACATATAATGAGAACAAATGTTCTTGTTATTGAGGTGAAAAATACGATGGATTACTCTAATTACCCGCGAAACGATGTTCTGTGCATCGATATGCGCTCATTTTATGCAAGTGTTGAAGCCATAAAGTTAGGGCTGGATCCAATGACGGTTCAACTTGCTGTAGTCGGGGACCCCAATAGACCGGGCAGTATTGTCTTAGCTGCCTCCCCAACATTAAAGAAAAAACACGGTGTCAGCAATGTCAGCCGATTTTTTGAACTGCCTAAGGATCCGAAAATTGTCATCGTTCCTGCACATATGGCTGATTATCTTCAAGTTTCCATGGAAATCACTAAACTAATTAATCAATATGTACCTAAAGAAGCTATCCATCAATACTCTGTTGATGAAGTCTGGGTTACTGTGAATGGGCTTGAAAAGTTATTTGGAGATCGGTGGCAAGTAGCACGGTTAATAAAACAGGATATCCTGGAGAATTTCGGTATCACTTGTTCAGTTGGTATAGGTGATAATAAATTTCTGGCAAAAGTAGTTATGGATTTACACGCCAAAAAAGTCGGGATTGCTGAATGTAAATATGAGGATGTAATAGAAAAGCTATGGCCTTTTCCTATAGAAAAGATATGGGGTGTTGGCAGCAGGATGAAACGGAATCTTAATAGGATGGGGATTGTCAATCTTGGGCAACTTGCCAACGCTGAGTTGAAGTATTTGAAGAAGCGTTTTGGAATTATGGGAGAACAGCTTTATTGGCATGCCTGGGGTGTTGATCTGAGCCCCGTTTTTGGTAACTTTACAAAAACGGAACAAAAAGGATTTGGCCATGGCATCTCTTTATTACGTGATTACTCCGGAGAAGAAGTTGCGATTTGTATTCTCGACCTTTGCGAAGAAGTGTGCCGCAGAGCAAGAACTGCAGGTAAAGCCGGAAGAACGATCCACCTTGGCGTTTCCTATTCCAAGGTAACAGGTGGTGGCTTTAGCCGTTCAAGATCTGTTACGCTTCCGACAAATACCACAATGGACATTTATGACATCTGCATGCAGTTATATAATGAATTTTATGATGGGCACAGTGATATTAGGCATGTATATGTGACCCTGGATAAACTTTATGACAATGCAGAAACCCAGCTGGATTTATTTGATGACAAGCCTAAGAAAAAGGATATTGGCTATGTAATGGATTCAATTCGAGATAAGTATGGATCGACCGCAATACTGCGAGCAACCAGCTATACTGATGCCGGAATTACCATTGGAAGAAGCAAAAAAATTGGCGGGCATCAAGCATAATAGTTGGTGGCTGCATGTTGCGGAAGCACGGTTAGCTTTCTAACTGTGCTATAAAAGGCTTAATGAGATAAAAACTTTCTAAGACTTTTTTTATTAGCGGACACAGAAACCCTTATTTAACATATATCATGGTTAATAGAGGGATTTGTGCTAAATAAGGTTGCTGGTGTCCGCAAACATCACCATTTTTGTGGATTTCTGCAAAATAAAGTCGCTCGTGCCCGCGAATCTCAAATTTGCTATATGATAAGAAGTCTCTAGCTCAATTACAAATTCATTTCTTGACGGTAGCCATGTTGCTTTCTTAACTGCGAATAAAGAGTCATTTCTATTTTTGATTAAATTGTTTCTTCAAAACCTTTTCCAATGCGCGCGGGAATAGCTGATAAAATTTACTACCCATCTCCATCCACCAGGGTAAATTTATTTCCCGTTTATTCGTAAATAGATGCTTTACAATATTGTCAGCAACCTTATCTGGATCAAGCATATAACGTTCAACACTCTTCTGATAGTTCCCGCTTGGGTCTGCTGTTGTAAAGAAATTTGTTCGAACAGGACCCAGATTGACTGCAGTAACATGGATATTTTTACTGGTGATTTCCAGACGAAGCGCATTAGTAAATCCAAGTACCGCATGTTTGGTTGATGCATATATAGCAGATTTTGGCGTAGCAATCTTTCCAGCCTGTGACGCTATATTTACAAAATGCCCTTCCTGATTCTGTGAAAAATGGGGCAAGAGAAGCTTGGTTCCGCGCATTAATGCAAACACATTCAATTGAAACATATGATCCACATCCGGCCATTGCATGTCCCTGACATAGTCAAAGACACCTGCTCCAGCGTTATTAATTAATCCATGAATTTGCGTATGTTCTGATAAAACCTGTCTGATTACTGTTTCCAGTTCATTTGCATTGAGCAAATCTACTTGGTACACATCACTGGAAATATCAAAAGTCTGGTTAATCAGCTTTTGCTGATTTTGCAACCTCTCAATTGAACGAGCAAGCATGATGGGTGTGCCACCATGCTTCGCAATATGCCAGCATATTCGTTCTCCGATGCCACTTGATGCACCAGTAACGATAATTTTTTTATTTGATACTTTATTCTGCATAGTAATAATAGACACCATCTTTTAGGGCTTTTCCCACTAAACCCTCATTTTCCAGGTAATCTAGCTGACCAATTGTTTCCGAGATAGTCAGATCCAATTGTTTTTCATATTGTTTTGGAAAAATCTGCTGACAAAGTTCAAATGGCGTTTGCGCTTTCTCTGCTAAAAACGCATATACTTTAGCTGCGCGTTTTTCCTGTTTTTCCATTTGAACAGGTAAAAGCGCATCCACATTTGAAAAAACATCTCCATGACCAGGGAATACCGTTTTAATCCCCAATGACAAACATTTATTTAGGTTTGTTCGATACTGAAGCATCGGCTTAGGCCGTTCTTGCGTATTGTATTGCGGCGGTTCAAGAAGTGGGTTTGGCGTTATATGATGTAAAAGATGATCACCGCCAATAAACGCTCCATCGCTTTCCCTGAAAAATGACAAATGACTTTGTGCATGACCCTTCGTTTCAATGACCTGCCAATCCTCATGACCGGGCAAAATATCCCTTTCATCAATAATCTTGGTTACTTGTCCCTGGCCAGCATAGTTCAACGGTGCACGTAACTTATTTAAAACAGCACTATATTTCGATGGTACTCCACATTTGTTAAAAAAGTCCTTGAAAAATTCTTCATAATATGAAAAAAAAGCTTCGTCCCTTGTTAACCATGGATTTACATTTTTATGTGCTACAATATTTTCAGCCCGGGGAAATTGTTCAATTAATCCAATATGATCCGGATGGTGATGTGTTAGAATGATTTGTTCGATATCTTCAGGTACATATCCCAGTTCTTTTAACTGCATTTTTAATGCATCCCATGCTTCTTTTGTTTTAACACCTGCATCAACAAGCGAAAGAGTCTCCCCTTTTAGAAGGTATACATGTGTGTCACCTACTGCAAAAGGTGTCGGTATTGTTAATTGACTGATTGTTTTATCTAATACTTTCATAGTTAAAATCCTCCAAAATGAATGACCATTCAGTTATTATCCTATTGTATCCTTTTTAGAGGATAAAGTCACACTATTAACTCCTGTTTTTTTCAAATAAGTGATGAATCGCTTCTGTTAAAATGGACGGCAAGTACTCAAAGCTATAAGTTAATTCCAATCGTTCCGTCCACTGATGGGGATCTTTTCCTAAAGGACCAATATTCAATATAGGCATCGTAAGTTGCTCCATAATATCCTCCGGGAAAACAAACCCATTATTTTGCAGAGGCATATTGGTCGTCAATTGATTCAGTTTACTTTTGGATGAAACAGGACCAAGATAACTTAAGTCTGAAAGTCCAGTAAAAAACTCCGATACTGTTAAATCCATGTGATAATTTGTATTCGTATACTCTTTTACGTGCTTCATCACATCTTTAATATAAGGGTCATCATAAGAAGAAACTGCTGGATAGAACGGCGGACTGTAAAATAATATAATCATAGGTGCTAAATCCTTACACATTGCAGCCAATTCCTGTACCAAAAGCGTGGAGAAATCACGATCACCTTTATCTCTTTGGCTTACAAGCAAATTTTGGATCCTGCTTATTTCTTCCTCACCATAGCGTTTTAGTGCCTCCGCGTACAAATCTTCATACATCATTACATTCACATTCCATGCAGGCATTGAAAAGTCATCGGCAATACTGGCAAAATTATTTGCTTTTTGATGGACATAATTCTCAATTTCATGCGCAGCTGTTTGTGCACCAGTCAATAGTTTTTCATTTAATTCCTTAAACGTTTGTTTTAAATACAATACATTATACATTGAGATTGCGGCATGTGGTGTCTGCACAGAATAGTTTTCCTTTAAGTCACGTTGCATTAAGCTTGCAGGTGGTGGTGTCACCTCATCTTCTATTTTTTCAATAAAAGATTCATTTAATTCGAGTTGCTGTGAGAGGAAACTTGTCATTAAATTTGGATTCATACCTGCAAATGGTTCACCAACATGGGATTCTTTTCCATAACAATAAAATCCGGGCAAAACTTTCCCAATCGAACCAGTATAGACATAATATGCAGGATCCCCCGGGTATTTACTAAACATGGGTTCCCCATTCAGGCAGGCATTGTATGTTAAATTTTCTTCTTTTTTCAACTGACGTAAAACTGGCAAAGCGGTTAACATTCCTTGTGAATTCACCTCTTCATCAGGAACACTCAACAATAATATATTGCCATCAAACTCGCCGTCTATTGCCCTTTCAAGCATGGAGAAATGCAAAGAGAGCCCAGCTTTCATATCCATTGAGCCACGTCCAAATAGCCAGTCTCCAGATGAGAAATCGTTTTGCACTGCTTCAGGCAAATCCTCTTTTAGACGTTCCATTTCTCTCGTCAGTTCCCTGGGGTGGAATGCAAGGTTTTGTAATGACCCATAATCTTCCACACCAACTACATCAAAATGGCTCAATAGAATAACTGTTTCAGATGTATTATTACCTTTTACCAATGCCGTTAACAGCCGTCTTCCATCATCTAATGGATGTAATTTTAAATGATTCGGGTTATCTTGAAAGTACTTTTTTTGTGACAATAAATGCTGTAAATATTCTGCAACAGCAATTTCAGCATTACTCCCTGTAACACTTTGATGGTTGACAAGTGAACATAACAAATCAGTTAATTGTTCCTTAGTCTGCCAGTTTTTCATATAATTCCTCCTAAATAAATTGACTTATTGCAAAAAATAAAACAGAATTTAACAAGAGGTGAAACAATTGATAACTAAAATTATAGCACATCGAGGTGCCAGTGCTTTAGCACCTGAAAATACAATGGCTGCCTTTGAACTCGCTTATAAACAAGGTGCTGAAGGAATCGAAACAGACGTACACCTGACAAAAGACAATATACCAGTATTAATCCATGATGAAAATGTAAAACGAACAACCAATAGTACCGGATATATAAAAGATTATACCTTTGACCAATTAAAACAGCTTGATGCGGGCTCCTGGTTCTCAGTAAAATATGCTGGATCTGCAATAATTTCTTTGGAAGAATTTCTTATTTGGATTCAAGATAAGGCATTATGTTTAAATATTGAGTTAAAAAATAATAAAATAGATTATAAGAATCTTGAGAATATCGTATATGAGATGGTATCACGCTATCAGTTACTGAATCATACCACATTATCGACATTTAATCGAAACAGTGTAGAACGGTTGAAGCCCTTTAATGGTAACATTGGTGTAGCTTTGTTAACATCAAAGCGAAGTAAAAATCTTGTGTCGTACGCTAAAGAGTTGGGTGCAAATGCAATACATATAAAATATCGGTTATTAAATCAGCTATTTGTAGATAAGTGTCATCAGGAGCAAATGGCCGTTCGAGTCTATACAATTAATAAACCCCCCCATATGGCAAGTTGCTTCAAAATGTCCTGTGATGGTATTTTTACCGATATTCCACACAAAGCACTACAGTATCGGGAGCTATTTAAACACAAACCAACATAATATACTAGGAGGAATTCAAAAATGACTAAACTATTTTCACCAATTGACTTTAAAGGAATAAAACTAAAAAATCGTATTACCATGTCTTCTATGTGTATGTATTCGTGCGTGGAGCAAGATGGGAAGATAACACCATTCCATGAAACACATTATATATCACGTGCTGCAGGCCAAGTTGGTTTAATTTTAACGGAAGCTGCTGCTGTTCAACCAGAGGGTCGCATTTCACATGAAGACTTAGGTATCTGGCATGACAATCATATTGAAGGATTAAAGAGGTTAAATGAGCGAATTCACAGCTATGGATCAGCTACTGGTATTCAGCTAGCACACGCCGGAAGAAAAGCAAGACTTGATTCAGCAATATATGCTCCCTCTCCACTAGCATTTAATGAGTCATCCAAAACACCAACTGAAATGACCATTGAAGACATTGAAGAGGCAATTGAAGCTTTTAAGAATGGTGCAAAACGAGCAAAGGAAGCAGACTTTGACATTATAGAAATTCACGCGGCGCACGGGTACTTAATTAATCAGTTCCTTTCTCCATTAACAAACCAGCGTGAGGACGAATATGGTGGTGGTCCGGAAAATCGTTATCGCTTCTTATCTCAAATTATTGATAGTATCAAATCCATCTGGAACGGACCTTTATTTGTTCGAATATCTACTGACGAATATAACGAGCAAGGAAACACACTTAAAAACATTCTGTATTTCTCTAAACAAATGAAACAACAAGGTATCGATTTAATTGATTGCAGTTCCGGCGGAGTGGTTCCAGCCTCCATTTCACCTTATCCAGGTTATCAGATCAAGCGGTGTGAAACGATTAAACGGGAAGCATCTGTAGCTACGGGGGCAGTTGGACTCATTACAAGCGGCATTCAAGCTGAAGAAATAGTCCAGAACGATCGTGCTGACCTTGTTTTTGTGGCTCGGGCTTTATTACGAAATCCATATTGGGCAAAGACGGCTGCCGATGAATTAGGTCACTCACTTGAACCAATTAAACAATATGAACGAGGATGGAATTAACATGGAATTAATATTTCTTGGTACTGGTTCGGGTGTTCCGTCAAAGAACCGAAACGTATCTTCGATGGCTTTAACCTTATTACAGGAGCAAAATAGCATATGGCTGTTTGATTGCGGAGAATCGACACAGCACCAAATACTGCGTACATCAATCAAACCGCGCAAAATAAATAAAATTTTCATCACACATATGCACGGTGACCATATTTATGGCCTTCCAGGTCTGTTAAGCAGCAGATCCTTTCAAGGGGGAGAAGATTTGCTGACCATATATGGACCACAGGGAATTAAAGAATATGTTGAGACATGTCTTAGGGTAAGCGGGACACATCTAACCTATCCAATTTCCTTTATTGAAATAGCAGAGGGTGTAGTCTTTGAAAATGAACAAGTTATTGTCACCTCCAAAAAGCTGGACCATGGGATACCAAGTTATGGATTTCGCATTGAAGAAAAAGATAAACCAGGGGAGCTGTTGGTAGGCAAGTTAAAAGAGTTAGGTATTGAGCCAGGTCCTATTTATCAACAAATAAAGGAGAATGATGTGGTGAAAACACAAGAAGGACAGGTAATTCATCGCCCTAATTTTCTAGGTCCGGACAAAAAAGGACGTGTTATAACTGTTTTTGGCGATACACGGTCAACACATCAATTTAAAACATTTGCAGAAGGTTCGGATGTACTTGTACATGAGGCAACTTTCGACGATTCAAAAGCAGACTTAGCACAACAATATTTTCACACGACTACTAAACAAGCTGCCTCCCTTGCAAAAGAGGCTCATGTCAAAAAGCTCGTATTAACGCATATATCCTCGCGCTATCAAAAAGATGATTTTGAAGACCTGGCAAAACAGGCACAAGAGATTTTTCCAAACACAGAACTTGCCTCTGACTTTCATAAAGTTACGGTAAACTCTAGATAAAAGGAGTGCTTTACATGGAACAAATTGAAAAACTAGTTAAAAGCCAGCGGGATT
Organism: Virgibacillus sp. L01; assembly: GCF_052246775.1. Taxonomy (NCBI): domain Bacteria; kingdom Bacillati; phylum Bacillota; class Bacilli; order Caryophanales; family Bacillaceae; genus Virgibacillus; species Virgibacillus sp. L01. Next base: position 192,648 of record NZ_JBQQCP010000004.1, on the reverse strand, counting down.
TTTTTCATAATGGGAAGACATTGGGCTATTCATTTCGTAAAAATCAGCTCAAAGCTCTAAAGCGTATGCTGAAAAATTATGAACAGGAAATTTATCGGGCGCTGAAGGATGACTTGAACAAATCCGAACATGAAACATTAACCACCGAACTTGGATTCCTCTATTCGGAGATTGATTTTGCCATAAAACAGCTAAAAGACTGGATGGAACCGGAAAAAGCTGATGCGCCAATCACCCATAAAGGGACAAGTAATTATATTTACAAGGAACCTTATGGAGTTACATTGGTTATCGCACCATGGAACTATCCGCTGCAGTTAGCAATTGGTCCAGCCATAGGCGCGATTGCAGCAGGTAACACAGTTGTGTTAAAACCATCCGAATTTACGCAATCCACATCTTCATTGCTTGCCGAAATAGTCGGTGATACATTTGACCGCACCTTTTTTACTGTTGTCGAAGGTGCAAAAGAAACCAGTAAGCAATTATTGGAACAACAATTCGATTACATCTTTTTCACTGGTAGTTCAGCTGTTGGTAAAATTGTTATGCAACAAGCAAGTAAGCATTTAACCCCGGTAACATTGGAATTGGGCGGAAAGAGCCCTGCTATCATAGATAAAGATGCGAACATTGACCTTGCTGCAAAACGAATCGTATGGGGGAAATTTACGAATGCAGGCCAAACCTGTGTCGCACCAGATTACCTGTATGTTCATGAAAAAGTAAAACCAAAACTGTTAAAAGCGATGAAAAAACATATCAAGACATTTTACAGTAAGAAACCACTTCAAAACGATGATTATACTCGAATTGTTCACAAGGAACATTTTAATAGATTGCAGGCATTCCTAGCTGATGGTGAAGTCGAGTATGGTGGTAGTGTAGATGAAGAGAAGCTATCCATTGAACCAACTATTTTAGATAAGATCACCTGGGATCATTCGATTATGCAAGAAGAAATATTTGGTCCGCTTTTGCCAACGCTAACATTTACCGAACTTGATGATGTCATTTCAGAACTAAAGCAGTTGGATAAACCACTAGCACTCTATTATTTTGGAGAAAAAGAAAAATCTCAACAAAGCATACTAAAAAATGTATCCTTTGGCGGCGGATGTATTAACGATACACTTTATCATCTAGCTAATCCACACCTTCCATTTGGTGGTGTTGGGAATAGTGGAATGGGAGCATATCATGGCAAGTATGGCTTTGACACATTTACACACAAGAAAAGCATACTAAAACAAACAACTAAGTTTGATATGCCGTTACGATACCCAGGTAACAAGATTGCACATTCACTGGTGAAAAAAATTATGAAATAAATGAATAAATAAACGTGTGGCGGATCCTCATTCCGTTATTTCCTTGAAAACACTTGTTTTAGGCTTGGGTTCGGATCCTCATTCCGCTATTTGTCATTTTTGCCTCAAATTTGGCTGATTTTTTGCTATTAGCGGAACGAGGATCCGTCTCACCCTTCCGAGAGCATCTTTTCTGCTATTTAGCGGAATGAGGATGAACTTCGATTGTGTGGTGGATCCTCTTTCCGCTATTTCCTTGAAAAACCTCATCTTAAGCTTGGGTTCGGATCCTCATTTCGAATGGCAATCATTGCAATTACATACTTAAATTAACGGACCACAGAATCCACATTATTGATATGTGTGAAAGAAAACGTGGCCTATCTAGGATATTATCGCTTAAAATCATCTAGAAAATCTTTTTGAAAGCTTGTCCGGGGTTGTTCGTCCTTAACTTCATTCTGCAGCTGCTTAAAAGGATTTTTTCCATATTTTTGGGATAGTTCATCAATAACAGCATATAATTTTTCCTTACCTGCTTCTTCTTCATACGTAAATAAATCAAGCTGTTTGGCGATATTTTGCTTTTCATCAACGTCCTGAACCGTAATGCCCAGCAATCGGATAGGGTCCAAATTCCAGTGCTTTTGAAATAATTCGTTGGCAATGTGCAATATATCTTCCTTTTTCTCAATATAACCATGCATTTTTTTGCTTCGGGTGATTGTTTTATGATCATAGTAGCGAATCATAATCTGAACACTACGACCAGCTGCTTGTTTACGTTTCATTCGCCGTTCGACATTATCTGTCAGCTGATGCATGAGATTACGGATTTCAGCTTCATTCGTAGTATCTTCCGGCAGCGTTTGGGAACTGCCTATGCTTTTAAATTCATGGATTGCTTCAGGATCAACAGAACGAGTGTCAATACCGTTCGCTCTATTATTCAACCGTTCTCCGTTGATCCCCAGCACACGCTTGAGTTGATAAACATCCCCTTTTGCAAGATCACCGATTGTTGTAATTTTAATTGTGCGTAATTTTTCAGCGGTTTTTTCGCCAACACCATACATTTCTTCAATTGGAAGTGGCCAAAGTTTATGGGATAGATCCCGCTTCCGCAAAATTGTAATCCCTAATGGCTTTTTCATATCGGATGCCATCTTTGCTAGAAATTTATTTGGTGCAATTCCAATACTACACGGGAGATCCAGCTCATGATGAATTTTATGCTGCAAGTTTTGAGCAATCTCAATGGGAGTCCCGTGATGTTCACTTTCGGTTATATCCATATAGCCTTCGTCAATAGAAACTGGCTGCACAAAAGGTGTTATTTCAGCAAGCATTTTAAACATTTCCATTGACGCAGTACGATAACGTTCAAAATTTGGACGTAAAACAATTAACTCAGGACAAAGCTTTTTAGCCTGCCATAACTGCATTGTTGTCTTCACACCTTTAGCCCTGGCCTCATAGCTGCTTGTCACAATTATCCCCTTACGTTGTTCAGGATTCCCGGCAATTGCTACAGGCTTACCTTTTAGTTTCGGATTATAGGCCATTTCAACAGAAGCATAAAATGAGTTCATGTCTAAATGAAAAATAACGCGGCCTTTTTTGGGGTACCATTGTGACATACATATTACATCCTTTTAGAACTGTGGTTTATACCAATATTATAGCATACTATTAGAAAACTTGGCTTATCGCCAAGTCCTAATATAGATAAGCCTTAGTTGCACTTATGCAGTAAGAAAGGATTTATACTTTATTAACTGCCAAAAAAGACCCCTTTGCTAAAAAAGAGGTCTTCATCATAGTTACTACTTGTTTGAAACTTCTTGTACGATAGCAGTGACTAGTTCTGTAATTTTAACTAATTCATTTACAGGGATACGTTCACTGGTTGTATGAATCTCTTCATAACCAACTGCCAGGTTCACAGTAGGAATTCCAAGTCCAGCGATAATATTTGCATCACTTCCGCCACCGCTTTTCTTTAGGCTGCTCTCACGACCAATTGCCTTTGCTGCACTTCTGGCAACTTCGACAACTTCATCCCCTGCTTCATGCTTAAAGCCCGGATACATAATTTTCACATCGACATCAGCACTTCCGCCGTAATCTTCAGCTGTAATCTCAAATGCATCTTTCATCTTCGCAACTTGTTCTTCCATTTTTGCAGGAATTAGTGATCTTGCTTCAGCCAGGATTTCCACATGATCACAAACAATATTCGTTTGCTTACCACCTTCAAAACGTCCGATATTCGCAGTTGTATCATCGTCAATCCGGCCTAAAGGCATTTTGGAAATAGCTTTGGCTGCCAGCGTAATTGCTGAAACACCTTTTTCTGGAGCAACTCCAGCATGTGCTGTTTTGCCTTTCATTACAGTGAATAATTTAGCTTGGGTTGGTGCTGCAACAATAATATCACCTACTGTACCATTGCTATCTATTGCATAACCATACTTTGCATTTAGAAGTGATCCATCTAAAGCCTTAGCACCGACAAGACCTGATTCTTCACCTACTGTTATGACGAACTGAACGTCACCGTGTTTGATATTATTTTCTTTTAGTGTCCGAATGGTTTCCAGGATTGCGGCTAAACCGGCTTTATCATCTGCACCCAAAATGGTTGTTCCATCAGACTTAATATAACCATCTTCAATTGATGGTTTAATACCATTACCAGGAACCACTGTATCCATATGGGAAGTAAAGTAAATTGGATCTACACCTTTTTTATTACCTTTTAGTGTACAAACCAGATTACCTGCCCCATGTCCTGTTTCATTTTTACTATCATCTTCTACTACATCTAAACCTAAATCAGTAAACATTTTTGTTAATACTTCAGCAATTTTTGTTTCATATTTCGTCTCGGAATCAATTTGAACGAGCTCCAAAAATTGTTTGATCACTCTGTCTTGATTGATGAATATCATGAAAAGTTCCTCCTAGTTTTATTACAGCGGGATATTACCATGCTTTTTCTTCGGGCGTTCTTCCTGTTTGTTATAAAGCATCTCTAATGCTTGAATTAACTTTACTCTGGTTTCTCTTGGATCAATAACATCGTCAATCATACCAAGTCCCGCAGCAACATAAGGATTAGCAAACTTTTCACGGTATGTATGAATTTTTTCCTGACGAGTTTCTTCTGGGTTCTCGCTATCGGCTATTTCCTTTGCGAATATAATATTGGCAGCACCTTCTGGACCCATAACTGCTATTTCAGCATTTGGCCAAGCATAAACTAAATCTGCTCCAATCGACTTACTGTTCAACGCGACATAAGCCCCGCCAAAGGCTTTACGTGTTATCACTGTAATTTTTGGAACAGTTGCTTCTGAATATGCATATAGAATTTTTGCGCCATGCCTGATTATACCGCCATGTTCTTGTTTTACACCCGGGAAAAATCCTGTTACATCCTCGAACGTAATTAAGGCAATATTAAATGAATCACAGAATCGAATAAATCGTGCTGCTTTATCACTTGAATCAATATCTAAACCACCTGCTAAATATTTTGGCTGATTGCAGACAAGTCCAACTGTCTGACCATTTACACGTGCGAATCCTACTACAATATTTTTAGCAAAATCTTTATGGATTTCGTAAAAGCTATCCGGATCAACAACCTGTTCAATTACACGTTTTACATCATAGGGACGTGTGGAATTAAATGGGACAATATCAGTTAAATCAGGGCGTGTTTCATCGTTCAGCTCAGTCTCAGCTAATGGGGGTTTTTCCTTATTATTAGCAGGTAAATAGGTTACTAAGTCTTTCACAGCATCTAGAGCCTGTTCTTCATTTTGCGCTTTAATATGTGCATTTCCACTCTTAGCATTATGTACATGCGCCCCTCCAAGTTCTTCTGATGAGATCTGCTCACCAGTAACTGTTCCAATTACCTTAGGGCCTGTTATAAACATTTGTGAGGTTTTTTCTACCATTATGACAAAGTCTGTTATCGCCGGTGAATAAACCGCACCTCCCGCACTTGGTCCCAATATAACTGAAATTTGTGGTATAACACCTGAATAAACAGAATTTCGGTAAAAGACCTGACCGTAACCATCAAGTGATGATACACCTTCCTGAATACGAGCGCCTCCTGAATCGTTTAATCCGATAAAAGGAACACCGTTTTTAGCAGCAAGATCCATTACAGCTGCAATTTTCTTGCCATGCATTTCACCCAAAGCTCCACCATATACAGTGAAATCCTGTGCAAATAAGTAGATAGCTCGTCCATTTATTTTTCCATAACCTGTTACAACACCTTCACCGTTTGCGGTTGAATTATTCATACCAAAATCAGTTTCCCGATGTTCCATAAATGGATTTAGCTCGACAAATGAGCCCTTATCAAGTAAATAATCAATGCGTTCTCTTGCGGTGAGTTTTCCTTTATCATGCTGTTTATCAATTCGCTCATCGCCACCGCCAAGTTCAACCTGTCGTCGCTTATCGTACAGTTCACTTATTTTATCAAAAATATCCATTATTTCTCACTTCCTTCTAGATGCTGACACATTTCAAAAAGTACCCCATTTGCTGCTTTTGGATGAATAAAAGCAATTTGGCTATCATGTGCGCCTTGTTTAGCTTCATTGTTAATCAGTGGTAACCCCTTTGATTTAAAGGAATTAAGTCTTTCATCGATATTGTCTACTTCCAATGCAATATGATGAACGCCTTCCCCCTTTTTTGTTAGGAATTGTTTTATTGGAGATGATTCTTTTAACGGCTCCAGCAGCTCAATACGTGATTCGCCGATTTTCAAAAATGCTACCTTAACACCTTCAGATTCGACAGTTTCTACACTCTCAAGCTCAAGGCCAAGCATTTCTGTATAAAACGAGAGTACATCGTCAATCTTATTTACAGCAATTCCAATATGAGCGATTTTTTTAGGAGGAGTTATAACAGCTGATTCCGGATCAATAAGCTGTTGGATATAGTCTGCTAGTACTTCGGTGGAAGAACCACTAGTAAAAATCTTATTTACCCCCTGCTCAAGCAGATATGGAATATCCTCTGCCGGAATAACTCCGCCTCCAACAACTGGTATATCACTCGCATTGCTTTCTCTCAGTGCTTCCATTACTTTTGGAAACAACGTTTTATGCGCACCTGATAAAGATGATAAACCAATAACATCCACATCTTCCTGAATTGCCGCTTGTACTATCTGTACCGGAGATTGTCGAAGTCCCGTATAAATAACCTCCATGCCGTGATCACGTAAAGCTTGGGCAATAACTAATGCACCGCGATCATGACCATCAAGCCCAGGCTTTGCAATTAAAACACGTATCTTTCCCATCTGATTCTCCCCCTTCTTAAACTCCTGTATATTCACCAAATTCGTCACGCAATACATTGCATATTTCTCCAATTGTTGCATATACCTTAACTGCTTCTAAAATAAATGGGATCAAATTGGCACTGTTGTCTTTTGCCTTTTCCCTTATCGCTTTTAATGATTTATCTACGGCATCCTGATCACGTTGCTGACGAACAGTATTCATAGATTGTATTTGTGCTTGTTCTAATGCTTCATCAACTTTAAGTAAATCTGGATTTACTTCTTCATCCAGCTTATATTTGTTTAAACCTACAATAATTTCTTCTTCTTTTTCAATATTTTTTTGTGTTTCGTATGCTTTTTGCTGGATTTCACGTTGCATAAATCCTTCTTCAACAGCCTGAACAGCTCCACCAATATCACGAATGCGATCCAGGTAGGATTCCACATCCTTCTCAATTTGATCAGTAAGTTCTTCAACATAATAGGAACCAGCAAGTGGATCAACAGTATCTGCTACTCCGCTTTCATTTGCAATTATTTGCTGTGTACGAAGCGCAATACGGGCAGATTCTTCGGTAGGCAGTGATAATGCTTCATCACGGGAATTGGTGTGCAGGCTTTGCGTGCCCCCAAGCACAGCAGCAAGCGCTTGCATTGTTACACGAACAATATTATTATCTGGCTGCTGTGCCGTTAGAGTGGAACCACCGGTTTGTGTATGAAAACGCATCTTCCAGCTTTTTGGATCCTTTGCCTGATAATGTTCCTTCATGATTTTAGCCCAAATTCTCCGAGCTGCACGAAATTTAGCAGCTTCTTCAAAGAAATTGTTATGGGCATTAAAGAAAAAGGCAAGTCTTGGTGCGAACGTGTCAATGTCAAGTCCAGATTCCAATGCAGCATCAACATATGCCATTCCATCTGCAATAGTGAATGCAGCTTCCTGGACAGCTGTAGAACCTGCCTCGCGAATATGATATCCCGAAATGCTAATGGTGTTGAATTTCGGAACATTTTGCTGACAGTATTCAAAAATGTTGGTAATAAGGCGCATCGAAGGTTTTGGCGGAAAAATATACGTTCCCCTGGCAATATACTCTTTCAGGATATCATTTTGGATCGTTCCAGTTAGTTTCTCCAATGGAACACCTTGCTTTTCCCCTACTGCAATATACATACAAAGTAAAACAGATGCAGGTGCATTAATTGTCATAGATGTACTTACTTTATCAAGTGGTATTTGATCAAGTAATCTTTCCATGTCTTGTAATGAATCAATTGCCACACCAACTTTTCCAACTTCACCTTCTGCCATGACATCATCAGAGTCATACCCTATTTGTGTAGGTAAATCGAAAGCTACTGAAAGCCCGGTTTGTCCCTGATCTAATAAATAACGAAATCGTCTATTGGTCCCTTCAGCTGAACCAAATCCTGCATATTGCCGCATTGTCCAAAACCTGCTGCGATACATCGTTGGCTGAATACCTCTTGTAAAAGGATATGTACCTGGATAACCTAGCTTATTTTCATATTCATTATCATTTTCTGGAAAATATAATCGTTCCACATTGATATCAGAAGATGTTTTAAATGTATCTTTTCTTTCCGGAAATCGTTCTAACGTTCTATCAACTGACTTTTTCCAGCTTTCCTTTGAAGATTGTAAATTTTCATCATTCATAATATAAAGGCCCCCATTTTTTAATAATTAAACACATAATATAGTATTGCACTTGTCCAAATCCACAAATAACGATAAAATACAATTAGGAAATGGAATTGAAGGAGGATTAAGATTGGCTAAAAATCAAACACAAGCAACAAGAAAAAGATCAAAGCGTGAACGTAAAATGAAAATTGTAATTTATATCATGATTATTGCAATGGTTTTATCTTCACTAACAACTGGACTAGTAATGTTCTTATAATAAAATATTACAAGACTGGACTAATTAGTTCCAGTCTTTTTTATTTTCCTTTTTTCCGAAACATCACTTGCTTTAAATTTTTTCTTAAGTATTAAATAATCTTCTATTTCATGAAGAAGGCGAAAAAGATTTGCTCGTGTCTCAAATTCTTCCCTGGTCTCAGGAAGATCTTCTGCATTAAAAGTCTCACGTAATCTCTTAAGTTCCTCTAAATATAAGATAGCAGTATTACCTGGGTGAACAGCGTTAGATAGTTTCTCAAAAAAGTCTGCTATTTGTATTGAGATAGAGTCTGTATTAGGGAGTCTGCTAACCAACGGAAGCATTTTTTGAAGCAAATCAAACTGCTTCCTGCGCATGGTGAAATAATCGTGATATGGATGCTTACTGCGTAATAGATGATTTTCCTTATCTAAGGATACCAAAGTCTCAGCTTCCTGTAATAAATTCTCACAAGTTGTAAGCTCTTCCCCATCCCACTTATCATTTCGATCCCTTATGTATAAAGCAATTTCAAACAAAATAGCTTGAAACTTATTTTCTAGTTCTTCTTGTTTCTGGTTGAGGTTTTTCTCCAGACTAGGCATATATAAATTCACAAGTAAGCCTGTGCCTATTCCGACAATTATCAATAGGAATTGATCTGTTAAAAATGATAATGATATTCCTTCCGAACTATATAAATTCAAAATAATAACTGAACTAGTTGCTATTCCTGGTGTTACCTTAAGTAAAACAGTTACTGGTATAAAGCAGGCAAGCATCACACCAACAACAATTGGGTTATACCCCATTAATTCAAAAAATATAATAGAAAAAATACTAGCTGTCACACATGCTAAAAATCGGTGCCACGCACTTAATACAGATCTTTTCCTGGATGGCTGGATACATAATATGGTTAATATACCAGCTGAAACGAAATTTGTTAGACCCAATAATTGGGCAATCGAAATAGCAATAGGCGTACCAATTGCTGTCTTTATTGTTCGAGAGCCAATTTTCACGTTAAAATCTCCCCTGCTGCCAATGAGCACTATTATTAAATTGGTTTAGAAAACGTAGCTTATCGCCTAGCCTTAGCCGCACGTATGTACTAAACTATCTGCTAATAAAATGAGGCTGACCCTTTAAACCTTGAGACAGCCTCATTATAACTAGTTAAACTAGTTTTATTCTATATTTCCTCACAATGCTCATCAAAAACATGTTGAAGCTTGCCTATTACATCTACTGCACTAAAACCTTCTATATCGTGTCGTTCAAGCATCGTAACTATTTTGCCATCTTTCAATAATGCAAATGATGGTGATGAAGGTGGATACCCCTCAAAATATTCTCTGGCTTTTTCAGTAGCTTCACGATCTTGTCCAGCGAAAACAGTAACTAAATGTTCAGGTCGCTTATCATAATGTATCGCGTTTGCTGCTGCAGGACGAGCTACACCTCCAGCACATCCACAAGTTGAATTGACCATAACTAATGTGGACCCCTGACGTTTCATTACTTCATCAACCGATTCCGGAGTATGTAACTCCTCGTAACCTGCTTCTTTTATGTCTTTACGCGCTGCATCTACAACGTCGTTCATGAATAAGTTAAAATCCATATGAACATCCATCCCCTTTAAAGAGTAATTATAGTTTAACTATAATCAGCTTATCAATTTTATTGTCCGATTTCAATTCATATTACTTGCTAATAAATTTTCGTTGTTTCTTTATTGGTATTTTCCAATATTTCTTTTACTCTGGCTAAGAATTGCCCACAAACAAGCCCATCTAATATTCGATGGTCAAGAGATAATGACAAGTTCACCATATCACGGGCAGCGAACATATCATTTATAATGACAGGTCGTTTAACGATTGATTCAATTTGTAAAATAGCTGCCTGTGGATGATTAATAACACCCATGGAATGAATCGATCCAAATGACCCAGTATTGTTAACGGTGAATGTTCCGCCTTTCATATCATCTGATGTTAGTTTACCCGAACGTGCTTTCATCGCAAGCTCATAGATGTCCTTTGCAATACCTTTAATACTCTTCTCATCTGCATTTTTTATAACAGGTACAAAAAGTTCCTGATCCTTCGCCACAGCAATTGATAAATTAATATCCTTACGTTGGATGATCTTGTCTTCAGCCCATGTACTATTAAGCTGAGGATATTCTTTTAGAGCTTGAGCAACTGCTTTTACGAAAAATGCAAAGAATGTTAGGCTGTAGCCCTCTTTTTGCTTGAACTCATCTTTAATTTCAGCTCTATATTTAACGAGTTCAGTAACATCTGCTTCAACAGTCATCCATGCATGCGGAATTTCCTGTGTGGATCGTACCATGTTCTGTGCAATTGCCTTCCGAACACCAGTAACAGGAATTTCAATGTCACCGGTTTGTGTTGTTGGCTGTGGTGCTGATGCTGGCTTTTCCTGACTTGGCTCAGACTTTTGTACTGGTGCAGCTTTTGAATCAGTTTTTGATTCATCTGCTTTCGGAACTTCTCCTGAAGCAATGACCTTCTCAATATCTTTTCTCGTAATTCTGCCGCCCCGGCCAGATCCATTAACTTGGCTTAGATCAATGTCATTATCCTGCGCCATTCGTAACACAGCTGGTGAGTACCGCTTTTTCATTGACTGATCTTCAGATGGTTCTTCTTCTTTCACCGTTTCTTGTTTTTCACTGCTTGACTTAGATTCTGAACCTTTATCAGAAGATGAACCGCCTTCTGTATCGATATAACACATTAATTCGCCTACCTCAATGGTATCTCCCTCTTGTGCTACGAGTTCTTTAATCGTACCTGTAAAAGATGATGGAACTTCAGCATTTACTTTATCTGTCATAACTTCAGCAATAGGATCATATTTGTTCACCTTATCGCCGACACCGACAAGCCATGAACTTATTGTTCCTTCTGTTACACTTTCGCCTAGCTGCGGCATATTGATTTTTTCAGAAGCCATAATAGGTCCCTCCTTTAATCCATTTAAATATAATAATGATAAGCGTTTCACTTTTGCTTCTAAAATTCTGCTAGTTCACGTATTGCTTTTTCAACTTTATCCGGGTTAATCATAAAGTACTTCTCCATTGTTGGTGCGTACGGCATTGATGGTACATCCGGTCCAGCCAAACGCTGTACAGGTGCATCCAGGTCAAACAGACAATTCTCCGCGATAATAGCCGCTACTTCACCTATAATACTTCCTTCTTTATTATCTTCTGTGACAAGCAGTACTTTTCCGGTTTTTGTAGCCGCTTCAATAATTGCATCTTTATCTAGTGGATAGACAGTTCTGAGATCAAGAATATGTGCGTCAATGCCTTCTTCTTCCAGCTTTTCTGCAGCTTGAAGAGCAAAATGTACAGATAGGCCATAGGTGATAACTGTAACATCAGCACCTTCTCTTTTTACGTCAGCTTTACCGATTGGCAGTACATAATCGTCTTCTGGAACTTCCCCTTTAAGTAAACGGTACGCACGTTTATGTTCAAAAAACAAGACAGGATCATTGTCTCGAATTGCAGCTTTTAATAAACCTTTTACATCATACGGAGTTGATGGCATGACAATTTTTAAGCCTGGCTGATTAGCAAACACAGCTTCTACTGATTGTGAATGATATAGTGCACCATGAACGCCACCACCGTAAGGAGCACGAATTGTCATCGGTACGTTCCAATCATTATTTGAACGGTAACGCATTTTTGCTGCCTCTGAAATAATTTGATTTACTGCAGGCATAATAAAATCAGCAAATTGCATCTCAGCAACCGGACGCATTCCATACATCGAAGCACCGATGCCTACACCTGCAATTGCAGATTCTGCTAATGGTGTATCCAGTACACGGTAATCACCAAATTCATCATATAATCCCTTGGTTGCGCCAAATACGCCACCTTTCTTACCCACATCTTCCCCTAAAATAAAAACTTTTTCATCTCGTCTCATTTCTTCAGTTAGTGCAGCTGTTACTGCTTGAATATATGACATTACTGGCATTTTAATTTTCCCTCCCTACTCTTCATATACATAGTTTAATGCTGATTCAGCTTCAGCATAGGCTGCATCTTCCGCATAGTCTGTCGCTTCATTTACTATTTCAACGAGTTCTTCATTAATTTCTTTTTCCAATTCTTCTGTAAGAATACCTGCCTCTTTTAAATAAGCTGCAAATGTAAAAATTGAGTCTTTTTTCTTGGCTTCTTCTACTTCTTCACTCTCGCGGTACTGACTATCATCATCATCACTTGAATGTGCAGTCAAACGGTATGATACTGCTTCTATTAATGTTGGCCCCTCGCCTTTAGTAGCACGTTCTCTTGCTTCATGGACAGCTTCATACACAGCAAGAGGATCATTACCATCAACTGTTAAGCCAGGCATTCCATACCCTTGAGCACGGTCAGAAACCTTTTCACTCGCAATTTGTCTTTCCATAGGAACCGAAATAGCATATTTGTTATTTTCTACCATCGTGATAACTGGTAATTTATGAACACCAGCAAAATTTAAACCTTCATGAAAGTCTCCTTGGTTTGATGAACCTTCACCTAGTGTAACTAATGACGCGATATCTTTCTTTTCCATTTTTGCTGCGAGGGCTACTCCTACCGCGTGTGGAAGCTGGGTCGTTACAGGTGATGACCCTGACAGGATCCTGTTTTTCTTTTGTCCAAAATGCCCAGGCATTTGACGTCCGCCGGAATTTGGATCTTCCGCTTTAGCAAAGCCAGAGAGCATTAGTTCTTTAGCAGTCATTCCAAAAGCGAGAACTACTCCCATGTCACGGTAATATGGTGCTACATAATCTACTTCCCGATTTAGCGCAAAGGAAGCTCCTACTTGTGCAGCTTCCTGACCTTGACAGGAAATCACAAAAGGAATTTTCCCTGCGCGATTTAATAACCACATACGCTCATCAATTTTTCGAGCCAAGAGCATCGTTTTATACATGTCAATAACTTGGGCATTGGTTAAGCCCAATGATTCATGGCGATTTTCAGCCATATAAAATCCCTCCTTTTCGGATTATCCGTGAATTTGCTTTCCATCAACTGCTAGTGCCGCTTCACCCATTACTTCAGATAATGTTGGATGCGGATGAATCGTATCAGCAACTTCCCATGATGCTGCATCAAGTACTTTTGCCAGTCCTGCTTCTGATATCATATCGGTTACATGTGGACCAATCATGTGGACACCAATTAGGTCCTCGTTACTTTTATCCGTAATTACTTTTACAAATCCATCTGATTCACCATGGACCAATGCTTTCCCAATTGCTTTAAAAGGAAACTTACCGACTTTTATTTCCAGGCCTTTTTCTTTTGCTTGTTTCTCGGTTAATCCAACACTTGCAACCTCAGGATTGGAATAAATACATGTTGGCACATTGTCATAATTCAATGGCAGTGGATTCTCATTTGCCATATGTTCGACAGCAACAATTCCTTCATGTGATGCAACATGCGCTAATTGCATACCACCAATTACATCACCAATAGCATAAATATGTGATTCTTTCGTTTGGTAATGTTTATTTGTTTGAATGACTCCCTTTTCAACAACAATATCCGTATTCTCCAAGCCAATATTCGTCGTATTTGCTTCACGACCAACAGAAACGAGCATCTTATCAGCTTTAAACGTTTCATTTTTGTCATTAATTTCAGCATCTACGGTTATGCCATTTTCTTTTTGGAGTGTGTCAGGTAACACTTTTGCATTTTTAACAAATGTAATTCCTTTACTCTTAAGCAGCTTTTCCACTTCTTTTGCAATTGCCTCATCCTCACTTGGCAAAATTTGGTCGAGATATTCAACTACAGTGACCTCGACCCCAAAGTCCGCTAACATGGAGGCCCATTCAATACCAATTACACCACCACCAACTATAATAATAGACGCCGGTAATTCTTCCATATGTAAGGCTTCATCAGAAGTCATAACCAAATCGCCATCAATATCTAATCCTGGAAGTGACTTAGGCTTAGACCCCGTTGCAATCATTACATTTTTGGGCACAATCATCGTATTCTCGTCGCCATTCTCATACTCAATCGAGATAGTCCCAGGCATTGGCGAGAAAATACTAGGACCTAATATACGACCAAACCCTTCATATACATCAATCTTTCCTTTTTTCATAAGTCCTTGTACGCCTTGATGCAGATTTTTTACAATGCTATCTTTTCGTTCCTGTACTTTCACAAAGTTTAGTGTCGTATCTTTTGTGTCGACACCGTATTCGCTTGCTTCTTTTGTCTGTTTAAAAACTTCGGCACTTCGTAACAATGCTTTAGACGGGATACATCCACGGTGTAAACATGTTCCACCAAGATCTCCTTTTTCCACAACAGCAACCTGCATACCAAGTTGTGATGCTCGTATTGCTGCAACATATCCGCCTGTTCCTCCTCCGAGGATGACAAGATCATAATCTTTTGCCATTTGTTACACACTCCTTTATCTCTAATTTACTTGATAAGTTTTGACTGACTCTTCTCTTCTAAGCACACGTAATGTACCTTCATTAAGTGCTTGTAATTCATTTTCGCCTGGATAAGTAATTGTATCAGCAATCCATTTTACCCGTTCTGAAATCATATCGACAAAATGCTTTCCATAAGCCAGTCCGCCAGTTAACACGATCGCATCAACATTCCCCTGCAACACAGTACTCATAGATCCAATCTCTTTAGCAATCTGATATGCCATTGCATCATAGATGGAAGCTGCATATTCATCGCCGGCTTCAATGCGGTTTTCCACCTCAACAGCATCATTTGTCTGTAAATATGCCATCAGCCCACCACGGCCTACTAGTTTTTTCATTACTTCATCACGATAGTATTGCCCTGAGAAACATAATGAAACTAAATCGCCTGCTGGTACCGTGCCTGCACGTTCAGGAGAGAAAGGTCCGTCTCCATGAAGCCCATTATTCACATCAATCACCTTACCATTCTGGTGAGCCCCTATTGTAATACCACCACCCATATGCGTTACAATAAGGTTAATATCTGTGTAAGGTTTCCCGATATCTTTAGCAGCTCTTCTGGCTACAGCTTTTTGGTTTAATGCATGAAAAATACTTTTTCTGGGAATTTCAGGAACACCTGAAAACCGTGCAATTTCACTGAATTCATCTACCACAACTGGGTCTACGATATATGAAGGAATATTCAGACCTGCAGCAATTTCGTAAGCAATAATCCCACCTAAGTTCGATGCATGTTCGCCGTTAAAGCCCAATTTTAAATCTTCCAGCATTGCCTCGTTAACACCATAAGTTCCGCCTTCAATTGGACGTAAAAGACCCCCTCGGCCGCAAACAGCACTCAATTTCGAGATGTTTATCCCTTCATAATCTAATTGGTCGAGTATTACTCTTCTGCGAAAATCATATTGTTCTATTACACGACTGAAATCTGATATACTCTCAACTTCGTGACGAAGTGTTTTTTCAAAAATACAATTTTCATTATCAAACACACCAATCTTCGTTGATGTTGACCCTGGGTTGATGACTAATATTCTAAAGAGTTGATTTAACAATTCGACTACCTCCACAACCTGAGACGATATTTACCGTCTGCTTAGAGTATGATGACCGTTTAATAGAAATTGGCTTCGTGATGCACTAACTGATTTAATTCGTTCCTCAGCCATACGGTCTGCTGCAACATATGTTGGTACATTATCGCGTCTGGAGATTTCAAATACACGAGTTAAACTGTCGTATATCGTTTCAACTTTTTTCATTGCTCTGTGCTGATTGTAGCCATTAAGTTCATCCGCAACATTAATTACCCCACCAGAGTTAATAACATAGTCTGGTGCATAAACAATTCCTTTTTCATGTAAGATATCACCATGTTCTGTTGATTTAAGCTGGTTGTTGGCAGATCCAGCAATGACTTTAGCTTTTAATTGCGGTATTGTTTCATCATTTATTGTTGCTCCCAAAGCACATGGAGCATAAATGTCGCAATCTACAGCATAGATGTCGTTTGGCCCGACAGCTTCAGCACCAAATGCATCTACAGCACGCTGAACTGCTTCTTTATTTATATCTGTAACAATTAATTTTGCACCCTCTTCATGCAAGTACTCACACATTGTGTAAGCTACATTACCTACACCTTGAACCGCCACTGTTTTACCCTCAAGAGAATCGTTACCATACGCTTCCATTGCGGCTGCTTTTATTCCCTTATAAACGCCGTAAGCCGTTACTGGTGAAGGGTTACCGGACGATCCGAACTCTGGTGATATCCCAGTAACAAAATCTGTCTCCATATGAATTAAATCCATATCGTGGACCGTAGTCCCCACATCTTCAGCAGTAATATAACGTCCATTCAGACTTTGAATATATCTGCCAAAGGCCCTGAATAACTCTGGATTTTTATCTTTTTTGGGATCACCAATTATTACTGTCTTTCCACCACCAAGATTAAGACCAGCTGCTGCATTTTTGTATGTCATACCTTTTGCTAAACGCAGTGCGTCCTCAATAGCATCAGCTTCAGAATCGTATGTCCACATCCTTGTTCCACCAAGAGCAGGTCCAAGTGTAGTATCGTGAATGGCGATAATTGCTTTTAATCCAGAATTTTTATCCTGACAAAAAACCAGTTGTTCATAATCATAACTTTCCATATAAGTAAAAATTTCCATTATAATGTTCCTCCTAGAATGTTTTTGAAGATACGAGTGCTAAAGATAAAGAATTTAATTTACTATCACTCGAGTCGGTTCGAGATGTTAATACAATTGGTGCTTTTGCTCCACTAATGACAGCAGCAACCCTAGCCTCGGCAAAATACATAAATGATTTATATAGTGCATTACCTACTTCAATCGTAGGCACCAACAGAATATCTGCATTCCCTGCTACGTCAGAGTAAATATCTTTGTGATTGGCAGATTTACGAGATACAGCGTTATCAAATGCTAAAGGTCCATCAACTGTACACCCCTTAATCTGATTACGTTTTTGCATCTGAGTTAACAAAGCAGCATCTATCGTCGCTTGCATTGCTGGGTTAACAACTTCAACCGCAGCAAGAACCGCTACATTCGGGTTAGATATATTAACTCCCCTAGCAATCTGAACGGCATTGTTTATAATTTGTTCTTTCTCCTGCAATGTAGGTGTTAAGTTCATTGCAGCATCTGTTAAAAAAACTAGTCGCTCCTGATTCGGAATTTCAAACAGTGCAACATGTGATAACACGCCACCAGTACGTAACCCACATTCTTTATCCAAAACTGCTTTCAGCAAATCTTTTGTGGAAACATTCCCCTTCATCAGGATATCAGCTTTTCTATCATGAACTGCTTTAACAGCGGCTCGTGAAGGGTTGCTGTCGACATGAATGATTGTTATTTGTTCTTTTGTCAAATCCAATTCGACCGTTCGTGCCAATTTCTCTATCTCTATTTTACTGCCTACTAGTAAAAAAGAGCATAATGATTGTTCTATAGCCTTTTTAACTGCAAGCAACACCTCTTCATCTGCTGCGTTAGCTACTGAGACTACGTGATCTTTTTGACGTTGAGCCTGTTGCTTAAGCTCTGTTAATGTTTCCATCAGGTCCTTCCAACCTCCCTATAAATATATATGCAAATTCCGTGCCAACACCTTAATCACTGAAAGCGCTTTATTCAGGCGGATTAATCCATGCAATTCATTGCGCTTATGAAAAATTTTGCATGTCATCTTTTTCAATTTTATACTTTTCAAGTTTATAGTACAGGTTACGTATTGAAATATTTAATTCTTTTGCGGTTTGTGTTTTGTTATAATTATTTTCTTTAAATACGTTTCGGATAAAGTCTTTTTCATAATGGTCAACAGCATCCTGCAATGTTCTAAGTTCCGTTCCATTATCTTTTACTTTCTCTTCTTTAGAAGAGTTAGGAGCTGACAATAAGTTGGGTATATGTTCTTTTTTAATTACCTCTTCATTCATATCCATATAGATCATTGCTCGTCCAATCATATTCTCCAATTCACGTACATTACCAGGCCAATGATAATTTTTTAAATACTCACTTGCATCGTGGTTAATTGTTTTAACATTCCTTCCATAATCCTGGTTAATTTTACGAATTAGATGTTCAACTAGACTTGGTAAGTCATTTATTCGCTCTTTCAATGATGGAATGTAGATTGGTAAGCGATTCAAACGATAATACAGATCTTCCCGGAATGTTTTATTCATAATCGCTTTTTCGAGGTTGACGTTTGTTGCAGTAATAATGCGAACATCAATTGTAATAGGATCTGTTCCTCCTACCCGAACAATTTCCTGCTCTTGTAAAACCCGAAGCAATTTCGCCTGCATATGGAGAGATAGTTCACCAATTTCATCAAGAAATACACTGCCGTAATTAGCTTCTTCAAACAAACCTTTTTTACCACCTTGTTTGGCACCTGAGAATGCACCTTCTTCATATCCAAATAGTTCGCTTTCCAGTATAGATTCGGCAATTGCTGCACAGTTAACACGAATAAATTTATTATGCTTTCGATCACTCTCATTATGAATTGCATGTGCAAATAATTCTTTACCTGTGCCAGATTCACCGCGCAACAGGACTGTGGCAGGTGTTTTTGCTCCTACCTTTGCTTGTTCAAGTGCAATTTTCATTTCAGATGATGGCCCTATAATATCATCAAACGTATATTTGGCTTCCAGGTTACGAATAATCTGTCGTGCACGTTTAAGCTCGCTTGTCAACGACTGGATTTCGGATACGTCATGCAGAACTCCGACACTTCCCTTTAATTTGCCATCAACAATAACCGGTGCAACATTTACTAAAACATCTTTTTTAGCTGGCCCTACTTTCATACGAACTCCCCGTACACCACGTCGTGTCTTGAGAACCTTCATATGCATACTTTCTCCCTCAGAAATATCAGCAGTTGCTGGCTTACCCACAATATCTGCTTCTTTTAAGCCGGTGATCCTTGTGTATGCTGGGTTAATCATAATACCAGTTCCATTTTCATCTACAACCGTTATCGCCTCATCAGAGGAGTGTATAATAGCTTCCAACATTGTTTTTATTTCTTTAAGATCAGTATTTTCTTCAGCTAAATTCATTACTTCAGTAATATCCTTAAAAACAGCAAAAGCACCAATAAGTCGATCATCAGCATTTATAATCGGAATTCTTGTGGTAATGACTTTTTTGTCATTTTCTAATACAAGCTTTTGATTCACTTCTCTCCTTCTGCTGCGTAGGACATGAGGCAATCTTGTATCAGCAATCACACTTGATATATCCTGACCTTTAAATTTATCCTTCGAGATACCGACGATACGTTCAGCTCCTTTGTTAACGAACTGAACAATTTCCTGGTTATTTATAACTATCATACCGTCACGAATGTTATTCAGAATTAACTCCTGATTATTCGTCTGGATCCTTAATCGATCCAGTAACGATTCTTTCTCTTCGAATAACTCGGATATTATGTATGCTACAGTACCAGGTATAACAACAGTCTTACGGTTTCTTTTCTCCAGTAGATTTTCCAGAACTTTCTCATCACCTGTTGCCTCAATAATGATATCGATATCTTTATTAATCCATTTTTCCCAAGTATAATCGGAAGGAATACCATACTCTTGTGCTTTTTGAATACCTGGTGCTGTACTTTTCCTATCAACTACACCAACAACTTTCATACGGTCTGTATTATTTAGGATTTCTAATAAAGTACTACCACCTTTACCAGCACCAACAATAAGAACTCGTTTCATATGTATCCCACCTTGCAATATTTTGCAACTTTAATAATACTTTATTGTGCAGTTTTAAGCAAATTTTGATTTATTCCTATTTCTTGTAATATTTGCTATACTAAAAAAATGATGATTTACTAATAAAGGGGAAGAAACATGATTCGTATTATTGCAGTTTTATTATTGCTTATCCCAGGACTTGTTTCTGCATATGGTATAAAGCTTATACGTGACACGTTGTTTGACGATGTTCACCCACTATTTTTCAATGTTGGAATTCAGTTTGTAGCTGGTTTTATATTATTTGCAGGTGGGATTGCCTTCATTGGTGGATTTATTGTCCACCGTGATCGAAAAAGACAACAGAATAGGAAAAAGAAAAGGTAATTTGTACTATAAAAAGAAATAAAAAATTTTATTGGAGTGGTAGAAGAAATGAAAGTAGCAAAATTCGGAGGAAGTTCTGTAGCGAATGGAAACCAAATTGAGAAAATTGGAGCGATTATTAAAAGTGATCCTGAAAGAAAATTTGTGATTGTATCAGCTCCAGGTAAAAGGAACCAAGATGATACGAAAATGACAGATCTTCTTATTGAATTAGGTAATATAGCCTTTCAAAATAGGCCTTATATGGATAATTTGACTGTTATAATGGATCGTTTTTCAGAGATTGTAGAGGAACTCGGAATTTCCCCGTCAATCCTGAATGACATCAGAGATAATATTCAAGCAATTATTGATAACAATGAATCAAATCAAATGAAGATGGATGCATTGAAATCCATAGGAGAAGACAGCAGTGCTAAACTTGTAAGCGAATACCTAAAAATAATTGGATTAAACGCACGTTATTTAAATCCAAAGGATGCAGGAATCATCGTTAGCAATGAACCTGGTAATGCACAGATATTACCAGAAAGCTTTTCAGAGCTCTACAAACTACGGCAGTACGATGAGATAGCAGTTATACCTGGCTTCTTCGGGTTTACAATTGAAGGAAAACTGATGACTTTTTCAAGAGGTGGATCAGACATTACCGGATCAATTGTTGCAGCTGGTGTCAAAGCGAAATTATATGAAAACTTTACAGATGTCGATTCTGTCTACACTGTAAACCCGGGTATTGTATCAAATCCTAAAGAGATTACTACTTTAACATATAAGGAAATGCGTGAATTATCATATGCTGGTTTTTCTGTATTTCATGATGAAGCACTCATTCCTGCATTCCAACAGAAAATACCGGTATGTATAAAGAATACAAATAACCCGGATGCTCCAGGAACAATGATCGTTTCTGAAAAAAACAGAAGCAGTAAATGTGTCGTTGGAATTGCAAGTTCAAAAGGTTTTTCAAGTTTATATGTAAGTAAATATTTAATGAACCGCGAAGTTGGATTTGGACGAAAACTTTTACAAATATTAGAGAGAGAAGATATCTCTTTCGAACATGCTCCATCGGGAATTGATGAAATGTCTGTAATCATTCGGAATAGTCAACTATCAGCTGCTAAAGAGGAAATAATAGTAAACAAAATCAAGGATGAGTTACACCCTGACAGAATTACGTTTCATCGTGACCTCGCTATGATAATGATTGTTGGTGAGGGTATTGTAAGTACATTAGGTATAGCACAAAAAGCAACAACCGCACTTACGGATGCACATGTTAATATTGAAATGATCAACCAGGGATCATCTGAAGTGTCAATTATGTTTGGTATTCAGTCTGAAGGATTGGATCGTGCAATACGGTCCTTATACAATGCCTTTTTTGGCAGTAAGAACGTATAAATTAAATAATATCTAGCTGCATAATTCGGCTTGGCGATAAGTCAACGTTTTTTAACAGATAAAAACTGTATGTGAATTCAATTCACATACAGTTTTTTTATTTTAACTTGCCTTATGCTCCAATCGCAATCGATCAGCTACCATTGCGATGAATTCTGAATTTGTGGGCTTTGCTTTAGAAATACTGACGGTATAACCGAATAAGGCCGATATAGAATCAATATTACCACGACTCCATGCTACTTCAATTGCATGCCGGATAGCACGCTCTACACGCGAAGCTGTAGTGTTAAATTTCTTTGCAATATCTGGATAAAGAACTTTTGTAATGGATCCTAAAAGTTCTATATCATTATAAACCATTGTAATTGCTTCCCTCAAATACATATAACCTTTAATATGTGCAGGAACACCTATTTCATGAATAATATTTGTTATACTTGCTTCCAGATCCTTTTTCTTACGCTCTTTATTATTTGCTTTCTTAGGACTGGATTGTAAGGTAACATTACCTTGTACTTGCCGAATCTGGTCAGAAAGATTATCTAAATCAAACGGTTTTAATATAAAATATGATGCCCCTAAATCAACTGCTTTTTTCATGACCTCCTCCTGTCCAAATGCAGTAAGCATAATAACATTAGGATACTTTTTTCTTTCAGTGCCGCGAATAGTATTTAACACTCCTAAGCCATCTACATGGGGCATGATAATATCCAGAACTAACACATCCGGCTCCATTTCTTCCAGCATTTCCAAACATTCTCTCCCATTGTGTGCGACTCCAATAACTTCAATATCCTGCTGATCCTCAAAATACTCTTCCATCAACTGCACAAGCTCTCTGTTATCATCAACTAAACAAACTGAAATTTTTTCCACTAAAAACTTCCTCCTTTTATGTATTTCGGATTTCATCCAAGTAACATATTCGACATAAGTTCCAAATATCCTTTTTTTTATCAAAAAACTTTGGTTTTTTTTGAATTTACTTTAATTTTCGCTCATTACCTCTTATTATCGATATAATTCGATAAAATCTGACATGAAAGTTATACTTTGTCGAAAAATATATATCAAGTATACCACAAAAAAAGGCTTGTCATAGGTTGAATCCCTATAACAAGCCTTTTATTAGCTTGCTTTATCTTTCTTATCTTTAATATTTATTCCGGCTTCTTGAAGCATCCACTCAAGATGTACTCCATAGCCACTCGTTGGATCATTAACAAAAACGTGCGTCACTGCACCAATTATTTTTCCATCTTGAATTATGGGACTTCCACTCATTCCCTGAACAATACCTCCAGTTTTCTTTAATAATTCAGGGTCAGTGATTTGAATTATCATTCCTTTAGTTGCCGGGAAATTTTGTGGCACACTACTTACGACTTCAACCTCAAACTCTTCAACTTCTTCACCTTCAACGACTGTCAGGATTTTAGCTGGACCTTCTTTAACCTGATGTGAAAGTGCAATTGGCATTGGTTTATCATATTTACCATTTTTTATCGGACTGTCTAGTTCACCAAAGATGCCATACGGACTGTTCTTGGTTATGCTTCCAATTTTATTGTCCTTCACCGAAAATTTCGCCTGTTTTTCACCAGGTGTTCCATTATTTCCTTTTTCAATTGAAGTGACATTTGATTGGACAATGGTACCGTTATGAATTTCAATTGGCTTTTGTGTATCCATATCGGAAATTACATGACCAAGTGCGCCATATTTTTTAGACTTAGGGTCATAAAAGGTCATCGTCCCAATTCCTGCTGCTGAGTCCCTTATATAAAGCCCTATACGATATTCTTTTTCCTTACTATCCTTAACAGGATCTAAAGTAGTCTCAAGGGTTTCCTTTCCCCGTTTAATTGTTAGTGTAAGTTTTTTATCTTGTTTTCCTGCCTTTTCCACAAATGGCTTTACATCCTGCATTTTTTTAATCTTATTGCCATTTATTTTCAAAATCACGTCACCTACCTGGATATCTGCATCTTCTCCTGGTGATAACATGCCATTTTCACCCTTAATTTGGTGGTGACCAACTACAAGTACTCCCAATGTATGCAATTGAACACCAATGGATTGTCCACCAGGAATTACACGAATATCCTCAAGTACCGAAACATCTACTTTTTTTATCGGAAGTCCAGCGACTTCGTAAATAAGCTGACTATTTCCGGGTTCTTTTGCATAAAATTCGGAGGAATCAACAGTGTGGTTACTATTACCCGAGGAACCTACATTTACACTATTACCGAGCACTGGAACATCTATAGACGAAGATTGGTTATCAAATGTTACAACCTGATTAGGAATTGCAAGGTAATCTTTAAATGGTGTTATAAATGGTATTGCCAAAACTGTGATTAGCAGCAGGACACCTACCCATAATCGAATATTATTTGTGTGCTTCACCCAATTCACTCTCCTCGTTTCCTAACCCATACCATTAGTAATTCATCTCTGTACTTCTAATTTGACCTAACTTCATATGTTTTAAACTGGTGAAAAATAAGAAAAGATGTGTAACATTTCCTTTTAAGTAAATTGGGGAATAGGTGTATATTACATACTTACTGTTTTCCGTTAAGGAGCATATTTTTGCTTTCTTAGTATTCCTTTATTTAACCATAATAAAAAGCCAGATAGTATAGCATCTGGCTTTTGTTTCTAGTTTATCCACTAAATTTTATTTTTATAGCCTGAAGCAAGTTCAAGTAATTCAGTAGCGTGTTTTTTAGCAGTTTCTGTTAATTTTGTTCCCGTTATCATTCTTCCCAGTTCATCTGTCTTCTCATTCACAGACAGCTCTACTACCTCAGTAAATGTTCGTTTATTTTTTTCCGTTTTTTTAATAAGCTTATGTGTATCTGACATTGCTGCAACTTGTGGTAAATGACTAATGCATAACACCTGTGACTGATTTGATATTTGGTAAATTTTTTCAGCTATAGCTTGGGCAACTCGGCCACTTACACCTGTATCAACTTCATCAAAAATAACGCTAGTGACACCTTGATGCTGTGCAAATATCTTTTTTAATGCGAGCATAATCCGGGATAATTCACCACCTGAAGCAGTTTTATTTAATTCTTTTAGTGGTTCGCCGGGATTAGTTGAAATTAGAAAATGAATGTAATCAAAACCATTTTTATGTAACTTAACATCTTCTTTAAAGTTTTCCTGCTCTGGATTTTCTTTCGTATTAAATGCGACTGAAAAAGAAGCCTTTTCTAAATAAAGACCTTTTAATTCTTTTTGAATGTCTTTTTTCAGTGAATGCGATGCTTTTTTTCGCAAATCATGTAATTGTTTTGCTTCCAGGTATGCATCTTGACTTATTTCATTAATTTGCTCTGCTAATTTGGATAAATGCGAATCTTTATTAGTTATCTGTTCGATTTCTTCTTCTATTTTACCCATATACTCCAATATTTCATCTACAGATGTCCCATATTTTTTCTTTAAACGATTAATCTCATTTAACCTTGATTCAATTTCGTTTAATCGATCTGGATCATATTGTAATGTATCAGTATAGTTGCGTAAATCATACATTAGTTCTTCGACCAAAAAGTAATGATTTGACATTTCCTCAGCTTTTTCAGCAATAAATGAATCGTAATCCTGATTATCCTGAAGTGCCTGGTTTGCTTTATTTAACCAATCAATGCCTTTTTGTTCACCATAAAGAGCATTATATGCATCCTGCAGCCCTGTGTAAATTCGCTCAAAGTTTGCTAATTGATTACGTTCTTCACTTAATTCAACATCCTCATTTGGAACTAACGCAGCTTGTTCTAGTTCATTTATTTGGAATTGCAGTAAATCCAAGCGATGTGTCATTTCCTGTTCATTTTCGCTTAACTCTTTATAACGCTTTTTTAACGACAAAAGCTTATTATATAATTTCGTGTACTCATTTTTCGATTTAGTAATTTTCTTTTCATCAAATAAGTCAAGTAAATCAATATGATTTTCAGAGTTCATAAGTGATTGTGTTTCATGCTGACTATGTACATCAATTAGATTCTTGCCAAATTCTTTTAGTATTGCCAGTGTTACTAATTTTCCGTTTACACGACAAATACTCTTTCCACTTGCTGTAATGGTTCTATGAAGTACAACCATTCCATCTTGGATATCAATACCATAATAATTGCCTGTAGCATATATTTTGTGATCTTTAGAGTCGAGTGTAAACAAACCCTCAATCGCGGCCTTACTTGTCCCATGCCGAACAAATTCAACTGATCCTCGGCCACCAGCAAGTAATTGTACAGCATCAATTATAATTGATTTTCCTGCACCTGTTTCCCCAGTTAAAACAGTTAAACCGTCATTAAAAGTAATAGAAAGTTTATCAATAATAGCGAAGTCCTGTATAGACAGTTCTGTTAACACATATGTCCCCCCATTACTAAAGCATACTTATAAAGCGATTCTTAATGGAATCTGAATCTTGTTCAGTCCTGCAAATAATTAAACATGTATCATCACCACAAATAGTTCCCATAATCTCTTCCCATTCCAGATTATCAATTAAAACACCAATTGCGTGAGCATTTCCAGGTAACGTTCTTAAGACAATAAAATGACTTGCATGCTCAATTTTAACAAAAGCGTCTGTAATTAAGCGCTTCAATTTATCTAATGGATTAAATCGTTGGTCTGCTGGAAGACTATATTTGTAGTCACCATTAACTGATGGAACTTTTACAAGATGAAGTTCTTTAATGTCACGTGACACTGTTGCTTGAGTGACATTGTAGCCAAGTGATTTCAACCGATCAACAAGATCGTCCTGCGTTTCTATTTCACTATCCGTTATTAGTTCGCGAATTTTAATATGACGTTGGATTTTACTCATGGAAAGCCTCCATCTACTCCTAATAATTTTTCTTATCTACTGTTAAATCATGATGGGCATCGTCTACTATTGTTCCTAATTCTACATCTGTTGGTCTGAATCCTTCTTTATCACTTTTCCATCCCCAGTGAGCAAGGAATTCTATATTGCCTTCGCCACCTGTGATAGGGGAGTATGTAAGATTAAATAATTGGTAACCTTCTTTTTCAGCAAAGTCTGCAATTTTTCTTAGTACAGTTAGGTGTATGCTTTTATCACGGACAATCCCTTTTTTCCCGACTTGATCTCTTCCAGCTTCAAATTGTGGCTTGATTAATGCAACTATATCACTATCGCTTTTTAATAGCTGACTTAGAACGGGTAGAATTATGGTTAAAGAAATAAATGATACATCTATTGTTGCAAAGTCCGGTGTGCCATAATTTATCATGTTAGGGGTAACATAACGAAAGTTGGTCCTTTCCATTACAACCACACGATCGTCATTTCTTAATTTCCAATCAAGTTGATTATACCCTACATCAATTGCATAACTAAGTTGTGCACCATTTTGCAATGCACAATCCGTAAAGCCACCCGTTGAAGACCCCACATCAACCATAATTCTGTCTTTAAGAGAAATTGCAAAATAAGTTAATGCTTTTTCAAGCTTCAACCCACCGCGGCCCACGTATGGAAATAATTTGCCCTTAACGGTTATTGGGATATCTTCATCAACTTTCATTCCAGGTTTGTCTAATCGGTGCTGCTCAGAGAAAACAAGCCCGGCCATTATTACTCGTTTTGCTTTTTCCCTTGTTTCGATTAATTCTCTGTCCACTAACATAATATCTAAGCGTTTTTTACTCATTTAAAAAGTTTCCTCTTCCAAAATTATTTGTATGTTTAAAATATGTGAGATTAAATTTGTTTATCCAATTGTTTTTTTTCTTTTGGCAGTATACGAATTTTAAAATTATTTTCTATAAAGGCAATAACCTTTCCAGCAAAAGATATTATTTTTGTCGAAGCGTTTATTGCTAGATATTTACCGACTGCCTTTCCACCCACTGTAAATGCTGCTACAAAACTTGTAATTAAAACTGATAATACAATTTGTATTGTTGATCCTTCACCCTTATCGAAAATAGCTGCAATTTGCAATACAACAATAGCAGATGCTGTACCACTGACAATTCCAGATATGTCGCCAATCACATCATTACAAAAACTGGCAAACTTATCTGCATTCCGAATAATGATTACTGATTCTTTAGCACCTGTTACCTTTTCAGCAGCCATTGCATGAAATGGAGCTTCACTTGCAGCAGTTGATGCTATACCTAACATGTCAAAAACGACACCAATTAAGACGATAATAAATACGATGATTAATCCTACAATCCATGCCACTTCACTCAGGATTGAGGAAGAGACTATTGAAAAAATAGCCGCTAACACAAATGTGATAACGGCAATAATTAAACTAAATTTAACTGATTTTCTTATTTGTGATTTCATTTTCAACCTCTAACTAATTTAGTTATGTAAAAAAGGAATGGTCACCTAAAAGGTTAAAATTGCGGCTTTAGGTCCAGTAGGTTTTCCCAGATGACAACCCATTGTTACCAAACAGGCGGTTCCCCTTTAATATCATCTTAGCTTAGTTTCCCAAAGCTAGACTGGATTACCACTTAGTCCGCACTATATTCCCTTTTAAATGTCTTTGGAACAGTCTAGGAGATTTCCTCAGCAGTCTTTAACCATTCCCTAGCCTCTTTTGCAGTATTGATTTCATAGAGATAAAAATAATCAAGCTAGTGGCCACTTCGCTTGTTACTTACGACTCTAATCCCCTCACCACCACTCAAGGCAGGCTACGCTGCAAATAAGGTGTCCCTTTCCCTATTCTACAGGTTCATACCCCATTCCATAATGATCCCTAGGCTTAGTTATCACCACAGATATGGGCCTCCGCGGTAATCGGGTCAACGCCCACATGCCTTTGTGGATCGCCCGAAAACCTTAACTCCCAGCACTGACCCAAGGCTGGGCGCCTCAAGCCAACACAAGGAACTTCATCGATGTGCCCTTTGGCGGATTTTTAGGCCCGCCTTCAGAAACGGAAGACTGACTAGAATACTGCACCATTCCTAATATATTTTTATTATATCATATTATTAGAGATAATTCTAATATGTGCTTAGTGATCACGATTACTAAAATAATCCGTAAGTAACATTAAATATGATGTCTCCGCATTCGCATTTTTCAATGCATTTTTCGCCATTTTTACATAATGCTGTTTTTTCTCGATAGCTCCATCTAATCCCAGTAACTTAGGGTATGTGTTTTTTTGATTGGCTTCGTCACTGCCAACAGGTTTACCGATTTTTTCCTGATCTCCAGTAACATCCAGAATATCATCCTGTACTTGAAATATTAACCCTAAGTAATAAGCAAATTCATCCAAGTATTCAACCTGTTCGTTCGTGGCTTCCCCAATATATGCTCCAGATCTAATTGCAAACCTGAGTAATTCACCTGTTTTAAGTGTATGAATTGTCTCCAGTTCCTGTAGATTAATCTCTTTCTTTTCTGCTTCCATATCAAGTATTTGACCTGCAACCATACCTTTAGGACCACTTGCTTCTGCAAGAAGTTTAACAATATAAACTTTCTGATCGTTTGTTAAATAGGAATCATTGGTTATTAGCTCAAAACTGTATGTTAATAAAGCATCTCCTGCTAAGATAGCTGTAGCATCATCAAAAACTTTATGATTTGTCGGCTGGCCACGACGAAGGTCATCATCATCCATTGCTGGTAAATCGTCGTGAACTAACGAGTACGTATGAATCATTTCGAGGGCTATCGCTGTGGATAATACCTTATTAACATTACTTCCATATGCATTAAAACCAGCCAGTAATAAAATTGGTCTAAGTCGTTTTCCGCCAGCTTCAATAGAATAAATCATGGATTTTTTTAAGCGGCTTGGGATGTCCAAATTGTGCATATGGGTCTTCATTTCTTCCTGTATCATTAATTTATTATCATTAATAAAGTCATTTAATTTTTGCTGCACAATTACTCTTCCTCCTGTACCTCAAACGGTTCAAGTTCACCCTGTTCATTCATAATTTGTGTCATTTTCTCTTGAACATTTGTTAATTTATCGCTGCATACCTTAGAAAGTTTCATACCTTCCTGATAATAAGTTATAGCTTTTTCCAAAGGAACATCGCCCTCTTCTAATTTTCCAACAATCTTTTCCAGTTGTACCATTGCTTCTTCAAATGAAATATTATCTTCCTTATCCATTATTATCCTCCTTTATATCCATAACACGGCATTCAAGGGTGCCATCGGCTAGCCTGACAACAATTTGATCGTTCTTAATGACATCATTTGTAGAACTAATTATATTTCCTGTTTGTGTATATGGTATGGAATAGCCACGTTTCATGGTCTCAAGTGGATTTAATAGCGATAACTTATCAATAGCACTATTTAGCCTGTTTGTTTTTTGTTCTACTATTTTATCCATCAAATAACTAGTTTGCTTTATGAACAGTTTAAGTTCTTTTCGGGCCCTATCAAGTTGCCGATCTGGATGCTGTGCTTCGAATCGTGTGTTTATATTAATAAGTGCATCTTTTTTCCTTTTCCATTCTGAGTTAAACGTTTTCTCAAGACGTTCCACATGTTTATCCAGTTCTTGTTCTTTTTGGGTTATTAAATGTTCGGGATATCGGAATGCATAAGATTGCTTCATACGATTAAGATGTTGCTTAGAACTTAGTACATTTTCATTCATCATTCTTGTTAATGAGCGTTTAATTCCGTTGATCCTATCAATCAATTCAAGTTGGGATGGTACTGCAATTTCTGCTGCTCCAGTAGGGGTAGGAGCACGTAAATCAGCGACATAATCACTTATCGTGATATCTGTTTCATGTCCTACTGCGGATATGACAGGAATCGATGATTGAAAAATTGTATTTGCAACCTTTTCCTCGTTAAAACTCCATAGATCTTCAATAGAACCTCCGCCACGTCCAACAATTAAAACGTCATAATCACCTTGCTGATTAGCCGAGTTTATAGCATTGGAAATTGAATGTACTGCATTTGGCCCTTGCACAAGTACAGGGATTACCGTAGTTTTGACAATAGGATATCTTCTTTTTATAGTTGTAACAATATCACGAACAGCTGCCCCGGTAGGCGAAGTGATAATACCAATACTTTGAGGAAATTTTGGTAGTTCTTTTTTATGACTCTTATCAAAAAAACCTTGTTTATGCAACTTTTCTTTAAGCTGTTCAAATGCTAAATATAAGGATCCGATTCCATCCGGTTCCATTTGCTTGATATACAGCTGATATTGACCATAGGGTTCAAAAACACCGATTTCTCCTTTGATTAACACATTCATACCATTTTCAGGTGTGAATTTTAAAATTCGGTTATTGCCGGCAAACATTACTGATTGAATTCTAGTATTATCATCCTTAATTGTGAGATACATATGTCCCCGGCTATGATGTTTAAAATTGGAAATTTCGCCTTTTAGCCAAATGTCTTTCAAATGGGAATCGGTGTCAAATTTTCGCTTAATATACTTAGTTAACGCCGTAACTGTTAAGTAATTATCCTTCACTTTCAGATAATCCTTTAGCTGCTTTAATTGTATTTTTCAACAGCATAGTTATAGTCATTGGTCCTACACCCCTAGGAACGGGTGAAATATAAGAAGCCTTTTCAGATACAGCATCAAAATCAACATCTCCAGTTAGTGAACCATCATCCAGGCGATTAATTCCTACATCTATAACTGCAGCACCTTCTTTAATATGTTCTTCACGTATTGCATTAGGTCTCCCAACAGCGACGATTAATATATCTGCTTTAGATGTAAAATCTATTAAGTTAGTTGTTTTCGAATGACAATATGTAACAGTAGCATTTTCATTTAACAACAACTGGCCAACTGGTTTTCCAACAATATTACTTCTGCCAATAACAACAGCATGTTTTCCTTCAATTGTAACATCGTATGATTTTAACATGGTTAATATTCCATATGGGGTACAAGGTAAAAGCGTGTCCTCACCAGTAATCATTCGTCCAATGTTAATTGGGTGGAATCCATCAACATCCTTAGCAGGACTAATTGCCTCGATCACATGTTTTTCATCTATGTGTTCCGGAAGCGGAAGTTGTACCAAAATGCCATGGACGGATCGATCGTTATTTAATTCATGGATTTTTTGCAGCAATTCATTCTCGGAAGTAGATACCGGCATTTCTATTACGTCAGAAGATATACCGGTTTCACCAGAGGCTTTTTTCTTGCCTTTCACGTATGACCTTGAAGCAGGATTATCTCCTATTAATATTACAGTTAAATGGGGTATTAACCCTTGTTCCTTTAGCTGCAGTACTTCCTTACTCATTTCCTCTTTTAGTTTATGTGCTAACTCTTTTCCATTAATTATGTCAGCAGACAAAGCTATCTCCCCTCTCATGCGATAATTTTTGACAAAACACCATTTACAAACTTTCCTGATTTTTCATCACCGTACATATTCGCTAATTCAACTGCTTCATTTATAGATACATTTGTTGGTATATCATCTATATAGTTAATTTCTAAAATAGCAATACGTAAGATTGTTTTTTCAACTGAAGCGATACGATCGATTGTCCAATTTTCCAGGTTCATGGAAATAACATCGTCAAGTGCCGCCTTATTTTCTGTTACACCTTTAACAAGACTCATTAAAAACGCATCTATTTCTGCTGTTTCAAGGTGTTCTTCTACTGCTTTATCAGGGTTGTTGTCATTAATTCCTAATTGAAAAAGGACTTGAAATGCCTTTTCTCTAGCTGAATGTCGATTCATCTTTCATAGCTCCTTTTATTCCATATCTATCCCAAATAATAACATGATTATGTGGGCAAAGCTAGAATGAAACCAATCATAAAAATCCTAGCAAATGAACAAAGGCGCAAGCGCCTGTTCAGCGCCGTATGGACTGTGCCCGCGCATCGCGTTGCCGCGCAAAGCGGCGGTGTTAGTCGAACATCCTTTATTTCTTAATCGTAGACATGGTGAGGGAAGTCCACTAGGCGCTAGGCGTTGGCAGGTGACGCCACGTCCCGCACGTCAGAGCTGGACGTCGCTGATTCGGAAGTCCAATTATCCACAGAACTTAAATTTTATAATTTCCTATACATCGAAAAAGGGATTCTTCTTTCTAAGAATTCCTTTTATAGTGGTTCAAACCTATATGACGAAATCCTTCACCGGAAACAAATTAAGGTCAAAAGAAGATACCTTCTTTTGACCTTAAAATTATTCGCTTTCTTCTGCACCTTCCATATGGATACCAACCACATGTACATTGATTTCATCAATTTCAAGTGCTGTCATATTTTTTAATGTTTGCCTGATATTATCCTGTAGCTGCTGCGCAACCTTTGGAATCGATACCCCAAAGTTTAAGACAACAAATAAGTCGATAAGTATTCCGTTTTCGGTAAGTTCAACTTTAACACCTTTACCATGCGATTTTTTGCCAAAGCGTTCTACAACACCTGTTGCAAAGTTACCCCGCATTGATGATATACCTTCTACTTCAGAAGAGGCTATACCAGTTATTACTTCAATTACCTCTGGTGCAATTTCAACTTTACCTAAGTTTGAATCGTCACTTACGTTTAACAATGGCTGTTCGCTCATCTTTTCACTCCTTTAATCTTCCTTTTGTACAATTGGATTTTCCTCAAGGAATTTCGTATTAAAGTCACCTTTTACAAATACATTGTTTTCCATAATAAGACGATGAAATGGAATTGTCGTATCTATACCTTCTACAACGAATTCATCCAAAGAGCGCTTCATTCTGCTAATAGCTTCTTGACGAGTGGGACCATATGTTATTAACTTAGCGATCATCGAGTCATAAAATGGAGGAATGCTATAACCAGGATATGCAGCAGAATCAATTCGTACTCCTAACCCACCAGGTGGTAAGTACATTTCAATTCTTCCAGGTGATGGCATAAAGTTTTTAAAGGGATTTTCTGCATTAATCCTGCACTCAATTGCCCATCCATCAAATTCAATTTCTTCTTGTTTGAACGACAACTCTTCATTATTTGCAATTCTAATTTGCTCTTTAATCAAATCTACTCCAGTAACCATTTCTGTTACAGGGTGCTCGACTTGGATTCTTGTATTCATTTCCATAAAATAAAATGATTGGCTAGTCCGATCGAAAATATATTCAATTGTACCTGCACCAACATAATCAACTGCCTTAGCAGCTTTTACAGAAGCATCACCCATTTTAGCTCGGATTTCAGGAGTGATTGCCGGGGATGGTGTTTCTTCGATAAGCTTTTGAAGTCTTCGTTGAATTGAACAATCCCGCTCACCCAAGTGTACAACATTTCCATGCTGGTCGGCTAATACCTGGATTTCTACATGTCGAAAATCCTCTATGAATTTCTCTATGTACACACCTGGATTTCCAAAAGCAGTTTCGGCTTCTTTTTGTGTCACGCGAATTCCTTTAATCAAATCTTCTTCTGATTCAGCAATTCGTATACCTTTTCCTCCACCACCAGCTGTTGCTTTGATGATTACAGGATAGCCAATTTCATTTGCAATTTTAATGGCTTCATCTTCGTTTTCGATAATCCCTTCAGACCCAGGCACAATAGGTACATTAGCAGCTTTCATTGTTTCTCTCGCAACATCTTTTATTCCCATTTTTTGAATTGCTTGAGCTGTAGGACCTACAAACTTAATATTGCATGCCTTACAGATTTCTGCAAAATCAGCATTTTCAGCGAGAAATCCATAGCCAGGATGGATAGCGTCAACCTCGGTTAAGGTTGCCACACTCATGATATTAGTAAAATTCAAGTAACTGTCTTTACTTGAAGTTGGTCCAATACAATACGCCTCATCTGCTAATTGAACATGTAATGCCTCTTTATCGGCTTCAGAAAATACAGCAACTGTTTCAATATCCATTTCTTTACATGCCCGTATTATTCGAACAGCTATTTCTCCTCTGTTTGCAATTAACAGCTTTTTAATCACACGCTACATCCCCTTATTTAGTCTTTACTCTAAATAGTGGCTGACCATATTCTACTAATTCGCCATCTTCCACTAAAATTTCAACAATCTCACCTGAAACTTCTGCTTCAATTTCATTAAATAGTTTCATTGCTTCAACAATACAAACAACAGAATCGTTTTCAACTTTTGATCCACTCTTTACATACGGATCACTTTCCGGATTGGGAGAGCTATATAACGTACCTACCATTGGCGAGACAATTTCATGATCAAAGTCTGTTGTTCTTTCTTCTTCAGCCGGTTCATTTTCTGGTGTTTTTACTTGGCTTTCTTCTGCTTTAACTTTAGGTTCTTCTACTTTAATTTTTTCTGCAGGTTTTTCTGCAGGAGCTTCGTAAGTTACGTTTGACTTAACGACTGTGTTTTCATTAGACTTTTTCATTGAAACAGTTGTTCCATCTGTTTCGTAACTAAACTCATCAATTGTAGATTGGTCTACCAATTTTATTAATTCACGTATTTCCTGTACTTTTAACATTTCTGGCACCCCTTCATTTATTCCATTTTAATAACAGGTACTAATAACTCCTCTTAACATTCTACGACAAGTATAAGTGAAACTTCAACCCATAATAGAATGCAGTATGTTTATTAATCTTCTCTTAATATGTAAAACGTTTTCACTTTAACAATTATATCAATTTTATCTGTTTTATGCGAATACTTTTATTGCACGGAAAAACCGGACGATTAATTTCGTCCGGTTTTATATGATGTCCTTTAGCTTTCAGTTGGCTGGAAATCTACATTTACTGTTATCTCGCCAAATTCATCCTTAACCATCTGCATAATGTTAACTGCTTCTGTTTTGGTTAGCTGATCAACTTTTACATGTACGTGAACCTTATCCTCATCATGTCGAACCAGAACATCCTCATAATCAGCTGATGCCACAATGGATTCTTCCAAAATTAATTCTTTTGAAGATATACTTTCCAGCTGGTTGATTTTATTCCTAGCTTCATTTTTCTCTTGAATACTTGCACTGCTTGATGCAACAATATCATCCAGACGGTCTTTGGCAGCACTTCGCTCATTCTGAACTTCCATTCGAAGCGTTGTAAATAACTCATCCTGTCCCAGATTAGAAATGTCATCTACGTCAGCATCGGTATCACTTGCATCACTTGCAGCTGAATCAGGTGACGAAGCCTCTTCTGATGAATCATCTCCCTCAGGTAAATAAGCAAGATCACCACTATCCGGGGTTGTAATATAATAGACACTCAACACAATCATTAAACTTAACATCGTTAGAAGCCATACAGTTTGTTTTTTTAACATAAATAAATCCTCCTAATTTTTTGGCATTACTGAGACTCTATGTGTTGGAACATCGAGTACACGAGATACCGAATCAACTACCCACTTTTTTACCGTTGCATGATCTACCCCCTTCGCGACAACAAAAACTCCTCTTACTTCAGGCTTTTTTGTTCGAATAAGTAACGGGACTTCTTTGTCTCCTTGTCTTACTAATACAACTTGTGTTTCTTTCGTGTTATCTTCAATTTCTCTTGTCCCGCCACTTTTATCTGTTTCAGTTGTAGATTGTTGCCCAGCGATTAAGTTTTTTTCATAAACTTTAACTTTAGTAGATTCAAGATTTACCATCACTTCAACATCTGAAACACCTTCAATATTATTAAGCATTTCTTTCAAATTATCTTCATAACTCGATTCAATATCATCCACATCTGAGGTGCTTTTTGATTTATCTGAAAAAGTTTCCTCTGCTGGTTTTTCAACTTCACTCGCTACATTGCTAATGGATTGATCATCATCTGTTGTTGAACTAGAAAAAATGTTTCCAATAATGAGTAATAATAGTCCAATTAAACCAACGACTACAATATATCCTGCTTTTTTAGATAGCCTGCCACCAGATTCTGACTTTTTTGTTTGTAAAAAGTTTTTAATTTGATTTTTCAAGTTGTACCTCCTTTCCACAAGATCGTTAGCTTCTTCGTATCTATTTCCCATGTATCCTGTAATAGTAATTTGATTCCATTCACATCCACTTTTTTATCATTAGTGACCGGCTTGTCCGTACTTATAACAATATCGTCAACAGCACTCACAGATCCCTCCTCCTTATCTGATTCAGCTAAAAACACAATAACTTCATCCAGATTCTCAATTGAAAGCTCCGTTTCTGCAGAATGTTCAGTCTGTGGAAACTTAATATCTGATATTTCTACCTGATAATCTTCCTGTAATGGTTTTTTTGCCAGTTCTTTTAATTGGACAACCGTTTGTTCTAAAATATATGCATTCTGAGACTCTAGTATTTCACTTTTTTGCATTTTAATTGAACTTTCTACTCGTTCTCCCTCTATTTGCTGGTTCATAATTTGTGAATATGACCTCTCTAGAGCCTGTTGGGCATCAAAGTCGAACAAATAAAATAATGGCTTCAAAAAAATTAAAATTAATATTAATCCAACAACTAGTTTGATGTATTTTTTCATGGAAGTTGCTGGAATTAATAAATCAACTATGGAAGCAAGTAAGAGAAAAATTATAATTTGCGTAACCCATTGAGTAAGAATTTCCATTTCCTGGCCCCCTAGCGTAGGAGAAGTGTAATATTACTTGCTGCAACCAAAATAACGATAGCCAAAAAAAACATTATTGTTACCGCTAGCAAACAGGCTAGAATATATACAATGTAATTACTTATTGTGTTAAGGCTTGTTATTACAGGGCCGTCTCCAATTGGCTGCAGGATAGCTGCTGCCAGCTTATATATCAATGCTATAGCAAATATCTTCAGTGCAGGAAATACTGCTATTAAAACAATAATTAAGACACCAACAATTCCAATGGAGTTTTTTAGCAGCAACGACGCACTTAAAATAGTATCAGCGGCATCAGTTAAGGTTCTCCCAACTACCGGGATAAAGTTTCCAGTAACAAATTTAGTTGTTTTCATTGCTACCCCGTCACTTATGGCACTGGATGCCCCCTGGACTGACATTACTCCTACAAACACTGTTAAAAAGACCCCTAAAGCTCCTAAACCAACTGTTTTAAATAAGTTTGCCAAATGTGTCACTTTATAGTTATCATTTAAGCTGCTAACAATTAATAAAAGAGCTGATAAAAATAATAAAGGTAAAACAAACTTTGAAACTAACACACCGCTAAAATTTATAAGAAAAATTACAAGAGGCTGAAAAAACGAGACAGTAATAACATTTCCAAGCGTAGCCATAATACTTAATACCAAAGGAAGTAAGGCGATCATGAAACCACTCATCGTTTCAATTGCTCCTTTAGCATAAGATACCGCCAAGTAAAAACTATTCAATGCCAAAAAAATTAATACAATGTAGACTACGAAATATGCAACTCTACTAACGGTACTCTCTTCAAAAGCAGCATGCATGGTCTGCAAAACCATTGAAAATAATGTAAGCATCAGTAAAAGTCCAAGTAGCTTTCCATTCATAATGAGCTCATGAAGAAAATACTCGACAAAACCCCATAACGTATTTTTAATTGAAAATGAGCCGTTATCCTTAATGAATTCGGCGATGCTTGTTTTCTCAAGCTCCGGCAAATAGCCTCCATAATCATCAACTAAGGTATGCCAAAAAGATTGCATGCCATCTAGTGAAATATCGTTCAGCATTTTGTCTTGAACGTTATTTGATTTTGGCTCAGCAGAAACAGCTTGTTGTCCAATCAAGAGTATTTGCAGTATCAGAAGAACAACGATAACCCACTTCTTTTGTACCATTCAGCATACGTACTCCTTTCAGGTTTCCTGTCCGTTCTAAGCTGAAGGTATAAAGCTTAATATAGCTTCGATGACAGCAGTTATTATTGGTATCGCTAATAGCAGTATGAATATCTTTCCAGCAAGTTCAATTTTGGCTGCTACTGAGCTAAGGCCGGCATCTTTCGTTAAACTTGCTCCAATTTCAGCGATATAAGCTATTCCAATTATTTTTAAAATGGTCCTCATATACATACCATCAATATTTGCCTTATTCCCTAAAGACTCAATTAATTGGAAAATAACGCTGATTTGTTTGATGATAGCCAGAAATATCAGGACACCGGTAATAACAATCACGAAAAATGCAAAAGAAGAATTGATATCTTTCAATACAATATATAGAATGCTTGCAACAATTCCTAGAACGACAATTTGTATAATGTCCATTTACCTTACCCCTGGAAAAGGAATACAGATTTTATCTGCTGAAATAGATCTGAAAGCTGATTAACAACAATTACCAATACAATTACAAATCCGACAACTGTTGCAAAGTGTGCAATGTCCTCTTTGCCCATTTGTTTTAAAATGGTATGAATGATAGCTACGATAATTCCAATACCTGCAATTTGAAATAAGATTGATGCATCAACAGCCATGGGTGTACTCCCTTCCCTCTAAATGAGCAATAATACAATGAATAATCCACACAATAACCCTAAACTTTTTGCCATTTTACTGTATTTATATTGATTGTCTCTTGCTTCTTCCAACTCTCGGTCCAGGTGTTTAATTGTTAAGTGGATATTCTTTTGCTGTTGTTCGAAATCATGCTGTCCAAGTGTTCGTCCGAATTGCTTCAGAATTTCTTCCTCATTTGTTCCAAGAGCTGAATCTTTCAGTAATTTGTTCACTTGGTGTTCCCAAACATTAAATAAATCAACACCTGTTTCATTAACTAGTGAACTACTTAAT
Organism: Virgibacillus sp. L01; assembly: GCF_052246775.1. Lineage (NCBI taxonomy): Bacteria > Bacillati > Bacillota > Bacilli > Caryophanales > Bacillaceae > Virgibacillus > Virgibacillus sp. L01. The sequence continues at coordinate 152,781 of NZ_JBQQCP010000004.1, read as the reverse complement.
CCGTCGAAAAATGATCTTGCTGGTTCAGGAATTTGCTTTGCAATGGTCTGAAAAGCATCTTGTAAGGTTAACTGACTATATAAAATTTCTGCCTCTAAAATCTGAAGTGCATTTTTCAACTGTCTGATATGCTTCGGTCTTGCATTTAATTTTCTACTAAACTCAAACCCTATTAATGTTGTTGTGCCTATGAAAAGAAGCGCTCCAATCCACTTCATTTTTAAAGCACCCCGTTTTCTGCAAAATATTTTCTTCTTTTTGATTAAATATACGATGAATATTTCCAGGATGGTTTTGTCTATCTAACAAGACAATTCGTTGAAAGACATTATAGTCAAACAGTGGCTTTAATGATGGACGTTTTTTTAACTCTTCAAGGGTTCTTCCGTGTATGGTACAAATAACCGTTACACCAGTATTAATTGCTTCCATTAGTGCTTGTACATCATTTTCGCTGCCAATTTCATCTACTATAAGTACTTCAGGTGACATGGATCGAATCATCATCATCATACCTTCTGCTTTTGGGCATGCGTCCATTACATCAGTTCTTAACCCTAAGTTATGCTGTGGTATCCCCTTTTTAGATCCGCCTATCTCTGATCGCTCATCTATTATCCCTACTTTTTGTGCTGTCACATCACGCCATCCTGTACTAATTAAACGTGCAACATCACGTATTAACGTTGTTTTTCCTGTCTGTGGGGCACCGATAAAAAGTGTGTTTTGATAATTATCTGTGTACAGGTATGGAATAATCGGTAAAGCACACCCTATTTTCTGCTTAGCTATACGTATATTAAAAAATGCTATATGCTGAATGGCTTTAACCGCACCATGTAATGTGTTTACCTTGCCTGATAATCCAACACGATGGCCACCTTCAATAGTGACATAACCCTCACGTAATTCATCTTCCATTCGGTACAATGAGAATTCACTTAGCTGATTAAGCACAAAAATACTTTCTTTACGATCAGGTTTTATTGTCTCAATCCACTCAGTATGATCATCAAAAATCAGTTCGACCGGTTGATTTAGGCGAAAACGAATTTCTTGCATAGTCTTCCAGCGATCTTTAATTCTGTAGTGTACAGCTTGTCTAATGCCTTCTGGAAATAAGCGTAATATCTCTTCCATAACATGTCCCCATTTTTTATAGTATCTTTTTAATAGATATATGTTTTTAAGGACAGATTATGACTAAGGAAAAGCCTTTAGAAAACTTAGTTTAGGCTTACAGTTATTTTATGAGGGCTTTTTCTAAATGATTGTTATGATTAACACAAAATATATAGACTGCGACGTAAAGTAAAAAAATACATGAGTGCTATTATGCCGGTCCCGAAACACACTATGCTCCTGCGGGAATAGCACGTGTCCTGATCAATAAGAAAGTATTCTGGCTTTCTTAAATGCCAGAACAAAAGCGCAAGCTCCTGTTCAGTAGTATGGACTGTGCTCAGCGCTGCGGGTAGGTCGACGTTGCCGCGCAAAGCTGCGGTATTAGTCGATCTTCCTTTTACTTGAGATAAAGGATACACGAAGAGCGTAAGCTGCCCCACAGGACGTGGGGTAGTTAGACGTTGCCAGGATGTGGTGGTTTTAGTCGAACATCCTTTATTTCTTTATCGTAGACACGGGGAGGGAAGTCCACTAGGCACTAGTACGTCCTGTACGTCGGAGCTGGATGTCGCTGGTTTGGAAGTCCAGTTATCCACAGTACTTAAATTTTATAATTTCCTATACAATAAAAAAAGAACGATCCTATTTTATAGGACCGTCCTTCTCAACTTATCTTTTTCTAGGCTCTTGAGACATATTTACCGTCGGATGTATTAATAACTAATACTTCTCCTTGATTAATGAAAAATGGAACTTGCACAATTAGGCCAGTTTCTAATGTAGCAGGTTTTGTACCACCACTAGCAGTGTCACCTTTTATACCTGGCTCTGTTTCTGTTACGGCCAGCTCCACATTATTTGGAAGTTCTACACCAATTACTTCGCCTTCATAAGTGATGATAGATACTTCCATATTTTCTTTTATATAAGGCAGTTGATCTTTTAACTGGCTGGTTTGTAACTCCAACTGGTCATATGTGTTTGTATCCATGAATGCATGACTATCACCGGACGCATATAAATACTGCATTTTCCTCTGTTCGATGTGTGCCTTATTTACTTTTTCCCCGCCGCGAAATGTTTTTTCTTGGATATTCCCAGTCCGTAAGTTACGTAATTTCGAACGGACAAACGCTGCACCTTTTCCTGGTTTTACATGCTGAAAGTCCATAACCTGCCAAATATCATTATCAACCTCAATCGTCAATCCTGTCTTAAAATCATTTACTGAAATCATCTCTAATTCCTCCTCTGTCCTATAGATGAATTAATTCCTTAGATGAATGTGTTAGTCGTTCACTTCCATTCTCTGTAATAACAATATCATCCTCAATACGGCATCCACCAACATTTGGCACATAAATTCCTGGTTCAACAGTTACAACCATTCCAGGCTCTAATATCTTATCTGATCTGAATGATAGACCTGGTCCTTCATGAACCTCCATACCAAGCCCATGACCGGTTGAATGCCCGAAATATTCGCCATAACCTTTTTCTTTAATATAATCTCTAGTAAGTGCATCTGCTTCTTTGCCAGTTATTCCTGGCTTCACACCTTTAACCCCAAGTAACTGCGCTTCCAGAACTGTGTTGTAAATCGTTTTCAGCTCATGATTAATTTCTCCAACAGCAACAGTTCTGGTAGTATCTGAGCAATAACCATTAAAAAGTGCACCGTAATCCAGTGTGACAAGCTCACCTGATTCAATCTTTTTTTGTGAAGCTACTCCATGAGGTAGTGCAGCACGATACCCCGATGCCACAATTATATCAAAACTGGATGATGCTGCTCCTTGTTTTCTCATAAAAAATTCTAGTTCATTTGATATATCTATTTCTTTCACACCAGGCTTAATATAACGCTGAATATGTTCATATGCGTCATCGGCAATCTTAGCAGCCTGCTTTAAGATGGTTAGTTCCTCGTCTGTTTTAATCAAACGAAGCTCTTCTATTAATCCGCTAACTGGTATTAACTCCACGTCAAATTCTTTTTTATAAATCTCATGAGTAGAAAAAGTTACATGATCTTTTTCAAAACCAACACGTTTAACATTTATTTGATTCAATTGACTATTAATTTCTTCATGAATTGACTTTTTATGTTCTATTACGGAAAAACCTAAAGCCTGCTCGTTAGCTTGTTCTATGTAACGAAAATCTGTAATAAAGCGTGCTTCGTCTCTGCTTACTATCACTGCACCTGCTGTTCCAGTAAATCCTGTTATATAAGTCCTGTTGATTGGACTAGTAATTAATATGGCGTCAAGATTATTTTCCTGTAAAGCCTTCCGTAGTTTATCCAATTTCTCCATCGTACCATTCCTTTCTATTTATTTTTCCATAAACGCTAGTACTGCCAAGCGGTAACTTTTCATTCCAAAGCCTACTATTTGTCCATAACATGCTGAAGCAAGCATTGACTGGTGTCGAAAAGTCTCACGTTTATGTACATTTGAAATGTGAACCTCAATTACAGGAGTTTCAATTGCCATAATAGCATCACGCAGGGCAATACTTGTATGGGTGTACGCAGCTGGGTTGAAAATTATTCCACTATATTTCCCGTTAGCCTGATGCAGACGATCAATCAATTCCCCTTCATGGTTTGACTGAAAGCAATCCAGATCGTACCTATGATTCTCTGCTAATTCTGCTACCTCTGTCTCAATGTCCTGTAACGTAAATTCCCCATAAACTTCTTTTTCCCGTTTTCCTAACAAATTAATATTAGGTCCGTTTAATAGCAACAGACGATTCATCAGTTTGTTCATTCCCTTATAATTCATTTAATTTACGCACTTTTTAGTTTATCATAAACTAAAACGTTTGAATAATGGTAACAGTCCAGATTAATTTTGCTTTTCTTTTATTTCTTCTTCCTTTCTTATTGTATCAGCATAATCATATGAGATGGAATATCCAATAAAAGTTCCATATAATATAAAAAGGCATAATGTAGAAACAATTGTATATCTGTTCAGCTCCATTAAATCAGGTATGTTCGGGAATATTGGCTGTACAATATAAAAGACAATTCCCCACAGTATAATTCCATATCCAACCCCCATCCAAAGTGAGGTTATTTTCTTAAATACCCCATAATAAATAAACGCGGTTAGCAGTGAAAGAACACCCACCATGACAATGGATAAAACATTACCAAGCCAGCCATCTGTCCAATCAGCAGTTACCCACGAGCGTATTAAATAACTTTTAGGTGAAACTTCGGAGAAATTAAAATAATAAATAACTATCCCAAAGAACCCTGCTAATAATCCACCAACAAATCCTGTAATTAAAGATCTGGACAGAAGAGACATTGGCTGTTCCTGCTTATTTTGCTCTAATTTTTTATCCTCTTCCAATACAAACACCTCCATTTGTATTGTTACCAATTGCCATAAAACCAATCACCTCATTCTAATACATTTACTTTTATGTAGTTAAATTAAATATTTTCTAGTAAAATAGGATTAATACAACAATTTAAAATGGAATGCAAGTATTAAAAAGAAAAAGAATACAGTATTGAATATTTTGAGCATTAACGGAAAGAATTTAAAGTAGTAAAACATTTTTGTAAATGATGATATAAATACAGAGGATAGTGGTATAGGTCAGTAACGTAATATTCGAAAGGAGGTCGTGCAGATGGTTCGCAAAAAATTCTCCGTGTTTGTTTATATAATAATAGGCTTGGCTGTTGTTGGTGTGATTGCACAGTTATTTACAAATACAGCTTCCTTCCTTACTAACTTGCTGATGATGCTTGGATTTGGTGTAGCAGTTTTTGCGGTAATCTATTTTGTCTTTCTGAAAAAACGAAGCCCTTCCCACGATAATAAGAAATATAAGCAAGCAGTGAAACAATCAAAATCAAAGTACTCAAGCCAGAATGAAAAACCACGTCCTACTTCTAAACGTCCACAGCCAATTCAAATGAAAAAGAAGCTAAACAAACGTGCATCTCATTTACGAGTGATTGACGGTAATAAATCAAAAAGAAAAAACCGAGCTACTTTTTAGATAACGGGTTCACTTGTGAGGTGCAAAGCAACGATTCACAAGTTAAATCTCATCTATAATCACATTACTTTCACTATTAAATTCACAGTAAAAATGGCTTGGAAAAATATCCAAGCCATTTTTCTTTCTAATATCTGTTGTTAAACTAAAGCACCGGTTACTTTAAAACATTCACTTATCACGTTTTTCTCTTTTGTTTTTATAAAGTAAAATTATTCCTACAACTAATATGATAATCCCAATTTGCCAAAACCATCTATCTTCAGTTTCAAAAAATATAAATGTTAAATAATCCGTTGTTTGACTGAACTTATAAGGATATAAAAAAAATACAGGAAATAAGCCAAATACAGTAGAAATACCACCTAAGACGGTTAATAAATAAGAAAAAATTTTAATAAATATCCCCTCCAAAACTGTTCGTGCAAGAAGAACCCTTACTACACTAAACTGTGTCGTTAGTGTAATTGTTCAAAATATCTATATTTATTTTAACATAATTACCTATACTCCCTTAAATGAATTTACTAAATATTGCAATCACAATAAAATCGCATACACTACAATAAATATTTCACTCTTGTGAATTAAGTAGTGAATTATTCTGTGAATAGACGTTCAAAACTCTTTCAAACATTGATATAGCAATTAGAAAACACACGAGATTTTCCTTGTGAAAATCCGTGTGTTTTATGATGCGTTTTTAATGTTTGCACCTCTGAAGTGAACCCGTTACTTTTTAGATAGCTCGGTTTTTATTTTGGCCAATATTTTAAGAATTGATCAGCCCTTTCTTTACCCATTTTAATTAATTGTTCTTTCGTTAATTCACTAACATTAAAATTCGTTGATTCAACATTCTCAACCGGGATAAATATTATATTATTTATTTGAGATTTAGAAATATAACGTGCATCATGTGCCTGGATCATCGTTGAAAATAAAGCGTGAAACATATCAAGTGCATTACTTATTTTACGAGGGGACTGCTGTTCAGGATAGCCGTTCAATTTCACACCTAGATTGGCCGTTTATTTCGGCTATTTTCATTTTCAAAAATCCATAATGGAAAGTTACTTAAAAGGCCTCCGTCAACAATTAGGCTCTTTTGTTTTGATTTACCTGGTATTTTTTTCGGCATAAAAAAATAAGGAAACCCTGCACTCATTCAGACAGCCTTTGCAACAGAAAAATAGTTAGGGTCAATTCCATAAATACGTTCTAAATCATCTGGTATAACAACCAATTTCCCAAGTGAGATATCACTAACCACAACTTTAAGATAGCCAGGTTTCAAATCTTTAAACGTATACACATTCTTATCAGCTAACCTTCTATATAACCAGTTCTCCAGCTTATCTCCTTTATATATCCCCATTTGGAAATATAAAAAAAACCATTTTGAATATGGAATTAAAGTAGTCCACTTTGGTGCATCCATAAGTTTTTGCACATTTAGGTCCTGTATTAATCTTTCAATTTGATTAATGTTATACCCGGCTGCAATCAAGGTGGATATTATCGCTCCTGCAGATGTTCCAGCTAATCGTTCAAATGATAAACCTTTTGCTTCAATACTTTTAAGTGCACCAATAAGTGCAAATGCCTTCACTCCACCGCCAGAAAACACACCATCAATTTTCATGAGTTCTCCCCTTTAAAAAAACCTCTATTATATACTAGAAGAATACAGGTAAAATTAGAACTCATATACATTTGTAACTTTAGCTAACGCTCATCGCTTACTTTTAGCTGCTTCAAGTCGTCAATACGATTTTTATCTGCTTTAAAGTATTGTACTAAGTCACCAATACGGTCGATTGAATTCCAGCTTAGATGATGTTCTATACCTTCAACATCTTCATATATCTTGTCAGTATCTACACCAATAATTTCAAGAAAGTCCTCTAGTAATTCATGACGAAACACTAATCGCTCACCGATTTTCTTTCCCTTCGATGTTAAGATAAATCCTCTATATTTCTCATAATTTAAATATTCATCTTTATCAAGCTTTTGTACCATTTTGGTCACTGATGACGGATGAACCATCAAAGCTTCTGCAATATCGGATACGCGTGCATACCCCTTTGTTTCAATTAAATTGTAAATCTGTTCAATGTAATCTTCCATACTCGGTGTCGGCATAAAATCAACTCATTTCAAAGAATAAATTTTTAGTATGTGCAACAATGTTTCTATAAAAATAATACAAGATATCCACGAATTAAACAAGTATTCTATTAGGTACCAAAATGAAAAGCTGTTTCTTACAAGATTGTTGTTATTGAATAGAAAACTGATATTAACCGACCTTATTGGTGAATATCATAGTTGCATTTACGCAGTTATGAAATTATTTTTAATCTCATAACTGGCAAAAATCTATAAGCTGTGACACAGTGAAGTCGAGACTCCTATGGATCACCGGCCCGGCAAAAGACTCTTACGCGTTGTTGTGCGAGTTTCTGCCTTGACGCGCGAATTTGGCCTCTTGTCGCGCAAGTCCTGTTACCAACGCCGGTGCTAGAGCTTCCTGTTTGTTGAAACTGTTTTTGCTTCCAGGAAAACTGAGTAAATGCCAGCGCCTGAGAAGATACTGTGAAACATCAGCTTGGGCAGATGTTACCTTTGTTCCCGGAGTGGTGAAAGCTAGTTGTATTCCCGTAGCTGTGTATAGTGTTCATGTGTTTTTCCTCATTTTGTTGCAATTTACCTCTAAGTCCGAAAGTTAGACAAACTTAACTGCCAAATCAAAAGAGAAGAACCAACTTATAGTTGATTCTTCTCTTAAACAATTTATAAACCACATTTAAGCTGAGCTCCACAGCTTGTACATGTATTACAACCACCAATATCTTCTACGCTGCCTTCCCGGCACACAGGACAAGTATCACCAACTTCGGAGCCAATCATAACGTTAGTTTTATCTAATTCCTGTATAGTATCCATCAGCACAACTTTAGGCTTTTCAGTTTCCTGGAATAGTTCAGTCTGTTCACCTTCTGAGCTCTCTTCAGCTTTAAGTGTCAGAACCTGCGAATCCCGACTACCATCTACATAAACAGTCCCACCTTTAGCGCCACCGTTGTAGAGTCTGTGGTATACATTTTCTACTTGATCAACGGTATACCCTTTTGGTGCGTTCACTGTTTTGGAAATCGAGCTATCAACCCAACGCTGGATAACACACTGAGTATCCGCATGCGCTTCTGGTGCTAGGTCCATCGCTGTTACAAAGAATTTAGGCAGGTTTTCTGAATCTTGGTCAGGGTTCCTATCCAAGTATTCTTGTACAATTTCGGCCTTAACTTCAATAAACTTCCCTAACCTACCACTTCTATAGTAAGAAAAGGAAAAATATGGTTCTAATCCCGTACTCACACCGACCATCGTGCCTGTGGAACCAGTTGGAGCCACAGTCAGAAGATGTGAATTGCGAATACCATTTTCAAGAATGCCTTTTTTAATATCTTCAGGCATTTTCTTCATATAACCGGTATTAATAAATGCTTCACGCAGCAATTTTGTTTCTTCATCCGTTTTCCCAATAAGGAATGGAAAACTCCCTTTTTCTTTAGCTATCTCAATTGATTCTCGATATGCAGTAGTTGCAATAGCCTCGAAAACTTGGTCAACCAACTCATTGCCTTCAGATGATCCATACTCTGTTTCGCAATAGATCAGAAGGTCATGCATCCCCATAACACCTAGCCCAACTCTACGCTCGCCAAGTGCTTGCTTTTTATTTTCCTCTAAAAAGTATGGTGTTGCATCGATTACATTATCCTGCATACGCACTCCGGTTTTAACGGTTTGTTTCAATTTTTCAAAGTCTACAGTGCTCGTATCTTTGTTAGCCATTTCTGCCAAATTAACTGCCGCAAGATTACAAACAGAATATGGCGCAAGTGGTTGTTCCCCACATGGATTTGTTGCTACTACTTGGTCACCATACGCTTTTGCATTTGTCATTTCATTAGCATTATCAATGTAGAATATTCCTGGTTCTGCTGAGTATGTTGCACAAATATTAATCAGATTCCAGAGTTCTTTAGCTTTTACTCGACGATAAACACGTACACCATAGCCCATTTCTTCCCATTTTCGAACATCGCCAACTTTGTCCCAGTTCTCGTTATATGCCTTCATTTCTTCTTTTGTATAATTTTCAACATCAGGAAAACGCAAATCATACGTATCATCAACTTCAACTGCATCCATTAATTCCTTGGTTATACAGACAGAAATGTTCGCTCCTGTTAAGAACTCTGGGTTATGGACAGAATAGGTTCCCCCAGTTACTAACTTTTCTTCCGCTTCACGGATAGAAGCATCTGTAAAGCCACCTTGTCCTGGCATTGTATTATAGTTCAATATACCTTGATACAAATCTACTTCTGTCTCCGTCAATGGAGTGAACTGCAGTTTTTCCTGTGCCAGACGCTTAATTTGTTCATCTTCGGTATTTTCGATCAGATAGCGAAGAATTCTCGGATTCTGCATTTTCGAGATAATAAATTCAATAATATCAGGGTGAGAATCTACCAACATAATCATTTGAGCCAATTTGTTACGTTGATTCGTTAAACCAACTCTCTAAGTTACCTTAGAGTTCAGACCATATCTTACACATTTAAATGTGTCCTCGCGCTTCGAAATCACTTGATTTCTACTCTACTCACTTCCGTCTGAGACGTGCTTTCGATGGTCGTTGAACCTTCTTCTATACGAAGATTGGCTGCTGATTGTCTTTTTCCACTTGCTGTTTTTTAGCATTCACGCTTACCGTTTCCAGTTACGTTGTAGCCAGCAAGTCATTAAAGAGTTCCCAGCAATTCACGAGGTTAGTTTATAGACGAGGCACTTATGTTTACCACGTCTTGATCCACCTTGTTCTACCAGATGTGTAAGTTTTGCGATATCATCCAACCAAGATACTGATCCTGATGACTTTCCGTTCACACCTCTTGCTAACGTGTTACGAGGTCTCAGAGTTGATCCGTTGGTTCCAACTCCACCACCTCTGCTCATGATTTCCATTACCTGCTTACGATGGTCAGATATACCTTCTCGAGAATCTTTAATGTAAGGCATGACATAACAGTTAAAGTACGTAACATCAGTGTTAGCACCTGCACCATATAACACGCGTCCAGCTGGAATAAAATTCAACGAGCTTAACTCGTCGGTAAACTTTTCAAACCACTCTTTCTGCTTTCCTTCTGTCGTTTCAACACTGGAGAGTCCTGTGGCATTTCTCCTGGCAATTTGTTCATAATAAACTTCCAACGGTTTATCTATTACATCTAGTGAACGTTTTACAATACCTGTAGAAGCTTCCTGCTCATTATCCAGTACAGATACAAACTGTGAATCTACTTGAATATCTGCTTCTTTATGTGTCCAATCTATTGATTTAACATACCCTAGGCCACGTGCAGGAAATTTAGGATCTGCTTTCACAGTTAATACGACAAAGTCTCCCTCCTGCAACGTCTTCTTTTCCGTGTCCTTAAAAGCATATCGATCAAGCATAACCAAACGGGATACACCTTTGTGTGTGATTTTCATATCATCAGTTATTGGATGTACTTGCGGAAACGATTTGATATCTTCATTCAGCATGTTAATATCTATACCTTTTCCGCTTTCAACAGCAATCGACATTTTTTGATCGCTCCTTTAACTATTTATTTGTTATACTATAAGATATCATAATTGCTATACTAAAAACAATATATAGTATTCATATTTTAAAATAAACACTATATATTGAAAATTGAACGAATAAATATATATTTGTCAATCATCAATAAGCAATTGTATATGAAGTAAAATAGAGATATATTAAGGAAATTACTAAAAATCCAGCATTCCTAATCTTTTTTATTTAAACCACTTAAAGTCTCAAAATCCTACTAAATGAAACATAGTTTTGGTACTGCACAACAGCGATTTAGGAATTTTAATAAAGCCAGGCAATATAAAATTAAGTAAAAAGACCTACCTTTCTTTTGTAACTGCAAGAAAAAAACTTTGAAAAAATAACGAAACCACAATATAATAGAATAGACACAAATGAAAGTTACGGGGGATAAGCAATGGAATTTTTAGTAATCGGAATTGTCGTTTTAGTCGCGGTAGGAGTATTCCGTTATTTCAGACAAAAAAACGTCGTCACCATATTAACCGAAGATCAGTTTCGTGAAGGTTATCGCAAGGCACAGCTAATTGATGTAAGAGAACCACAGGAATTCAAGAAAGGTCATATTCTTGGGGCCAGAAATATTCCAGTGACACAAATGAAGCAACGACTTGTAGAAATGCGCAAAGATAAGCCATTATACCTTTATTGCCAAAGTGGTTCCAGATCAGCAAGAGCTGCTCAGCTGCTGCATAAAAAAGGTTACACAGATTTAAATCAGCTTAAAGGCGGCTTTAAGAAATGGACAGGAAAGATTAAGAACGGATGAGGTTATGACCTCATCCGTTCTTATTATTTAGTATATCGTAAAATCGGCTTTCTAGCGGCTGTTGTTTCATCCATACGTTTTACAACCGTATTAAAAGGTGCTTCCTGGACTAATTCCGGATCATTTTTCGCTTCATCGGAAATTTGTATCATTGTATCGATAAAGCCATCCAGCGTTTCTTTTGATTCCGTTTCTGTAGGTTCAACCATTAATGCCTCTTCCACATTTAACGGGAAATAGATTGTAGGTGGATGATAGCCATAATCAAGCAAGCGTTTGGCAATATCCAATGTTCGTACACCTAGTTTTTTCTGTTTTTTACCTGATATAACAAATTCATGCTTACAATGCTGCTGGTATGGTAGCACGTATTCCTTCTCCAGTTTACGCATCATATAGTTAGCATTTACAACTGCGTACTCACTAACCTTTTTGAGCCCTTCAGCCCCCATCGTGCGAATGTACGTATATGCACGTAAATTAATACCAAAATTCCCATAATAAGGTTTAACTCGCCCGATTGATTCAGGACGGTCATAATCAAACGTATATAAATCATCTTTTTTAACAAGTAAAGGCTTTGGCAAATATGCAGCCAATTCACTGCTAACACCAACTGGCCCTGATCCTGGTCCACCGCCACCATGTGGGCCGGTAAAGGTCTTATGCAGGTTTAAATGAACAACATCAAATCCCATATCCCCAGGTCTGGTATATCCCATAATTGCATTTAGGTTTGCTCCATCATAGTACAACTTACCTCCAGCACCATGAACGATTCCAGCCATTTCCAGGATCTCTGTTTCGAATAAACCCAATGTGTTCGGATTTGTTAGCATTAAGGCTGCGGTATCCTCACCAACAACTCTTTTAAGATCTTCTAAATCTACCAAACCTTTATCATTTGTTTTGACTGTAACAGCATCAAAACCCGCTACTTTGGCTGATGCCGGGTTTGTTCCGTGTGCCGAATCAGGTACAATTACTTTTGTCCGATTATAATCGCCATTTGCTTCATGGAATGAACGAATCATCATCAATCCAGTCCACTCACCCTGAGCTCCTGCTGCAGGCTGCAAGGAAACTTCATGCATTCCAGTAATTTCTCTTAATGACGTCTGCAGATCATACATCATTTCCATTGCACCTTGCACACTTTTTGGATCCTGATGTGGATGAATATGACTAAATCCGTCAAGTCTTGCTACATCTTCATTTATTTTAGGATTATATTTCATCGTACAAGAACCCAGTGGATAAAATCCGGAATCCACACCATAATTTCGTTTTGATAAAGCTGTATAATGACGCATGATTTCCAGTTCACTTACTTCAGGTAAATCTGGTGCATCTTTACGAATATAAGAACCCTCAAATTCGCTTTCTAGATCAAATTCCGGAACATCAAATTCTGGAAAACTATAACCAGTTCTTCCTTCCTTACTACGTTCGAAAATTAACGGAAAGTCTGTATTAGCCATGAATATCCCCCAATTCTTTTACAAAAGTATCGATCTCTTCTCTTGTACGAATTTCTGTTACTGCAATTAGCATATGACCTTTCAAGTCAGGATAGGCTTGTTCAAGATCATACCCACCAATTATGCCTTTATCTAAGAGCTTTTCATTTACAATTGCAATATTTTCAGGGAGTTTTATAACTAATTCATTGAAAAATGCCCCCTCTGATATTACTTCAATACCAGTTTCCTTTAATTTTTCCTTCGCATAACGCGCTTTTTGCATATTTAATACAGCCATTTTTTTGATTCCATTCTTGCCAATTGAACTCATTGCTACAGAGCTTGCAAGTGCATTTAACGCTTGATTTGAACATATATTCGATGTGGCTTTATCACGTCTAATATGCTGCTCTCTTGCCTGCAGTGTGAGTACAAACCCACGCTGCCCGTCTTCATCTGTTGTTTGGCCAACTAATCGTCCAGGTACTTTACGCATTAATTTATGAGTTGTTGCAAAATAACCACAATGTGGACCGCCAAATTGTGCAGGTATGCCAAATACTTGAGTATCTCCTACAACAATATCCGCACCAAACTCACCTGGAGGTGTTAAATATCCTAGTGATAACGGGTTACTGGAGACAATAAACATCGTTTTCTTTTGTTGACTGATCATTTCATTCACTTCATGCAGTGGCTCAACTTGACCAAAGAAGTTTGGGTACTGCAATACGACACTCGCAGTATTTTCATCCAATTCATTATTTAGTTGCTGTAAATCTGTCCGCCCATTATGATGATCAATTTCAACAATTTCAAGGTTTGGTCCTTTTGCATATGAATCAATGACAGATCTTGACTCAGGATGGATTGCCTTTGAGACAAGAATCTTCTTGCGCTTTGTTTGACCAGCACTTAAGTTTACAGCCTCTGCCAATGCTGTGCCGCCATCATACATGGATGAGTTGGCAACCCCCATACCAGTTAACTCACATATCATTGTCTGAAATTCGAAAATTGCTTGCAGTTCCCCTTGTGAAATTTCTGGCTGGTAAGGCGTATATGCCGTATAAAATTCTGATCTTGAAATCACATGATGAACGACTGATGGAATAAAATGATCATAAACACCAGCGCCCAGAAATGAACTATATTCTATCAGGTTAGCGTTTTTCTTGGCCATACCTGCAAGTTCCTTTTTCAACTGTGCTTCATTTGCCGGTTTTTTAAGATTTAACTCACCTTTAAAACGAACCTGACTTGGTATATCTGAAAATAATTCTTCAGATGATCCGACACCAATCGTTTCAAGCATTTCCCTTTTATCTGTTTCAGTCATTGGTAAATAACGAAATTCCATGTAAAAAACCCTCCCTATTTATCCCGTTTATAAAATGGTGTTTTAACAATTTCTGCCTTTAGTTTTCGTTTGCGTACTTGAACAAACAGCTCAGTACCTAGTTCAGCAAATTCACTTTTCACTAGGGCCAGCCCCACATTTTTTTGTAATGTAGGTGACTGTGTTCCAGAAGTAACAAATCCTACTTTAGATTCTTCGTCGTACACCTGATACCCCGTACGAGGAATACCTTTATCAATCATTTCAATTCCAACAAGCTTTCTGTCAGGTCCATTTTCTGCCTGCTGCTTCAACACTTCTTTTCCAATAAAGTCTGCTTCTTTTTTGACTTTAACCGCAAACTTCATACCGGCTTCAATTGGTGTGATGTCTTTTGAGAGCTCCTGACCGTATAATGCTAGTTTAGCCTCAAAACGAAGTGTATCTCTTGCGCCAAGGCCAATTGGTTCCACACCATTATCTTTGCCTGCTTCAAGTATCAAGTTCCACAGATTACTTCCCTGTTCAGCGTCGATATAGATCTCGAACCCATCTTCTCCTGTATACCCAGTCCTTGAAACAATTGCATCTGAATCAATTGTAGAGAAATAAACAGGGTTTTCGAAACGGAAAAACTTTATTTCACTTAAATCAGTATCCGTCAGGCGTTGGAGAATAACTTCAGCCTGTGGCCCTTGAAGTGCTAACTGTACATACTCAGATGATACATTTTCAATAGAAACCCCTGTGTTGTTGTTTTCTGTTAGCCAATCAAAGTCTTTTTCTGTATTAGCTGCATTCATAACTAATAAATAGTGGTCTTCCTCAAGCATGTAAATAATAAAATCATCAACTGTTCCACCATCGTGATAACACATAAATGTATATTGTGCACGCTTTGGAGTTAATGAGGAAACATCATTGGTCGTTACCTTCTCTAAAAAAGATTTGCTATTTGGACCTTTAACCAAAATTTCGCCCATATGCGAAACATCAAATAACCCTGCTTTTGTTCTGGTAACTTCGTGTTCATGTTTTATTCCCTTGAATTGTACCGGTAAGTCCCAGCCGCCAAAATCGACTGTCTTTCCTCCTGCCTTTTCATATTCAGGAAACAATGGGGTTCTCTTCAGCTCACTCATTCCATCCACTCCTTTAAATTTTCTACATAAAAATAGAGATTTCTCTGATATACAGGGAAATCTCTGTCCTTCAACCTGAAAGTTGCGTGCCTTGGAACCGGATACAAATTCCTAACAGCACTTGCTTCGTTGGTGGTTTACGATAGTAAACACTCTCCAGAGTCGCGTCATACAAGAGTCTTTTTGCCTGAGAGATTCACACAATGTTTGCTCCTTCGGCGTTACGTAAAGTAAGCTCTCCCCTTGTACTCATTCGCATAATGAAATTAGTTATTTTGGTTATACTATGTATCAGTAACTAAGAAATATCTACTTTATTATTAGTCTCATTATAGCATATGAACAATGTGAAAAGTAGGGATAAGATTACTCTTTTAAAAGGAAGTATGTTATGGACCGCATAGAACTTCAAAAAGATTCTGTTTTCATAGATGAATTTGAAAAAACGCTAGAAAAGGAAGGCACCCTCTCCTCCTGGGAACTCTTCCAGATGACTTATCAAGCCGAGTTAACTACTATGGCACCATCGTTTGAAGGATTAAAATCATTAGATTATTTACCACATATGGAATTCCTTGATCACCAAATTTCCTGCGCTAATCAAGTTATCGAAGAAATGAGTGGTCGAGCAATTTTAGCTGATGAGGTCGGGCTTGGAAAAACAATAGAAGCTGGTCTTATTTTAAAAGAATATATGCTGAGAGGACTTGTAAAAAAAGTACTCATACTCGTTCCTGCTTCCCTGGTAAATCAATGGGCCAAAGAATTAAATGAAAAATTCTATATTCCAGCAATTCCACACCGAAAAAATTATTCATGGGATCAGACTGAAATCATGATTACATCAATTGACACAGCTAAGCGTTCTCCACATCGCGAACATATACTTGATATTGACTATGACTTTATATTAATTGACGAAGCCCATAAATTGAAGAACCACAAAACTAAAAACTTTGCGTTCGTTCGATCGTTAAAGAAGAAATATTGTTTATTATTAACTGCTACACCAGTCCAAAATCGTTTAGTGGAACTATTCAATTTGGTTTCGATTTTAAAGCCAGGTCATCTAGGCGATTACGACAGCTTCCTGGAACAATATGGAAAGGATCGTAAAAAAATCAAGCAGGATAAATACCTGAAACAATTAGTCCAGAAAGTAATGATTCGAAATACACGAAAAAATACGGAATTTGATAAGGTAAAAAGAAAAATCGAGACGATATGGATTGATTTTAAAAAAGAAGAACAAGATGTTTATTCACACCTGCAAAGTGTAACCGAAGTCTTTGCTACATTCTCAAAAATTACATTACTTAGAGAGCTCTGTTCATCACGAGAAGCATGCTTCTTATCATTGCAGAAGATGATAACAAGCAACGAAAGAGAAGAGGTAATAAAACCAATCACAGATAAAATTGAACAGCTGCCGCAGCATGTGAAGGCTGAAAAAGCAGTAGAAGTTATCAAACAGTTAGGCGATGAAAAAGTAATAATCTTTACTGAATACCGTGCTACACAATTATACTTGCAATGGTATCTGAAAGAGAACGATATTACATCAGTACCTTTTAGAGGTGGATTCAAAAAAGGGAAAAAAGATTGGATGAAGCAATTATTTGAGAATCGCGCACAGGTTCTGATCGCAACTGAAGCTGGAGGCGAAGGGATTAACCTGCAGTTTTGCAACCATCTAATTAATTATGATTTGCCATGGAATCCGATGCGACTAGAACAGCGGATTGGCAGGATACACCGATACGGTCAGCAAAATGATGTTCATATTTACAATTTAGCCATCCGTGGCACCGTCGAGGAACATATTATGACGCTTTTGTATGAAAAGATAAATTTATTTGAACAAGTTATTGGCCAATTAGACAGCATTTTGGCCGAACTGAATATAAATGACATTGAATCGGAAATACAATCCATTTTTTCTGAGTCCTCTTCTACTGGTGAGGCAAGAATAAAATTGGACAACCTTTCTTCAATCATAAAATTAACACATGATCAAACAGAACAGAAGGAGCAGCAATATGGCAATTAAAAATTTACACCACTTTTTAGAGTCTTATTTCACAGCAAATCACTGTGAATTTGTCTATAACAATGAAGGTGTTCTCACTGTACAGTTAACAGAGAATATGGATCGCGCTTTAATGAACCGGCCATTTTATTGGCATTATATTAAAAAGATTGGTAACCCTGGAGACCCAATGCAGCTTACGTTGATCACAAACCCTGAAAAAAGGGATGAAAAAGGGGAATGGATTCATTTTGGAAGCCCACGATTACAACAAATTCTCAATAAGCTAAGACAGGAAGAAACATATACCAAACTATTTGAACGTATTGACGCCAATCAGAAAACGGCTTTATTTCCATGGCTTGTCACGAACATTAAAATCAGCTATCAAGGTAAACAGAAAAGAGATGAGATCTTTTCTATTGGTCTGCACTTGGTCAACGGTTCCATGAAAACAGATATGATGGGTCTATTAGAAGAAAAATCATTACAAATGACAATCTCAGATTACTGCTACACCATTTCACCGATAATCAGAATAAAAAGTGGCTTTACCAGAATTGAATCTGTTCTTGAAAGCTATATTCATAATCAGACACACGATTGGGCAGAGGAATCATTAAAAACAATGGAGGAAGAAATTCAATTACTAACCCACTTTTACAGTGCAAAAGAGGATGAGGAAAATACACAACAAGAAATGGACAAGGAAATAAGAGAAATTAATGAGAGGTATAGTCCACGTATTACCTTTAAGGTGATAAATGGGGGAATATTTTACTTAGCTGAAAATACCATTAATTGATAACAGGCAAATATGGAAGACTTGCCTGTTATCAGGTCTTTTTAAATAATAACTTGAAAGCAAATGGTAAAACACCTAGCCACTTGGTCGAATAAACCGGAGGCTCTGTTTTGTTCTGTGTCCTTCTTAATTTCTTTTCTTCCGCTGGAGTGTCAATATATGCTGTAAACTGTTCTGTCATAAACTTCACATATTCATTTCCGGACATAAAATCCTCCTCATTTCATGTAGTTATTATTATTTTTTACAACCTGCATAAATTTATTCTTTTGAAGCAATTTTATCATTCAATAATGAATCAAAACGATTTGCAAATGTGCCAGGCCTGTTGGTTTCCCCTGCAGGCGAAAGCTTTCACAGTGTCTTCTTTACCTCCGAGCATGGATTGAACATCGTACTATCGCACTCCGGCGTCTCAAGAAATCATGTTATTCCCGCAGGGAGCCGCCGCCTGCAGTGAAAATCAATGAAAGTAGTATCGAATGGTGAAACTTTAGTTCAAAAAATGTTCAGATAAATAGCGGTGATTATAAGTATTTATAAAATAACTCCTTTATAAATTCATACGAATAACTCCTTAATTTCTTCAACAATTTCTTTAGTTGACTTATTATCCGTATAAATTATTTTGTCTGCGCTTCTCTCATATAATTTTTCTCGCCTATTAAATAAAGTTTTCTTTTCCTGTAAATTCTGACTCCATAATGGTCTTGATTGATCATCTTCTAACCGCTTAGCGATTTCCTCAAAAGAAGTTTTCAAGTAAATGACACATCCAGTATCATTCATATATTGAGTATTTTCTTTCTGTTCCACAATTCCCCCACCTGTTGATATGATGTGGTTTCGTTGAGACGTTTTTTTCAGAACTTCAGACTCATATACCCGGAACGTATCTTCACCATAGTTTTGAAAAATAGAAGCGATTGTTTGTTCATATACTTCCTCCACCATATGATCAGTATCAATGTGTGGCAGACATAGCATATTACTTAACATCTCACCGATTGTACTTTTTCCACTTCCCATAAATCCAATTAAGTAAAGTGTTTTCATATTTATAACCCGCCTTAAAAATTATTTTTTTAAAAAAGAAGGAGTTTGGCAAACTGTGTCGAATATAGTCTAATATTAGGAGGTGACATATTATTGAGCACAGCTTCAAAACTCTCAGAAAAGCTTCTTCATTCTGCTATTACTGCCAATGCTTCGGATATTCATTTCTACCCTTTTCATGATCAAGCAGACATCTATTTCCGTATATTCGGAAAAAGAATCCTACACAAAACGATACCCATCAATCAGTACCAATTGTTGCTAACTTATTATAAGTTTACATCAGGAATGGATATAGGTGAAGTTCGTAAACCACAGAACGGAACAATTGAACATGATACAATTACTAGTCGTTATTCCTTACGATTATCCACGCTTCCCGTTAACCATTTAGAAAGCCTTGCCATCCGTGTTCTCCCGCAGGAAGAAAACCTTACCCTAGAACAACTCTTTCTTTTTCCAAACCAACTAAAGAAACTTAAAGAATGGATTGCAAATCGCTCTGGCATTATTCTGTTTACAGGTCCAACAGGAAGCGGTAAAACAACAACACTATACGCCTTACTTCAAACCATTTTAACCGAGAAATCTTATCAGACCATTACTTTGGAAGATCCAATTGAAAAGGATATAAATGATATTCTGCAGGTCCAAGTAAATGAAAAAGCAGGGATCACCTATCAGACTGGATTAAAAGCTGCTCTAAGGCATGACCCCGACATCATAATGGTGGGTGAAATTAGAGACACTTTTACTGCACAGTTTGCTTTCGACGCTTCCTTAACTGGTCATTTAGTCCTCAGTACATTACACGCCAATAATGCATTGGGAACAATTCATCGTTTACTGGAGATGGGTTTAAAACGCTCTGATTTAAAACAATCGCTTATTTCGGTTGCGGCATTACAGTTACTTCCAGTTCAAGTCAATAAAACTACTACTAGGCGAGCAGCAGTAATCGAGTTGCTGGATGGAAGTCTGCTGGAAAAGACGTTGAACGGTATTGATATTAGTTCCTTGGAACAATTTCATACATTTCATCACTTACGAAAGAAGGCATTTGCTTATGGATTTATCTCTGATGAAACGTATTTCTCAACTGGGAAATAAAGCACCCAAAAAGGAAATACAATTACGTTTTTTAAAACGCTTGGAAAGATTATTGACAAACGGCTATCCATTAATATCTGCTCTTGAAATTATCAGCTGGGACAAACAACTGAAGCCTATTTCCACTTCCGTCATTAATTCCCTAAAGTCTGGCAGTACACTTGATCAAGCATTAGAGAAAGAGAACTTCAACCCAATCATCACATCCTACTTATACTTTGTTCGGGCTAATGGCAATCTACAAGCAAACATTGAGAAATGTATATCTATGTATGAACAACGCGTCCTTTATGTTAAAAAATTTCAGGAAGCAACACGCTATCCTTTAATTTTATTGTTCATATTTGCATTACTGCTTTATTTTGTTAAACAATCCGTTCTCCCTTCCTTTATGGATCTATTCAATAACAGTACCGAAACAACTTCAACTGTCATGTTCTCTGTGATATTGATTGATTTATTAGGAAGATTTTTAACTGTTTTAGCATTAATGACAGTTCTGTTTCTTGTTATCTGGCAAGTCATTAAGCACAAAGTCAGTATTGAAAAACAAATTAAATTTTATCGTGTAATACCTATTTATTATCAGTATAAAAGAATGCAAATTTCATTTTTATTTGCAACACATGTTAGTTCATTATTAAAAACAGGGATGTCAATCAGGGAAATACTGTCGAATATTTCACTGCAAGATAAACAGCCGGTCCTTGCACATTTTGCTTCATTAATGACCAAAGAGTTATCAAGTGGAGTTTATATTACAAGCCTATTGGCGAACTTGCCATTACTCGATAAACAGCTGTCAATAATTTTCCAAAAAAATGCAGACGTGAATGCACTGGAGAAAGACTTAACAATCTATGCAGAATTACAAACAGAAGAAATACATCGGAAAACCATGAAAGTTATTACCTATATGCAGCCAGCTTTTTTTATCATATTAGCAATCTTCATTATCTTTATATACGTCACCCTGATGTGGCCTATGTTTCAGTTAATTAAAACAATATAAGGAGTTGGAAATTTTGTTCAAAAATCAAAAAGGTTTTACTTTAATAGAAATGCTCATTGTTCTCATGATTATCTCTGTACTGATTATTCTAATGGTCCCTAATCTAAGTGACAAGAGCAAAGAAGTGTACGATAAAGGGTGTAATGCTTTGGTAACTGTAGTCCAAGCACAGGTTGATGCTTATTATATCGAAACAAACAGTTATCCAGTAGACCTCGAGGCTTTGGAAACTGCAGGCTATATAACAGGAGATCAAAAGAAATGCCCTGACGATAATGACTTGCACATAACCATCAACACAGACGATAAAGCAATTGTCAGTATCCTCAGCGGAACCTGATGCAGTTTAAAAACGGATTTACCTTAATAGAAGTTCTGTTCGTTCTTTCCGTTTGGTCTGTATTACTGATTCTTAGTGCCCCATTACATTTCTCGATTCTTGAAAAACAGGAAGAAGATAATTTCATGGATACATTACAAATGGATTTACTATACATGCAATCCGAATCATACGGCATAAGAAATTACTTTCGTTTAACTTTTACTGGCAATGAAAGTTATATCATAACAAAAGATCAAAATATTAAAACTCTGGTGGAGCGGAAAATTCCTGAAGGGTGGAAAATAGATCAACGGATTATGTCAGCTATAGAATTTAATGACAGGGGAATTATTGTAGAACCTGGAAATATTATGATAAATACAAAAAATAACAAGTATAAGGTTATTTGTCCACTCGGAAAAGGAAGGTGCTACATTGCTAAACAATAAAGGTTTTTCTCTAATTGAATCCCTTGTAGCTACGACCCTCCTAATGGTAATGATTTCAACCCTTATCCCAATTACAAATACATTGATACATGAGAGAGAAGTACTGCACCAAAAACGACTATTTGCCAATAAATTGCATGATGAACTGCAACCATATTTGTGGGGTGGTCACAATAGCATTCCAATTAAATATTCCAAAGAAATTAATGCTACAACACTCAATTATAAATTTTCAACTGAAAACCAATTTTTGAAAGGATGTGTAACATGGGAGAATGTTAAAAATAAAACAAATCAGATTTGCCTGTATGGATATTCTGAAAAATGAAAACGCATTTTCTTTCCTATCAGTTATCCTAACGATTTCCCTTTTATTTATAATTATCCCTTTTACCGGGTACCTTTTAAAAGGGGTTAGTTTTACATCTAATTATGATGAACTTTCCATCCAGCAGTTTTTTTACTTTTTACGAGATGAAGTAATAGAATCAACCGATATAAAAATCGAACCAACCAAGATCACTCTCCATCAGACCAATGGTTCAGTTGTTACAATTGAAAAATATCAAAGTCTGATTAGAAGGAAAGTTGATTCTAAAGGACATGAGGTTTTTTTACGCGATGTACAAGCAGTTAATTTTAAGTCTACTGTATACGGCTTTCACGTCACAATCACATCTGCAAAAGGTGAGCAATTTGAAAAGACAATTATTATTTACCGGTAGTAGTAAAGGGTTTATCCTCCCTTACGTCCTATTTATCATCGCAATTTCGTTCATTATAATTACTGCGAGTATTAATATGTACCAGGACGAAATACAAATAACCCATAATCAAACAAACCAACTTAAAATAGAAACATTACTTCAAATGGCACGAACATCATTTAAGGAAGAAGTATCGCTTGGAAATGATTTGGATAACCCAATACATTACCACTTTCCATATGGCGATGTAGACGTTGAGTATATTGCCTTAAATGAAAAAGAATATCATCTGCTTTTCAGTATTAAAACAGACTCCAACGCTACTTTTCTGATATCCAATAGACTATGGTTAGAATAATTATTTTAAAATGTGTCATAATAACTACAATTAAGTTGTGTACATTTTTTAACAAATTATCGATTTCACACAATTCGTTATACTTTTCACTATAATTAAAGTAACAAACATAGTGAGGTGATTATCTGTGGAACAAACACTTAAAGTAACGAACGTGCTAAGTGACCCAACCAGATTTAATATTTACCAGTATTTAATAAAAAACCATCATCAAGTTGGTGTTACTGAGGTTGCTGAATTGTTCGATACCATCCAAACGTAGCCAGGCTTCACCTGTCAAAGCTGGAAGATATAAATACTGTAGAATCTTACTCGAAGAAAACTGGGAAAGGCGGACGGCCCAGCAGAGTATATCGGCTATCTGATGAAGTGATTGAGCTTAACTTTCCACATCAAGATTATAAACTACTGTCTTCAATTGCAATAGAGTCATTTGTTGAATTAGGAGAAGCCGGAATACATGCTTTATATCAGACTGGATATAAATATGGGAGCAAAGTAATTGAACGGTATCACAATGGACCTTTTATTGAGGAATTTACAGAAGAGCAAAAAATGAACATATTAGAAGATGCTGGCACAATGCTTGGGATGTACCCGGACTTTCAATATAATCCTGACAATAGCAGTATAACTTTTCAGATAAAAAACTGTCCCTTCAAAGAAGTAGCATCTACTAGCCACACAATGGTATGTAACCTCCACAATAATTTTCTAAAGGGTATGTTTGAAGCATTATTTACAAACGTAGATTTAATAGAAAATGAAAATATGTTCAATGGTTGCGAAAATTGCACGTATGTGGCAAAACTTTCAAATGTTTAATAAGATTTATTTACAATATCCAAATCGTCGTTTATAATAACAATGATAAGGTTACCTAAAAAGGAGGGGGAAAATATGGATCGAATGTTTCGTGTCCTTGCTTTTTGGACGGGTATTTTCACAGTAATGTTTTATGTTGGAGACATGCAAAAAACAGCAATACTATTCCTTGTTCAAACAGCATTTTTCCTAACAGTAAGTTATCTGAAATTATCAGAACGCATGTATATGTATTTATTCGGAGCTTATTGTACAGTATTTATGGTTGGATTTACTTGGTATTCAGAATTTATATTAGTGCCTGGATTCGGGCATTAAAATAAAAACCCTGCTTACATATAATAATGCAGGGTTTTTTATTCTACCTCTTTTACTTTCGATGAAGCAAAAGAGTTGCCCGCGGCTAATCCGAACTACACAAAGAACTCTTAGTAAAACGTATTAGGACAACAACATTCATATAACACTATTAAGAAATCAGTTTTTTTAGTTTACACTATTGACATGTTGTTAAAATCCATTTATAGTAAATATAGTAGCTTAACTTTTATCCCTAACCAACAAAAGAGCAGAGCACATCCCCCCTAAAGCCCTTCTTATATGAAGGGCTTTTTGTTGTTTTAAACCGCATATTTAACTATGCATGTGTTCAATCCTATTTGTCTGAGAAAAAAGGATTGTTCTGCTTTTCTTCACCAATTGTAGTCTCTGGTCCATGACCAGGACTAACAATATAAGAATCCTGCAACGTGTACATTTTGTTACGTATACTTTGCTCAAGCTGCTTAATATCTCCACCAGGCAAATCAGTCCTGCCTATTCCTAGGTTAAATAATACATCACCACTAATAATGTGTTCTTGCTTATGAAATATGAAGCTAACACTTCCTGGTGAATGTCCCGGCGTATGTATTATTTCGAACTGTATTGTCCCTAACTGCAAATTTCTTGGAACTAAATAATGCTCAGCACTTTTCGTTTTTATCTCGTTCCCAGTAAATAATAGCGATCCGTTTAACTTTGGATTCTCAAGCCAAGTTGCTTCCTCTTCATGAATATATACATTGATGTCATAGTAGCTTCTGACTTTATCAACTCCACCAATATGATCAAAATGTGCATGGGTTAGCAAAATTGCTTTTGGTGTAAGCTTCTCATTATTTAAATACGTTATAATTTCCTCGGGATCACCACTGGGATCAATGACTATTGCATCGTTATTATTGTGTACGATATAGCAGTTCGTTCCTAATGGACCTAAGGACATTCCTTTAAAAATCATTATCAACCCTCCATTAAATAGTTGTTCACGAAATTCACTATAATATAACTCGACAAAACCCATTTTATACTATAAAATAAGAATAGGAAACAGCTTGTTACATAATAATAAATTAATGAACTAATAGTAATTATCACAATCAAAGAAAGTTCACAAGGAGGATATTTTAATAATGATTTTAGCAGTAATCCTATTACTTGTTACTCTGTTATCAGTAGTATCAGTAATCCGTCAACTGAAAATTAAAAATGTATTCGCGCTTGGTTTCTCTGCCATTTCCGCACTAACTTTTGGCTTCTTCTCGGTTGCAACCATCATTACCGAAATAGCCGGTATATAATTTAGTCAACTTGCCATCTTGTTAAAGAGATTTAAGATAGCATATTTTGCCTTCTAATAACTCCTAACACGAAGTTCAGGCCTTCAAAGCAAATAGCAAGTAGCACTTATGTAATAAAAGAAAAATCTGATTGTCAATTAAAACTAACTCTAGTAGTTAGTTTTTTTATTTATGAACAAAGGCAAGATGTATGGGAATAGCAGCAATCTGACTAAACACCACCAATGGTAGTTCGGAAGTCCAATTATCCACTACACTTATAATTTATAGTCTTCTAGGCAATTTAAAAAGCTGATCCACAATGGAATCAGCTTTTTTATTTACTTATTTACTTTTTGAAAAGTCCATAAATCTGAATAGATCCCCATAAATAATTTCATCTGAGTAACCTAATTCTTTTTCTACTTTATCCTTAATAGGTTTACATGCGGACTCTGCTTTACTTTCAGCAGTTGCATTCTCATTAGTTTCAACTGGCTCACCGGTTTTCCGATTATAGCAGATCCCGCTTGTAGAAACATATTTCTGACTTATAAAATCTCCATTTCGCAATGCTATATAACCCTTGCGATCTTTCCGGAACATGTCGTTTCCAAAATATACATCATTTTTTGTTGAAACGCCCAGCATGTGTAATAATGTTGGTTTTATATCTATTTGACCAGACACTTGCGACATAACTTTTCCATCTTCATGTCCTGGTATATGAATGAACATTGGTACTTCCTGTAATTGAACGTGATCGTAAGGTGTTATCTTTTCTTTACCCAAATATTGGCTCATAGCTTTATTATGGTTTTCACTTATACCATAGTGGTCTCCCATAATTACAATGACAGAATCTTTGTATAATCCAGCATCCTTTAACTGCTTGAAGAATTTTTCAATCGCTTCATCTGTATACCGGACTGTTGGAAAATAATTATTCAGCGTAGCGGAATTTGAGTCATATTTATCAATAGAGCTATCTTCTTTACTTAATTCAAATGGAAAGTGATTTGTTAGTGTAATAAACTTAGAATAAAACGGCTTTTCCATTGTCTGTAAATACTTGATGGACTGTTCAAAGAACGGTTTATCCTTCAGACCCCATCCAATCGAATTCTCTTTATTGACTTCATATGCTTCTTCACCATAAAAGTGATCGAATCCTAAGCTGTCATACATTTGATCCCGATTCCAAAAGCTTTTATTATTCGAGTGAAAAACTGACGTGTAATATCCTTCTTCGTTCAAGATCTCTGGCATTGCATTATACTCATTCTGACCATGAGTGAAGAAAACTGCACCTCTCGATAATGGATATAGTGAATTTTCGGTCAGAAATTCAGAATCAGATGTTTTTCCCTGTTGTGTCTGATGATAAAAGTTTTCAAAATAATAGGTACTTTCATCATTAACTAAACTGTTTAAAAACGGTGTTATCTCTTCACCATTTACTTTATTATTTATTACAAAGTTTTGCACAGATTCTGCAGAGATAAAGATAACATTTTTATCTTCTGCAATACCATGTAACGGTGATTTACTATCACTTTGGACATTTTCATTTACATACTCTTTTATATCAGGCAGTTGATTACCATCTGCAAAGACACGCTGCGTTTTAACTTTTGAATGTACAGCTAAATCATAAACGTGATAATTAAATAACCCAATATTTTTCACTAAATATTCACGGTCAAATGCACGAGTGAATAATTGAGGTCTTTCCATTTCAGCTAAGAAAAAGTTTCCTGCAAGTAACATTAATGACATTGCTAATGCAAACACTCTTCCACTTTTTGGGTAGCTTACAGTCATAGCCTCTGGTTTTTTCTTACTTAGATACCAAATAATTGCTACATCGACAATAAACAAAATATCGTATACTTCAATCAACGTAAAAATACTTGAACCCAAGTCCCCCATATTACTTGCCTGGAATAACTGTGGAATTGTTATAAAGTCAGTAAAGGAACGGTAGAAAACAACGTTAAAATATACGATGAGTGTTCCGATTAATGCTGTATAACGCAAGAATTTCATTTGTCGGGACTGCTTTTTAAACCATACACTTATTGAAAAGAATAAAAAAGCAGAAACAAATGGATTTATGAGCAGGATGAATTCCTGCATCGTATTTTCCAGTTCAATACTAAATAAAAATCGATATATAAAATAAGTCTTTAACCCAAATAATAAAGTTGCAATTATAAATAAAGGCATTTTAATTCGTTTAAAATTCATTTTAAATCATCTCCTACAATGATACATTTATCATTTTACACTAACTATACATATTCATTTCATCCAATACCCGTAACTACTTTTTTAAAACGTAGCAAATAGCCTACACTATTATATGACGTTTTTCTGTATCAAAAAGTTTCATAGAATTTACATCTTCTTAAATTAGCTAACAAATTATTATATTAATAGAAGACCTTTAAAATGTAAAGGTTAAAATACAGTATTATTTAGTTTTTGTTGAACCAAATAGGCCGCTCCAATTATTCCAGCGTCATTCCCTAGCTGAGCAACTTTTATTTCGCAAATTTCACTTACTCTTTCCAAGGCATATTTACGAAAAGCAAAATCTATACTATTTATAAAATCTTCTCCGGCTTTTGATACACCACCGCCCACAAGAATCTTAGAGGGGTTTATTATTGTTGCAAGATTTGCAATTACTAATCCGAGAACATCAGCGGTATAGTCAATAATTTCTGTACTTAAGGTATCACCATGATTTGCTAATTCAAAAATATCCTTTGTAGTTAAACTTCCATTCTTCTGATAAAAGGATGCTAAATGGCTTTTTGGATTTATTTCAATTTTATTCTTAGCTTGTCGAACCATGCCAGTTGCTGATGCAATTGTTTCTAAGCAACCTCTGCGGCCACAATTACATAGATAGCCATTTTCTTCAACGGTAATATGACCAATCTCACCAGCTGTTCCATTTTCACCATTTAAAATAGTGCCGTTGGCAATTATTCCGCCTCCTACTCCTGTCCCCAGGGTAACAGCGATCAGATTTCTTGCTTGCTCACCTGCACCTAGCCAATTTTCACCAAGTACTGCAATGTTTGCATCATTCTGTACGTATACAGGTAAACCCGATATTGCTTTTAGTTCTCTGGCTATTTCCATATTTTTCCATCCGATATTTACTGCTTCATATACACTTCCTGAATCTTCGTGAATAAAACCTGGTGCGCCCAGTCCGATACCAGAAATGTGTTTTTCGTTTAATTGACCTGAATCGATCTTATGCCTTACAGAGTTCCAAATATCTGTCAGAATTGAAGTCCCATTGTTGGTAACATTAGTTGGAATCTCCCACTTATCTAGAATATTCCCTGCTTCATTTATTATGCCGATTTTTATCGTTGTGCCACCAACATCTACACCTATAATGTTTTGACCCATTAGAAACCCTCTCCTTTTTTATCTCGTACCCGTGATGCTTCTTGTCTAAGGAGTAATAAGGCCATCTGGTATTCGTTTGTTTCAATAAATTGTGCTTGATACAGTTCTTTGACTTCGGCTTCCATTAGTTCAAGATCTGCTAATCGATCACCAATGTATATAATCGTTCCAAACCTTTTCAATAATTGTTGTATATCATAAATGGTTTCCATTTAAATCACCATTTCTAATTATACCAAAGAATGGTGAAATAAGGAACAACAAAAAAACCAGATCGAAACTATTTAACGATCTGGATCCTTTGGATGTAAAAATGCTGGTCTTCTATTTTTCAATGGCATCGGTGATCGCAGGAATACATCACGAAAAGCCCGATAAGAAAAAGGAAGGAACGGCCAAAAGTAAGCAGTTTTGAACGAATTCATTCGTACTAAGTACAGAATCCATAGGGTAATCCCAACTGCATATCCAATTGCTCCAAAAGATGCTGTTACTAATAACAAAAACATTCGGATCAATCGGTTTGCTAAACTCAATTCATAACTTGGTGTGGCATAAGTGCCTATCGCTGCCACTGCTAAGTAAAGAACAACTTCACTTGAGAATAGGCCAACTTCTACCGCCACCTGCCCCATTAATATAGCTGCAACCAGCCCAAGTGCCGTTGCTAAAGACGATGGCGTATGAATTGCTGCCAACCTTAACATATCAATTCCTAACTCAGCCACTAAAAATTGTACAATCAACGGAATGGTTCCAGCTTCCGACGGACCGATATATTCCAAACCAGTCGGTAAAAATTCCGGACTAACAGAAAAAAGATAGTAAAGCGGCAATATAAAAATTGATACAAAAACCGCAATAAATCGGACAAATCTTAAATATGCACCAACCATTGGTTTTTGCCGGTAGTCTTCTGCATGCTGCAAATGATGCCAATATGTCGCTGGTGTAATCATTACACTTGGTGAACCATCAATAATAATGAGTACATGTCCCTCATACAAATGTGCTGCTGCTGTATCGGGTCTCTCCGTATACCTGACAGTTGGATATGGATTCCAGTGTCGTCCACTGATAAATTCCTCTATGGTTTTCTCAGCCATTGGTAATCCATCTGTATCTATCATCTTTAATACTTCTTTCAATTTCTCAACACGATCTTGATCTGCAATATCATCAAGGTAACAAACACAAATATCTGTCATGGATCTTCTGCCTATTTGCAGGTATTCCATTCGTAACGATCGGTCGCGTACCCTTCTCCTTGTGAGAGCAGTATTAAAAACAATCGTTTCAACATAACCATCTCGGGAACCGCGCACAACCCTTTCCAAATCTGGTTCGGCCGGGGCCCTTACAGGGTATGTCCTTGCATCAATCATGATAACTTCATCGATACCTTCGACAATTAATGCTGCTGGACCACCAAGTACTTGATCAGCAATCTTGTTTAAATCTTTAAGCCGACCTATTTCAATATAGGGGATATATGTTTTAAAAAGTTTTGTTAATGGGTCAGGTTCCAATTGCTCGGGTTCCAGCTGTGCCAATAGCTTCATAATATAGTGCAGAATCTCATCTTTAGCAAATCCGTCAATTAAAAATAAAGCCATTTTTCTTCCTGCATACTCTAAATCCAAATAAATTACATCAAAGCTTTTATCAACAGCCAACCTGTTTTTCATATAATCAACATTTTTTTGAAACGAGGAAAATAACGATTGTTTCTCTCTCTCCATAAATTTTTCACCCTCAAGTATAAACTATAAATAGTTTGTTACAAGACCTTTATTCTATTCTCAAATAAGCATAAACAGTTGTCCAAGCTCATACATTTTATCTTAAGTGGAAATCAAAAAGGGTGATAAGAGACATGAAAAAACGACTTTTAATTTACATCGTAATCTTTTTTATTTTTTTGCCGGTATTTGTATACATCATGCAGGAAAAGACTGTTCCAACCATTACGTTTTTTCCGATGGATGAAAAGACAAGCTTTGAAAAAGCAAGTACCCGTCTTGAAATGATAGCTGAGAAAACCAATGATTCCTATGAGATAATCTGGGAAAGTGATTCAAAAAGTGATAAAGAAATATATCTGAGGCAAGATGCTTCATTGTTATTTAATAATGGTATGTTAAGAGGGATTCGAAGCAAATGGATAGAAGATACCGATAGTATCCAGACAAAAGAAAAAGTTACTGGAGAGGATAGCAGTTACTTTCAAGCTATTTCTTATCATCATGGGGAGATTCACTATCCAGACGACCAGATTAAAAGCATTCACAAAATGACATATGATCAATTATATGTAATCGATTCACCAAATACTGCATTAGAATCCTTTAAAAAAGCTAAAAATAAATATGAAACCGAGTGGGCAACATTACTTGACCATACAACACAACAACAACTGTTATATTCATGGAAATTGCTAATCCGTCACTTTGATATTGCTGGTGAATCATATCGTTCCGTTCCACTTACAAAGCTTTACAAATATAATGATCAACCTCTTCCATCACTGACCCAAAAACAAACAGATCAAATTATTGGCCAACTTTGGGAAGGTATTTATAAAAATTATATTATAAATGCTAAGAACATAGAAAAAAATAAATTAAAAAGTTACGTGCCATTAATCTTATTTGACAAACAGAATAAACACTTAATCGTTTTATATGAAATAAACGGTGAAAAAGAAAGACTGATTCAGCAATATCCTGAATTTCAATAAAAAGAAGTCAAACCAAAAGTGTTTTAGTCAAAGTAAAATCCGAACTATGATTCAAATTCTTGAGATAGAATTCGAATTAGTTCGGTTTTATCTTGTTGCTGATTATCTATATGATGCGCAGAAGGCCTAGATAAGACATCTGAGTGCGTCGGCACGAAGATGGCTCAACAGCCGCCATAGGTGCGCGATGTGTATTTCCGTAGCGGTGTTACTGCACCCAACTTTTATCACAGTGTTTCGCATTATATATCAACTACGTATTTGATCCAACCAATAATAAAGAATATTCTATACACCCTATCCTGTTAATTAAAATGGAAATTTTTAGTTATGTCCCAGCATATTTTATATTTAATTAACGGGGGTTAGATATGACTGCGATGTAATGTGGACTTCTGTTCTGTTCATTAATCAATAATCTGGTCATATAACTTTTTAATATTATCACCATTCGGTTTAATTTGATATGCCTTTTTAATGCGTTCTTGTGCTTTTTTTTCCTGTCCCTTGTTATAATACAAAACCGCTAAATTAAAATGCGCCTCAGCAAACTCGTCGTTCGTCTGTATTGCATCTTCCAAATCATCTATTGCCAAATCCACCTCGTTTAGATTCACATAAGCATAAGATCTTTGAAACAATAATTCATCTGCAAGGTCATCAGGATTCCTTAACCCAGTTGTAGTAATTTCAACTATTTTTTCGTAATCCTGAACTGCAGCTAACTGTTCCACTTTCATCAATTGATAAGAAGGACTGTTCAGGTTATGTTGGATACCGAATATGATTAATCCTAAGATAATAACTACGTAAAGAATAAGCGCAAGAAGTTGCATGGACATTTTTTTCAGCCCAGGTAAATGGAGGATTGCTGAAGCGATAAACCCAGTTACTAATCCCCCCAAATGTGCACCGTTATCAACTTGCGGTACCATGAATCCAAATAAGAGATTTATCCCAATTATTAAAAGCATGCTTCTACCCATCGTTTGAAAGAATATTTTTTTATGAATTAAACCAAAGAATAATAGTGCACCGAAGAGCCCGAATAATGCACCAGAAGCACCTGCTGAGATGTTAGTGGTGAACGCAAAACTAGCTAAACCCCCACCAATACCTGCCAACAAATATACTACAATAAATCGGATCGAACCATATATTCGTTCTACGGCAGTACCGAGATAATACACAGCAAACATATTCATAAATAAGTGCAGAAACCCGATATGGAGGAACATAGAGGAAATAATTCGCCACCACTCCCCCTTTTCAATAATGGCGGGATTATATTTTGCTCCAAACTTTATGAGTGTTTCTGTAGATTGACTGCTCCCATCCAGTTCAAGCAATAAAAAAATTATAATATTAATGCCCAGTAAAAAGTAGGTTAAAAATGGTTTTCCATTTGAGAATACACTTTCCGCCTCATTTTTTTTGTTTTTCAGATTAATATCCAATTGGGATCTAAAATACTCAACCTTTTCTTCCATATCCAGTTCCGACTCTTCAGCTGAGATTGTTACATTTGAACTGCCAATCGCATCCTGCAGACGAGAAAGTTCAACATCTTTTTCAGCCTCTGACAAGTAATATACTTTCATTTTCATTGGGTTCTTTTCATTTAACTGCATTGGTTTCTTTAGTATATACCAATCATCTACCGGTGAATTAGTAGAAATATATACATTATGAATTTCAATATGTTTACCCAGAAAAAAACGTCTCATGGCTTTTGCCTTTTGAAATGCAGTTCTTATATCTCCTTTTAAATAATTTTTCCAGTCAAAACCTCTATGTAATAATCGAACCACATGTGACGTTCTATTTTCATATTTTTCAAGCCATATTTCCTGGCCACTTTCATTTATATGCAGTATCTCGAAGTCATCTTTTTCAACTAGGCTATGTGCTAATTTATAAAACGTATATTGCTCAAATAGGTACATTCGCTTTCCTCCCTGAGACCATCTTACCAAAAATAAATTTATTTTTCTTTTAGTAGTTATGAAAGTTTAAATACCTTCTTACAGCGTAAGTATTGTCAACAAGCTAAGTTTTCTAATTATATAGTAAAAGAAGCTGTCGCAGAACAGCTTCTTTTTTTAAAAATACTATTTAGTTTGGTTGTCGGCTGAACAGGCCAGGTAATATTTTGTTACGTATTGCTGGCATGTTCATTGTTATCATAACTGCAATCCGTCGCAAGAAACTAATCGCTAATAGAGTATTTACAATTCTATATCTCCATTTAAAAACTATTGTTGCTGCGGTAAATAAAAATGTAAGAACTAAAAATATTCTCATCCTGCCACCCTTTTCTGCTAATGATGTTGTGTTATTAATTGTTTTCAACATGCTATAGTTTTATGCATCAGGATCCAATATAACGATCATACCAGGTTCTTGCTTGAACAGGATCTTCAGTACCTTGTACGAGAACACGTCCATCCGTGAAAATGACAAGATTAATAGTTTCATTAATAGTTGCCTTTAATAAAAATGGTGTTCGCTGCACTGTTGCTACTTTAGCTAATTGCTTTTCGCAAAATTCCAAGTCCATTCCTGTTTTGTGATGGATTTGAACCGTATCACGTCCACATAATACAATTTCGCTATCTTGTGCTGTTCTTTGTAAAGCTGGATATTCATTCTTTTGGCATGTAGGGCAGTTTGGGTCTGGATTTGATAATTTGATATCATATTGCTGGTTAAACCATAGGTCAACTGTCTTTAGTGTATTTCGCAAATTACGCTTATTACCAGTTAAAAACTTTAGTGTTTCCGTAGTTTGTAAAGAAGAAATCACATCAACTGCTGGTGAAATCACACCGACTGTATCACATGTTTGTCCGCTTTCGGTTCCTTCGTTTGTAATACAACGCAAGCAAGGTGTCTCATTGGGAATAAAGAACGCAGTCATACCTCTAGAACTGACAACCCCACCATATGAGAATGGAATATTATGTTTAAAACACGCATCGTTTAATAGATAACGCGTAGAAAAATTATCTGTACCATCTAATACCACATCAATCCCTTTTATTAATTCGGTTATATTTTCATTTGTAGCGTTACCTACAATTGCTTCAACTGAGACAGTACTATTCATTTTTTCCAGTTTATTTTTTGCGGCAATAGCTTTTGGCATTGCCTTTTTAGCATCATCTTCATCAAACAGCATTTGTCGCTGCAAATTACTTAGTTCAACGTAGTCACGGTCTATCAGGCGCACTAGACCAACACCCGCTCTAACAAGATGATTACATATAACAGTACCCAGCGCACCAGCACCAACAACGAGGACGGTGCTGTTTGCCAATTTTTCCTGTCCTGCTTCTCGTATTGGGGTAAATAACATTTGCCGGGAATAGCGTGTCGAATATACCATTACATTATATCTCTCCTTATCGCAGAAATTCACTTTCTGTAATTATTTTATCTACCGGTATATCGAACGGTTCTGACGGTAATCCTTCTACTATTTGTGCATTGGAAGCCATGGATATTCTATTATTTGGAAAATCACTTAAAAACCGATCATAATACCCTCCGCCAAAGCCAATTCGAAAGCCGTTCCTATCGAATAACAATCCTGGTACGATGAGTAAGTTGATGATACCTTTGTCTATTCTTTGCGTTTCTTCAGGGATTGGCTCCAATAAATTATAATAAACCACTTCCAATTGTTCATATGTATTTATTCTATAAAAATCGAGCTTTCGTTCTTTTGGTCGACACTTTGGCACACATATAGCTTTACCTTCATCCCAGGCAGTTTCAATAATTGGCTTTGTATTCCACTCAAACCCATTCGAAATTGTTATACCGACAACTTCTGACTGCTTCCAAACATCCGATTCAACAACGTTTTGTTTCAGTTTCTCCTCGATATTCTTTCTCTCTGATTTAGAAATACTCTTTAACATGGAAATAGCATTCTTGCGTAATTCTGTTTTATCCATTTGCTCACCCCTATAAAAAGTATATACAATTGAAGATAAAAAATAAAACCCTTACCTTCTTTAATGGCAAGAGTTTTATTTCAATAAATAATTATTTTGTTTCACGATGCAATGTGTGTTTTTTTAGACGTGGGCTATATTTCATAAGCTCTAAACGTTCCGGGTTAGTACGCTTATTTTTAGTTGAAATGTAAGTGCGATCGCCTGTTTCAGTACATGCTAAAGTAATATTTACGCGCATAAATTTTCCCTCCAAACTATAAAGTCTTGCTTTGGCAGATAAGAAAGTATAAATTCCCTCTTACAGCATAAGTGCAACTAATGCTTGACGATAAGCCAAGCTTTCTAATAGGCATCTTTTAATATATTCAGACTTAATTATAATAGCAGATGTTAGAGAAACAATCAAGAATCTAGCTGTAAAATATTGATGATTTCTCTTTTTTAAATTATATGTTATAAATATAATTGTACATGAATGGAGGGAAGAAAAAAATGATGTATGCGATAATTACTATTATTGTCATCGCTGTGGTGTTACTTGTATTATCTTTTTTTATGAATGACAAGTTTGACGAACTGGAAAGTGAATTAGAACAGTTTTCAATTTCAACTATGCAGGATAATTACCAAATGAAAAAGAAAATAAAGATATTAGAAGAAGAACTGCTTACCGATGACTTTTCTAATGATAACGTACATAATTAATAGTAAACTTATAGAGAGATAGGGGAAAATTATGAAACAACCAATTAGATCATTCGCACTTGGTCTCTTATCAGCTGGTATCCTCTTACTTGTAATGTTTTATTTTACAAATGATCCCAAAAGTAACACTGAAAATATGTCAACTGATGACATGATTAAAAGTGTTGAGGCTGAAGGGTACCATGTTCTGACTGAGACTGAATATATTTCTGTTTCAGTAAAGTCAGACGAGAATAAAAAATCAACTGACGATTCTTCCCAGACAAAAGAAAACCAGAAGGATTCGGCTTCCGATGAAAGTCAGGAGACTGAAGCAGAAGAAAATACTAATAATGAAGAGGAAAACGACTCAACTACTGAAAAAAATAACAGTACAGTAACTTATACGCTAACAGTTGAATCAGGGATGGCACCTTCTACCATTAGCGGCATATTAGCTGAAAATAAAATTATCGAAAACCAGGACAAATTTACCCAATACATGGAAGAAGAAGGTTATACTACAAAAGTACAACTTGGTGATTTTGAATTAACAAGTACAATGAGCCATTACGAAATTGCTGAAGAACTAACTAATTAAATGGCTGGGACAAAACTAAAACTTTCCACTTTAAACACATAATAACAGGATAGTGTTTAGAACGTTCATTTTCATATTCAATGGTTGAATCTTATACGTAGTTTATATAAACTGCGAAGTAACTTCTTTGTAGTCTCTTGTCCCGGCGTCGTCCGGGACAACTACGGGCGGATGCTTTCCGCGGGCACGGCCTAAGCCTCCTCGAGAAAACCACTCTGCTGGGTCTTAGAACACGTGCTATTCCCGCTGGAGTCACCGCCCTCCGCTCACCCGGACTAGTGTAGAGGCTGCTGAGAAACATATTTTGGAAAATTTAATTCCCACTTTATATAGTGAATAACAGGTAAAATGATATGTTACTCTCCACTATAAGGTAAATATTGCATGAAAATTGGGAATTGATTTTTACTTGGCTAAAAAGATGGTAGTTTTTACTGGCACTAGTGTATGGTGTCACACAATTATTCTATAGCAATTCCTATACCAGTCAACAGCGGTGGAAATACACGTAGACTCCTGTGGGAGCAGTGGCCTAGATAAGACTACGCAGCGACGTAGGAGCAAGAAGGCTCATCAGCCGCCCTAGGTGCGCGAAGTGTATTTCCGGAGCGGTATAATAGCACTCAAACTTTTTAAAAAGTACTTCGCAGTTTATATGTGATCAGCAACATTAGAAAACTAGACATACGTTAAAGGGGTTCTTAAGAAAGCGTATTTTGCTTTCTTAAGAACCCCTTTAACTCTGGAGTGCAAGCCTTTTGATAAACGCGTAGTTGCACTTATACAGTAAGAAAGTAGTATCTTAACTACAAAATAAATCCGAACTAATTCGAATTCTATTTCAAGAATTTTGAATCATAGTTCGGATTTCACTTTGATAAAACTCCTTTGTTCCTCCCTAATCTATCACCTAGTTAAGTTTATATGATTCACCCTTTACCAGGAACAAAATACTTTCTCCAATATTGGTAATATGATCTGCAAATCTCTCAATATACCTTGCACTGAAAGCCATTTGCATAACAAATTGAATTTTTTCTGAATTTGTAGCTGTTTCGGTCAATAGTTCGTGAATAATTCGTTCGTACAATTTGTCAACTTGGTCATCCATCTCAGATAACTTACCAGCTATAGAAATATCTTCATACTGGAAAGCAAACATAGCAGTGTGAATCATTTCTACAGCCATATCACGCATCAGTTTTATTTCATGATGGATTGTCAAACGATGATTCTCTCCTAAATGGATTGTTGATTTCGCGATATTTTTAGCGTTATCTCCCATCCGTTCTAAATCAGTAGTAATCCTTAATGCAATTATTAAACGACGTAGATCAGTTGCTACTGGCTGTTGTTTTGCAATCAATAAAATCGTTTTATCGTTAATTGTATGCTCCTGTTTATCTATTTCTTTATCTCGGTCAATAATCTGATTTGCTAATTTAATATCCTGGTTATACAACGCATCTACAGCTTCACACAAAGCATTTTCAGTATTTTTTGCTAATGCCACAATTTCCTCTTTAATATTATTTAAGTCATTTTCAAATTGTTCTCTGGCAACCATAAAACTCCTCCTCTATAAATATTACCCGAAACGGCCGGTGATATAGTCCTCAGTACGCTTATCTTCAGGATTGGAGAAAAGTTCATCT
Organism: Virgibacillus sp. L01; assembly: GCF_052246775.1. NCBI lineage: Bacteria > Bacillati > Bacillota > Bacilli > Caryophanales > Bacillaceae > Virgibacillus > Virgibacillus sp. L01. The sequence continues at coordinate 113,850 of NZ_JBQQCP010000004.1, read as the reverse complement.
GTGTTACTGTATTCTATTACTTCCCCATTTAGGAAAAAAGCAGTTTTATCCGATATCCTGGCTGCCTGTTGCATGTTATGCGTAACAATAACAATACTGTAATCTTTCTTTAACGTTTGTACCAGTTCCTCAATTTTAGCTGTTGATATCGGATCTAATGCAGACGTTGGCTCATCCATTAAAATAACATCCGGTTCAATTGCTAAACATCTGGCAATACAAAGTCTTTGCTGCTGACCACCAGACAAACCGAAAGCATTCTCCTGCAAGCGGTCTTTCACCTCATCCCATAGCGCTGCACCTTTAAGACTTTTTTCAACAATCTCATCAAGCACCTTTTTCTTTTTAATTCCATGAATTTTTGGTCCATATGCAACATTTTCATAAATAGATTTCGGAAAAGGATTTGGGTTTTGAAAAACCATACCAACATTTGTCCTTAATTCTTCAACTTTATACTTAGGACTGAAAATATTTTTTCCATTATAGTTAATACTTCCCGACATCTTTACGGATGGGACTAATTCCACCATACGATTTAGCGCCTTTATGAATGTCGATTTACCACATCCGGACGGCCCAATTATGGCTGTTACATTATTAGCCGGGATATCAAATTGAACATCATATAGTGCTTGGTCGTTTCCATACCACAGACTAAAGTCCTGAATGGAATAAATCGATTTTGAACCTTTACTATTTGGTTTAACCGTTGTATTCGAAACTGATACATGTTCGGTCTCAGCTGCACTATTCATCTTAAAAACCTCCTAAAATCGCTTTGAAAACTTATTTCGTATAATGACGGCAATCGAGTTCATAATTAGCAATATGACTAACAATACAATAATCCCTGTTGAAGCCACTAAGTGAAATTCCTCTTGTGGTCTTCCAGTCCAATTAAAGATTTGAATTGGTAAGACAGTAAAACCGCTCCAGACATCTTCCGGTAAATAAGCGATAAATGATAATGCACCTATCATTAGTAGTGGTGCCGTTTCCCCTATTGCTCGTGATAAAGCTAATATACCACCAGTAAGAATCCCTGGTATTGCTGCAGGTAACACAACACGACGAACAGTCTGCCATTTCGTAGCGCCCATCGCAAATGATGCCTCATATTGATCCTTTGGTATAGCCCTTATTGCTTCCTGAGAAGATACAACAATTATCGGCAGAATCAACAAACTCATTGTCAATCCTCCAGCCATAATACTTCTTCCCATTTCTAATAATCGTACAAAAACTGTAAGACCCAATAAACCAAATACGATAGATGGTACTCCGGCAAGATTCGAAATGTTCATTTGAATAAAGCGCGTAAATTTGTTCTTACTTGCATATTCCTCTAAATAAATAGCCGTTCCAACCCCTAATAAAAGAGAGACCGGTGCTGTGACAGCCATTAACCATAGTGAACCGACAATTGCTGCTTTGATACCAGCTTCTTCTGGAAATCTTGATGCAAAGTTTGTTAAAAAACCCCAATCTAAATGACCGATACCTTCTGTATAAACCCGGTATAACAATACTATTAAAACAACTATTCCAAAAGCAGTAGCCAAAAAGAATAACTGATTCATAAATTGGTTTTTAACTAATCGCTTACTCATTTTATTCTGAATAACCTGTTTATCGACCAAATTCATATTAGTATTCCTCCTTGAAACGACGGGAGATATATTGCGACAACAGATTCATTAATAACGTGAAAACAAACAACGTCATACCAACCGCATAAATACTGTAGTATGTGGTTGATCCATAAGATGCATCACCTAAACTTACCTGTACAATATAACCTGTCATGGTCTGGATAGACTCCGTAACATCTAATGAAAGCTTTGGTGTTGCTCCAGCTGCGACAGCTACAATCATCGTCTCGCCAATAGCGCGTGATATACCTAATACAAATGAAGCAATGATTCCAGATAAAGCAGCCGGAACTACTACCTTTAACGCGACTTCAAGTCTGGTAGAACCCATTGCTAGAGCCCCTTCCCTCATCTCATTCGGAACAGAACTCATTGCATCTTCAGATAATGATGCAATCATCGGAATAATCATAACCCCTACAACAATTCCGGGACTTAACGCATTAAAAATTGGCAGACTTTGAATTACGTTTTGCAGCATCGGTGTAACAAAAGTTAATGCAAAAAAACCATAAACAATTGTTGGAATCCCTGCCAATATTTCCAAAATAGGTTTGACGAATTTTCGTATATTTGGTGAAGCAAATTCACTTAGATAAATTGCCGAAGCAAGACCAATTGGAATCGCGACAGCCATTGCAATAACAGTGATTAATAGCGTTCCTGATATTAATGGAAGAATTCCAAAACTTGGATTTTCCCCAAATGGCCACCATTTCGTTCCTGTTATGAAGTCAATAAAAGATACACGATTAAAGAAAGTGATTGTTTCTACTAATAACGTGAGTGTGATGCCAATTGTAGTCAGTACAGATATTATTGCACACAGCAAGAAAATCGTTGGTGCCGCTTTTTCTGAAAAACGGAGCAAGATACGATTTGATTTTTTTTCTTTCATCATGTCTTTAACGTTGACTGCCATATTAATACTCCTCTGTAAAATCGTTTAGTTGCTGTCTGACAATAGCAATAACCTTGAGCTATTTTAACGCAGGAAAGTGAGGAGAAGCCTGTTCTGATTTAACTTCCCTCACACATTTTAATCCCGCATTATTTTATTGTGTGATTTATATTATTTACCTGCTAGTTCATTGACCTTTTGTAATGCTTCTTCATACTTACTTTCCGGTTTGGCAACATAACCTACAGCTTCTGCCATCTCACCAGCATTTTCGAGTGTATATTTGGTGAATTCATATACTGAATCATTTTGTAATGCTTCATTTTTAACATAGATAAACAGTGGTCTGGAAAACGGATTATATTCACCTGACTGAATTGTTTCCTGACTCGGTTTTACTGCTTCCCCTTCACTGTTTACAATTGGTACAACCTTCAAATTTTCTTTGTTCTCCGCGTAATATGCATAGCCGAAGTAACTAATACCATTTGGTGATCCAGCAACACCTTGAACAAGGACATTATCATCTTCTGATAGTGATACGTCCTGGCGAATTTGCGCATCGCCTAATACTACTTCACTGAAATAATCAAATGTACCAGAATCTGCTCCTGGGCTATAGAACTCAATATCTTCTTCAGGCCAGCCCTCTCGTACATCAGCCCAAGTCTTTACTCCACCATCTTCACTCCACATTTTAGTCAGTTCTTCAACTGTTAACTGATCTACCCAATCATTTTCTTTATTTACTACAATTGATAATCCATCAAGAGCTACCTCAAATTCCGTATACTCAATTCCATTTTCCTCAAGTAGTGCTTTTTCTTCTTCTTTAATAGGACGGGAAGCATTTGAAATATGCGTCTCACCTGCGATGAACTTTTCAAAACCGCCACCGCTTCCGGATACGCCTATATTGACTCTTGCATCCGGGTTCGCTGCCTGATACTCCTCAGCAACAGCTTCCATAATCGGGAAAACAGTTGACGACCCATCAACCATTATTTCTGTTGTGCTTTCTTCTCCGGCACCGTTATCTTCCGAATTCTCACTGCCTTCTGCATTACCGCACGCGGTTAACATCATTAACAGCAATGACATTCCCAATGTTAAAATTAGAAACCTTGATTTCATTTTAATCCCCCTATTTATGGTAGTTTGTTAGAAAAGGAACTTTCTATTTCCTCCCTACAATGCAATCATAAATCACTAGTATTAACTGCCTATTAATTAGTTGTAAAAATAATGTAAAGTTAGTAGATTAACTGAAATTAATTTTTAATTCATTATTACTATCGACACTGAACTACTAAAAGTGGCATCAAAAGAAATTTTATTAATGACACTTTTTCACACCGGTATACGAATATAATTATGAGAGATAATATAGTAAACTTAGCTTATTAATAAGTATCTAATATTAAATGTCTTAGTTACTCTTATGTATAACATTTTGTGTAAAAATACCTCCCTAACTTGATTACATATTCAATTTCATAATAAATGGTGGACGAACGGTTTATTCTTTAACATCTATAAAAGGTTAACGGAATCTAAGAATTTTTTTAGCGACACACACAGGAAGCGTTATTTTCTATAAATAAGTGACCTCTTGAACTTATCCAGTCACAGAAGCTCTTATTTGACTTTATCATGGCTAGTAAAGGGCATTATGCCAAATAAGGCCCCTGGTGTCCGCAAAACCTTAAATTGGTTATGTGTAAGCTCTAATTCGATCACAAATTTATTTTATTGATAGATTGTTGCTGCGCATTCGGCAGGCATGTTGGTTTCTTACTGAATCAGTTTCATAATTCAAAAATAAAGCTAAATCCAACATGTGCTAGATCTGTTAATTTTCACTGCAGGCGGAAGCTTTCCGTTTCAATCAACGATAGTAGTACTTTGAATTATCAATCTGAAATCATCATTAGTTCATATAATTTTTCGGGTAATTGATGATTAAAAGTATTATGATATTGACTCAACTGCAATAAAAAAGCCCAAACCTTCGTTAAGGTTTAGGCTTTTAATGGTATAGACTTATTCTTCTTTTTCCTCATCTTTCAAGCCAAAATACGTATCTAAAATCTGTTCGCCGATTAGCTTACTAGTCGGGTGGGCATTCGGGACACCTGCTTCTGGTACAATAACGGCAAATGCAACCTCTGGATTATCATACGGTGCATATCCAACAAGCGTATGGTTTTCTCCCTCTGCTGTTTTTTTGCCATCATCAAATTGATCTTTCTCAGCTGTCCCTGTTTTACCAGCAGCAGTATATTTTTTATCCGCAAAGTAACTTGCAGCTGTCCCACCAGATTGCTGGTATACCTGATAAAATCCTTTTTGTACACGCTCAATATAATTGTCATCCATTACAATTTTATTTAAAACATCTGTATTGTTACTTCGGTAGACCGGTCCTAACTTATCTTCATGAGGAACAGGCATCCTAATTTCCTTCATAAAATGCGGCCGTACACGATAGCCATCATTAGCAATTGTGGAAACGTATTGTGCTAGCTGCAATGTTGTATACGTATCGTACTGACCGATTGCAAAGTCCAATAGATTACCTGCCTGTGGTTCTGGACCCTCATAGCCAGTTGATTCATTCGGAAAATCAACTCCTGTTTTCACTCCAAGTCCAAACTGGCTAAAGTAGTTGCGCATCTCCTGAAATGCCGCTGGGTCGTAGTTCAGCTTATCATTTCGTTGATAATTAAAATCTCCACCCATTCGCATTGCTATATAAAACATATATACGTTGGAAGACCGTCTCAATGCATCAAGGTCATCAACTGACCTAAGGTTTTGGTACGAACTTTTTTCAGGCGTCCCTGCAATTTTGATTGGTGAATCGTAAAATGTCTTCCCTGGCTTTATAACGCCTGATTGATATCCGGATAGGACTGTGGCGCCTTTAACAGCAGACCCGGCTTCATGTCCGGCATATAATGCTTTCCATCCCGCATTTTCGAATTTATTCTTTTCCCGGTTATAATGTTGTCCGGCGACAGCCAGTAACTCTCCTGTTTGGGGGTTCATGACAACGGCAAGAGCATCCTTCATATAGCGATTTCTAGTAGGAGCCTTTTGAATAGCCGTTTTCAGTTCTTTACGCAATATCTTATTTACCTCTTTTTGTAGTTTCATGTCAATCGTTAGTACTAAGTCTTTACCACGCTGGCCTTCGACTACAACCTCCGAATCAATTACTTTTCCATTGCTATTAGTCGTATACTCAATTTTTTCCTTACGACCTCTTAAAATATCTTCATACTGTTGTTCCAGTCCACTTCTGCCTACTCGGTCATTCCTGCTGTAACCTCTTGTAAGGTAATACTCTTCTTTTTCAGCTAAAATACCTTGTGACTGAGATGTTATGTCACCTAAAAAGGTGCTAAAAGTTTCCCCATATGGTTTTTCGCGATTCCAATCGGTGGTAGCATTAACCCCAGGTAATACATCCAAATGTTCAGCTACACGAGCAAATTCTTTAGGTGTTACTTTTTCATTCTTAACAACTTGTGGTGTTAATGTCATCGCCTTATCCATTTCTTTTTTGATGGCCATTACCTCAAGCTGCTGGTTTGAGTAACCACTAATCTCTTCTTCCGTTATCCGGTCAAGCATCGTGTCATACTCTTCACCATTATCCATTTCCTCAATTTCTTTATCTGTAAGTCGAGATTTGGCCTCTTCTGTATTCTTCAAGTACCAGTATTCTTTTTTATTTCGTGTTGTAACACCATAATCTTTATCTTCTTGTGGATCCATCGAAATATATTTAGCCAACTTCTCGGCTACTTCCAGCCTATCTATCGCTTGAATTCCTTTTGCCGGTGTATAAGTAATCGAATATAAAGGATTATTATCAAGAATCAGGTTATAATTTCGATCAAACATTCTCCCCCGTGGTACTGGTTTTTGTGTATAGTTATTTTCAGTTTCATCGATTTCCGCCTGGAATTCTTCCCCATTCAATATCTGCACAACACCCAGCTGCAAAATCAAAACCGAAAACAATAAAAATACAATAAAGAATAGTATATTTAAACGAAAGGGAAGCTGAGACTTTCTCTTTTTCTTCTTTTTTTGAACCATGTTTCTCCCCCTCATAGATGAAGTTAGTTTCACCTATTATAGCATTTATCTCATTAAATTCTAACAGCTTTTAACGATTTTTTTCATCTGTTAATTGTTCTTTAATCATAACCTCTTTCTTACGCGGACTCCCCAAATATATATCTTTAACAAATACATAAATTAGTAAATGTCCCAGACCAAAAGCTGCTAATAGGATTGGAATTACTGTTTCAGCTTCAAATAATGTAATTGCTAATATAAAGGTGACGATAGCTGTTACTCTCCCGACATTGACAAACAGTTCTCGTACGACAATATATTCGACCCGAAATTCCTTTGCCTTCCATGCTTTACCAATAACATCATATGTCATGGACACATAAGGTACATTAATAATTGGATATGCAATACCTATGATTACGGCGTAAATGATAAGTTGGGTATAGCTAATGCTGAACAGAATAATGTAGATAGAAAAATAAAGAATTAACCCGCCAGTAAGTATTGCCTTTTTACGCATAGATTGTTTGATCCACTTTGTTACAATAAAGTAGAAAATAAAAGAAAGTCCGGATAGGAATAAATTAAACATACCTAAAGCAAATTCACTCTGTGTTGTAATGAATACCCAGATTGCAATAACAAACAGGAATATACCTTCCCGTAATCCCTGAAACACATGGGCATAAAGGATTCTCCTCCAATTATTATTGTGTCTTCTTTCAGCTAATACCCGTTTAAAGTGAAAAGCACCTTCAGCCTGACGACGTTTCAATATAAAACTGCATCCAACAGCACCTATAAACAAACAGAAGGAAATTGTAAAAATTGTAGTATACCCGATATTTGCTTCCATGTTTGCTATTATTGTTCCAGCTAATAATGGTCCAATCATCCCACTAAAAGATTGAAGAACACCTAAGAATCCATTGAAAAAATCCCTGGATTCGGGTTCCGTGATTTCAAATGTAAGTACATTAAACGCTAACCAGTAAAATCCAAAACCAATGCCCAATAAACCACCTAGCAAGAAGTTAAAGGTTGCAGCTTTTTCAGCAATAATTAATACACTCAAAAAAAATAGAGATAAAAATATTACCCCTAATCGCAGCACAATTATCCGGTCAACCTTTTTAGCTATTTTTCCTGCCAATATAAATGTAACTGGCTGAAATAAATAAATCCCTAAGTTATACATAGCAATTGTAATGTATTCACCGGATTGCTTCCATAAATATATGTTTACGAAAGTGTTAGAGAGAAATATCCCCAGTGAATAAAGTCCCCCTATAACCAGCAAAAAAACGAGATCTTTATTTATATCTACTTTTCCAGCTATATTTTGAAAGATTTTATGCATATCTTTTGCTCCTTTTTATCGTTAATAGTTTGAGCAAATAGGGATTAGATATACAATTTAATTCCACAAAAAAAGACACGGGAACTGTTCCCATGCCTTAAAAACTAATTACTTAGCGTTGTTATAATTTTTAGCTACTTCATCCCAGTTTACTACATTCCAGAAAGCTGCTGCATAGTCTGGGCGCTTGTTTTGATATTTAAGGTAATAAGCATGCTCCCAAACATCAAGACCCAAAATTGGTGTTTTACCTTCTGATAATGGATTATCCTGGTTTGGAGTGCTAGTTACTTCAAGCTCACCATTGTTTACTACTAGCCATGCCCAACCAGAACCGAAACGACCTTTTGCAGCTGTTTCAAATTCTTCTTTAAACTTATCAAAGCTGCCAAATTTAGCTTTTAATTTATCAGCTAATTCTCCAGAAGGCTCGCCGCCACCATTAGGTGACATAACTTTCCAGAATAAGCTATGGTTTGCATGACCTCCGCCATTGTTTCGTACAGCGGTGCGGATATTTTCAGGTACCGCATCAAGATTGCTCACAAGGTCTTCAATTGATTTGTCCTGAAGGTCTGCGTGTCCATCTAATGCACCGTTTAATTTTGTAACATAAGTATTGTGATGCTTCGTATGGTGAATGTTCATCGTTTCTTTATCGATTGTTGGTTCTAAAGCATCGTATGCATAAGGTAGTTCTGGTAGTTCAAATTTTGCCATTATTAATTTCCTCCCTTAATAATAAATGTTATTAAAAGGTTTGAATATTCACCCTTTAAATTCAAGATTATCAAAGCTATCACACACATGCAAATTATATGCATATTTTTACATGTGGATAGTGAAAATCATCCACACTTACTATGTTCCCGAATTATTAAATGTGAAACATATTTTCAGAAACAAAAAAACAAGCGATTTGCTTGTTTAGAGATGGCTCCGGACGGAATCGAACCGCCGACACAAGGATTTTCAGTCCTTTGCTCTACCGACTGAGCTACAGAGCCGTATGAGATTGTAGAATTAATCAATTGTCATTGTGTATTATACGTTTTTTCGGTAATGTTGCACTCCGCAGAAACTTGTAATGCTTCCATCTCATATTAGATAACTTTTAAAACATTTTGTAAGTATGTATGGAGGAGGAAGAGGGATTCGAACCCCCGCGGGCTTTGACACCCCTGTCGGTTTTCAAGACCGATCCCTTCAGCCAGACTTGGGTATTCCTCCGAGTTTTAGTGGTGGACCCTGCAGGACTCGAACCTGCGACCGATCGGTTATGAGCCGATAGCTCTAACCAGCTGAGCTAAGGGTCCTTCTATTATTTTTAATGGGGCGATCGATGGGTTTCGAACCCACGCATGCCGGAACCACAATCCGGTGTGTTAACCACTTCACCACGATCGCCGTAATAGTTTTATTGGTAGCGGCGGAGGGGATCGAACCCCCGACCTCACGGGTATGAACCGTACGCTCTCGCCAGCTGAGCTACACCGCCATATGGCTCCACAGGTAGGAATCGAACCTACGACCGATCGGTTAACAGCCGATTGCTCTACCGCTGAGCTACTGTGGAATAATCTTAAGTATTGATCAAGGTATTACAACCTTATTTTTTGTGCTCGTCGTGTTAGATGATTATTCGTGAAGTTCCACTCCTCGCAGACCTGCACTTGGTAGCTTTTTCAGTGATGTTTGCGGTCAGCTACTGTGGAATAATCTTAAGTATGATCAAGGTATTACAACCTTATTTTTTGTGCTCGTCGAGTTTTACAATTTATTAGCGACGAAATATAATTTACCATGTACGACAGAATCTGTCAATAACTTAAGCAATAATTTTTATTCATGAATCAAATCTTTTGTACAAGCATCTATTAGAAGCACCAATAAACACTATAGCATTTTATTAAGAGGTTTTCAATAAAAAATAAAGAGACTGGGACAAACAAATGTATTTAGTAAAAGTAAAATCCGAACTATGATTCAAAATTCTTGAAATAGAATTCGAATTAGTTCGGATTTTTGGTTAGAATCAGTCATTGATAATGAACGTACTAAACAACCTATCTTGTTATTATGTCTTTAAAGTAGAGTTTTTTAGTTATACTTGAGCCTCTTCAACTATAATATTACTCTCCTAATACTTCCTCAGCAATATTTACTGCGTGATCACCAATTCGTTCAAGGTTACTGATTATATCGACAAATACGATACCAGCTGAGCCACTGCATAAGCCCTCATTCATACGAATAATATGCTTTTTGCGATAAGTTCTTTCCATTTTGTCAATCTGATCCTCTTTTTGAACTACCGCTAGTGCCTCTTCACGATCCATTTTATCAAGTGCTTCCACTGCTTGTTTAATTGTTAAAATGGTTAAATCAAACATATTATTTAAATCTTCTTCCGCTTGCTCCGTTAGATGAACTTTATTTGATATTTTATAGTCAATTAATTCAATTATATTTTCAAAATGATCACCAACTCGTTCAATATCACGTACAGAATCAATTAATGCGGTGTGCGTTGCGCTTTCCAATTCAGACATGGACTCCCCAGATATTTCAACTAAATAATCCGTTATTCTGCGATCTAAATTATTTAATGCTCCTTCTAACTGCATTGCCATTTCTGAATGTTTCTGATTTTGTGTTGTTAAATATAAATTTGTTTCCTCAAGACCCTTGTAAGCATATTCACCCATGTGGATGACTTCTGCTTTAGCTTGGTCCAGAGCTAATGAAGATGATTGTTGGATAAATATAGGATCTAAATGTTTTGGCTTGTACTCAACAATGGTATCTTCCCCTGGAATAATTTTAGTTACAAGCCATGCTAAACCAGCAATAAATGGAAATTGAACTAGCGTATTTGCCAGGTTAAAGCTACCATGTGCAAAGGCAATTGTCATTTCTGGATTTAAATTCAGGCTTGATTGTAAATATAAGACATATTGTGTGAATGCTCCCAATAGAATTAGAAATACGGTTGTCCCTACCAGGTTAAATATAACATGTACAAATGCTGCACGTTTAGCAGCGATACTGGTTCCAAACGATGCAAAAACAGCCGTTATGGTAGTCCCAATGTTATCACCAAACAGGACTGGTACTGCCGCTTTCAACCCTATTGCACCTTCAGAAAATAAACCTTGCAGGATGCCGATTGTAGCACTGGAACTTTGTACAACGACAGTAAATAGCGTACCAATAACAACACCTAAAATAGGGTTTTCACTCATACTTAAGGTTAAATCCTTAAATGTCTGAAGGCCTTCCAACGGTGACATCGCATCACCCATGAACCTCAAACCTAAAAATAACGCTCCAAAACCAAAAATGGCTTGACCCACATTTTGAACCTTTTGATTTTTAAAGAAAAATAGCAGAAAACAACCAACGGCTATAATTGGCAATGCATAGGCTTCTAGGTCGATACCTATAATAAAGGCAGTTACAGTAGTACCTATGTTAGCACCCATAATAACGCCAATAGCCTGCCTTAATGTCATAAATCCGGCATTAACCAACCCGACAGTTAATACGGTTGTCCCGGAACTGCTTTGAATTAGAATCGTTACCACTATCCCAGCCAATACACCTAGGAAGGGATTGCTGGTTGTTTTGTCAAGTATATTTCGAAGCCTGTCACCAGCAGATTTTTGCAAGCCTTCCCCCATAAACTTAATACCTAACAGGAAAATACCTAATCCACCGACAAACTCAAATATCAGTTGCTGCACATCGATATCCAAAAATAATTCCACCCTTCAAATCATGTTGAAATCTGTCATATACCTTGTCCATTATTAAAGATAATTTCATCGTTTGTAAAGTAATTATTTAAAACTTAACATAAAATTTACATTCATATGTTCTTCATTTGTACACTTAAAATAATGCTATACTTTATTAACTACCCTAACTCAAGGATTTTCATTCTTAATTATGGAAGAATCGTAAATCAATAAATGAGTTCTGATCAAGAATTTACTTTGGAAGAAGCTCAAACAACAAAACTAAAATTCCAATAAATTTATTTTGTTAATTAAGTCAATTTCATAAATACTTATATTCATCATTCATCCGAGCTAATAACGGAAGGGTCGACAATGCGAGAATAGTATGGCCTTGGCCAAGGCGCGTAGCACGAGGATACTCTGAAATTAATTTATTTATCAAAAAAAATACCCATGAACAAATAAATTCAATGAGTACTACTTTTTATACATTATTTACTTTTTCTACAAGAATTCTCGTACCATCAACATCAACAACCTTAATAGAGGCGTTCTCCGGGATCCATTGACCATTTGAGATAGCGCTATAATTTTTATTTTTGATTTGTACTGTACCTACAGGCCGTAAATTGCTTACTGTTTTACCCTCTTCATTCAATAACTGCTCGTATTCCTCATTCATCGAGTTATACCCAGCTTCTTTGGTTAATTGATCTACTAACGTTAGCTTTGACCACATATCCCGCTTTTTAAATACTTTTAAGAAGAATAATGATGAAAAACCACCTAAAAGAACGCCAATAACTGCATACATGCCTGCATAGAGATTTGGTGCAGTTAATGCTACAGCTGTAAGCATACAAGCAAAACCGATTGTTGCCAGTGTACCATCATTTATAATTTTGCCATCAATAATTATGAGTAATAATCCAATTAAATATACAATAAGCATAATAATAAAGGAGCCTGTTTCCAGATAAACTGCGAAATAAACAATTATAAATCCTAATCCCATCAGTCCAAAAAATCCACGCATATTAACTAGCATTTCACCGATAAGGAATAAAGTCCCAAATCCGGTGATAATGAAGCCTATCCAATCTAATGAAAAAATATCCATGTGCAAGCCTCCTTTTCCCCGTCAATTATTGTACGTTTTAATGGTATAAATTGTTTCAAAAAGGAGCAAAAAAGCATGAAAAATTTAATGAAAATATTATCATACATTTTAATTGCATTATTTTTTATAAGTATATATAAGGATTTAAGTGTTGGAACTACTTTAACACCGGAAAATAATATAAAGCAACCGCAAGTTGAAAATATGGTAAAAACCGAAAATATTACTGCAATGGAAGTGAAAGTACATCAAGGTGATACACTTCTTACAATAGCTGAGAAGATAAATCCGCAGGTGACCAATAATTTAAATGTCAATAAAATTGTAGAGGACTTTAAAGCCTTAAACCCCACAACAGACCCTGTTGAATTACAACCAGGTGAATTTTATTTTTTTCCCATATACGAAAAAGAGGCTGGCTAATAGCCAGCCTCTTCCTTTTTTAAACATATGGAAGAACAAAAAGCGTAATAAGAATGGAAGCAGCACCTGCAATTATTGCAGTGTTACCAAGTGTTTCTGCATCGCGGTTTCTTGATATAAAGCCTACTATAATCCCGGCGCCGCCAAGAATGATTGGCATGATAAAGAATGAGATAATGGATAGTGCTAAAGCTACCCATCCGAAGGCACTGTTAGCCTGATCGCCTTCTGTATTTTCATCATTTTTAACTGTATCACCTATATCATCTGCTGTCATTTCAGCAGCAAATTCCTCGTCATCCCTTTTACTGTCTGCACCTGGTGCTTCTGGTTCAGTTGTTGTATGCGGAGGCTGGCCGCTTAAATTTGTTCCAACCATATCCATATTACGTGTGTCCGGCTGTTCTTCCTTGTTTAAGCTATCTTCCACGTTGTTCTGACGGGTAAATTCATCCATAATTTAGACCTCTCTTTCCTGTAAATGAGGTGCGTTCATAGTTTATGGATAATTAAAGTATTATAAAGATGGTAGTTGATGGTAACGGTTATTTGGCACTTGTAAATTGTTTATAGTCTTTAGCATTATTCTTGATTTCACGGGAATACCAGCTCTTTGCATTTCCGTTTTTATCCATATAATTTTCAAGTCCACCTATACCACGATGGTATGCAGTTAGTGCTTTATCCCAATCACCGTATTCCTTTTTTAGAAAATCCAGATATACAAAGGTTAAGTGGATGGAATAATATGGATTGAATAGTAATTTTTCACTGTATGGTATCCCAGACATTTCAGCAATCCAAGGAGCAGTATTCTTCATAAATTGCCCCATTCCATATGCTTTACCATATTTAGTTTTAGGACCCACAAGATCAGGATCAAATGTATTTCCTGTTTCTACTTTTAATAATTCATAAGCTATATATGGACTTATATCAAATGATTTAGCCTCCTGTACTAAGTAAATAGCCCAGGACTTCTTAAATTTGCCGTCACTGTCTTTTACCAATTTATTAGCTTTTTCATTTACGTTTGTCCATGCATAATAACTATTTTTTTTAGCATCAAGTAACTGCTCTGAATTCAAGTAATCGTTTTCTATAGTCAATTTCTGATTCTGTGCATCCAGATGGCTATTTTGGGAAACCAATCGCTTATTTTCTTGTAGGTATGAAAAAGATATTACAGTAAAAATAGTGCTAATACATATGAACACAATAAGTTGTTTGAATAATTGCGAATGTTGTTGATGCATAATTGCCTCCTATCGTTTATTGATAAAGTAAATTTTTTTAATGTGTTTGCATATAGTAAACCAGTATTCTTTATAAGGAGTATAAAAATGTCAAAGATTATTAAAGATTTAGCCATCAAAAAAATGAAGCAGCTTTCACCAGAGGAACTGCTCCATTACAGTGATCAAAATGGGATAACTATTACGCGTACACAGGCTAAACAAATTATATCCTATTTACAAAACCATTCTGTGGATCCATTTAATGAATCAGGAAGGCATAAAATGTTACTGGAGTTGTCACGAATCACCGATCAGGAAACAGCAAAAAAGTCCGAAAAACTCTTTCATCAGCTTATCAGGGCTTATGGGCTTGAATACTTATTTAATTAATACCCTAATTATTGTTTCCTAAACAAAGGCTCTTTTCTATAAATTTATATTTATCTATAAGCCTTCCCAGTTGATATAATTAGTGAAGATTTTCCTCGACTGGAAGAGGCTTCTTGATTAGAACATGAAGTATACTCTATGGCTAAGAAAATTAAGGTAAAAACATTTTCTGCGGTGGAAATCCAACGAAGACTCCTGTGGATCACCGGCTAAAACCAGTCACGTCCTGTGACCAACGCCGGTACTAGAACGTCCTGTTCGTCGAAGCAACAGCTAAAGATCCAGGAGGAAGCGGTTTTCGCTTCCGAGGAAGCTGAAGTGTTGCCCTAAGGTGCGTGAAGAGTGTTTCCGAAGCGGTATCATAGCATTTAATCCTTTCCACATTACGTCTTACTTTATATCTTTTATGTCAACAACACCAATATTATTTACTAAAACAGCCTCAACAAAATAAGGGAAGGACGCTTAGAACGTCTTTCCCTCTCAGTTTACTGGTTAATTATTTTTTCTTTTAAATCGGAAATAAATTTATCTTCTTTAATCATGTCAATTTCAAACTTATATGGAGGTTTTTTATTCTTCTTGTCCTCACCGACAAAAGGCGTTTCCAATATCTTAGGTAACTGTTTCAATTGCGGATGATGAATAACATGTTGCAATGCTTCAAATCCTATATGCCCAAAGCCTATATTTTCATGACGATCTTTATGTGCACCTTGTTCATTCTTACTGTCATTGACATGGATCACCTTTAATCGATCAATACCTATTATCTTATCAAATTCATCTAAAACACCATCAAAGTCATTCACAACATTGTATCCTGCATCATGTATGTGACATGTATCCATACAGACAGATAGCTTTTCATTATGTGTAACACCATCGAAAATCCGAGCTAATTCGTCAAAGGTACGACCAACCTCTGATCCTTTACCGGCCATTGTTTCTAATGCAATTTGCACATCTTTATTCTTTTCCAGGACTTCATTTAACCCTTCAATTATTCTTTCTATACCTTTATCAGCTCCTTCACCAACATGTGACCCTGGGTGAAGGACGATTTGCTTGGCCCCAATTGCTGCGGTACGATCTATTTCACTTCGCAAAAACGTCACACCTAGTTCAAATGTTTCCTTTTTAACTGTATTCCCTATATTAATAATATATGGAGCGTGAACAACGATGTCCTCTATTCCATTTTCCTTCATGTGTTCTCTTCCAGCTGTAATATTTAGCTCTTCAATAGCTTTTCTTCTAGTATTCTGTGGTGCACCAGTATAAATCATAAAAGTATTCGAACCATATGATACTGCTTGTTCACTTGAGCCTAATAACATATTCTTCCCACTCATCGATACGTGTGATCCAATTTTTAACAATTACTCCACCTCAATTTACTTTTTCTTTTTATTGGTTTTTCTTACCATTTGTTTTTTTATATTTTCCTGTTGTCTCTTCATTTTTTTCTTATATCCAGGTTTGACCTCTTTAGTCTTTTTCACTTGCTTCCATGCTTGTGAATCAATATCTGTATTAGTCTTGGTGCGTAGTTCACGCTCATTCCAGGATTTCGCTTCTTTCCATTCTCCATTCTTTATGTCAAAAAATGTGAACGTCAGGCCTTTTTGCTCCAGCTTTTGAATCAACTTCAGATCCTGTTCAGCGTATAAACTGATTGCGGTGCCTTCCATCCCCGCACGGGCTGTCCGTCCTACACGGTGAACATAAAAATCCTCTTCCTTAGGCAATTGAGCATTTATAACATGACTTACCCCTTTTATATCAATCCCGCGTGAAGCTAAATCGGTTGCAACAATATATTGGTATCGAAGGTTTTGGATGTCTTTTAGTACTCGTTTACGTTCTCTGGGCTTTAATCCGCCATGTATGAGCCCAACATCAAGTCCTTTTTGCTGCAAAGAAGCTGCAAGTGTATTAGCAATTTCTTTACCATTCGTAAAAATAATTGCCAGGTAGGGTTGTATTGTTTTGGAAATTTCTATAATAACATCGGATTCATCCCTATGTTTTAATGCAATTAACCGATGCTCCATCGTTTCAGGAGAAAGTTGATCATCAATTTTTACATGTAAGGGATTCTCCAGGTACTTTTTGAAAAAATGCTCCAATCGCTGCGGAATAGTTGCAGAAAATACAAGTAACTGAACTTCCTTTCTTGCACGTATCAGTAATTGGTCAACATCATTAATAAACCCTAAATCAAGCATAAGGTCTGCTTCATCAATGACAAACGAATTTGCAGAATATAATGAAAGGGCATCCTCTTTGACTAAATCCAATATTCTACCTGGTGTACCTATGACAATATGTGGTGGTACCTTTAGTTTCTCCATCATTTTCTGCTTATCAGTCCCACCAACCAACAACTTGGCATTCCATATTTCTTTCTTTCCTGCATAATGAATTATCTTTTTAACTTCTTCATGTATCTGCATTGCCAGTTCTCGGGTCGGTGCAGTAATAACAAACTGTACTTCACGTTTGCTAGCATCAATCTGATTAAACAAAGGTAATAAATATGCATGTGTCTTTCCAGATCCTGTATGTGACTGTCCTACAACACTTGTACCTTTAAGAATTGCTGGCACCACCTTTTGTTGTATTTCAGTCGGTTGTTTAAATCCTAAGTGATCGATTACGTCTGACAAAACTGGGTGAAATGCAAACTGTTTAAAATTATTTTCCATATAATAGTACTCCTTTTTGATGATATTCAATCATCCAATAGCTAAAAAACTTGGCTTTATCGTGTATGAAAGCTTATTTTGCTTGGTGACACCTTAATAAGTTACAGTGCAGGACTTAACTAGTTAAAAGTTACTACGATACGACTCCGAGGAATTAGCATAATTCTTAAGACCTCGGAGCGCGATAGTGCGAGGAGGCCCAAGCCATGACCACGAAAAGTGCCTGCAGTGGAAATCAACAGATTTAGCACATTTCCAAATAGTTTGGATTTACTGCTTTACATTTGAATGATGAAGTTGATTCAACTGCCAGCAACACGGCTTTCACGAAATATAATGTAGTTAATACTTTTATACACTATATAAACTGAAATGGTTCAGTATTGGAGTTGGACAGAATAACTTCTATATTCTTATTATTAAGGTGATTATCCAGATATTCCTTGGTTCCTTTTTTCATTACTTTTTCTACATGATGTCCAGGATCGATAACCGATAACCCCATTTGCCAGGCATCCTGGGCTATATGGAATGTCATATCACCTGTAATATATAGATCAGCCCCCATTTTCTTAGCAGTATGAATAAATTTTTCACCACTACCACCCAACACAGCTACTTTTTTAACCTCTTTAGTTAAATCACCGGTTACGCGCAGCGATGGAACTTTAAGTGCATGTTTTACTTGCTCCGCAAAATCGTGTAAGGTTACTTCTTTCTCTAATGTTCCAATACGTCCAATACCGTACGTTTGTCCTGGATTATGAAGAGGCATTACATCGTAGGCAGCTTCTTCATATGGATGTGCATTTTTCATTGCCTCAATCACATGTGCTAATTTGGGCAGTTGTATAATTGATTCAACCTTAACTTCATCCACATATGCTAAATTATTGGCTGAACCAATATAAGGGTTTGTCCCTTCCTGTGGCATAAATGTTCCTTGACCTTCTGACTGAAATGTACAATGACTATAGTCGCCAATATGTCCGGCTCCATTTTCACTCATGGCATCTCGCACTTCGTTCAAATGTGTCTTTGGGACAAATACAGCTATTTTTACCAGATCCTCCTGATAGGTCTGCTGTAATACTTTTGTTCCTTTTATATTAAGCAGATCACAAAGCATGTCATTTACGCCACCATCAGCGGTATCAAGATTTGTATGGGAGGCATAGACAGAAATATTATGCTGTATTAATTTCTGAATTATTCTGCCTTGAGATGTGTCTACATTTACTTGTTTCACCTGTTTAAATAGTAACGGATGATGTGCAATTATTAAGCTAACATGATTTTCGATTGCTTCATCCACTACAGATTCCAGGACATCCAATGTTACCATTATCTTGGATACTTGATTATTGAATGATCCGATCTGCAATCCAACATTATCCCAATCGTATGCCAGATGCTTTGGTGCCCATTTCTCCATTAGTTGAAAAATATCACTGTTCACTGCCATTTTTTAAAACCTCCTGTACCCAAGACAATTCTTTTTCAAATTCGCTTATTTTATTCTGATTTTGTTCTTTTGCCTTTTTCATTTCATCGATAACTCTGATGCGCTTCGAAAGCTCTTTTTTCCATTTTTTAATAAATGTTTCTGTTTTATGCTCTAATAACAGTGGTCCGAATAATAGCTGTTCTTGTAATAGTTCTGCTGTATAGGGACTTTTGTCAACTTGTTTATCTGCTACAATAATTTCATAGATGTGTCCACTTTCCTCAAGTATTTTTTCACAAATAATCGTGTAATTGTTCTCATAAAACCATTTTCGAACATTTCGTTCATTTACATTTGGCTGTGTGATAATTCGTTGCACACCACTTAATCTGTCCTTTCCATCTTCAAGAATGGATCTTATTAGTGATCCACCCATGCCCGCAATAACAAGCTGATTTACTTCCCCGTCGTGTAAGATGTGTAAACCGTCACCTAACCGCACTTCTACTCTGGCTGCTAACTCATGTTTATTAACTGTCTCAAGAGCACTTTTAAAGGGGCCTTCTTTAACTTCACCTGCAATTGCATGTGCATTGCCGTCATTTAAACAAACGTAGCATGGTAAGTAGGCATGATCAGATCCAATATCTGCAAAAACAGCACCTTCCGTAATAAACGTTGCAACGGTTCTCAATCGTTCAGAAAGTTTAATTGTGTTGTTCATTATTTTCTCCTTCATTATTGACACGTCTAATAGCATAAAAGAGCAAGCCTTCTGCATGAAATCAGTAAGCTTACTCTTTTAGCATAATAAACTATAAGTATCTTAAATAGCTACTTTTGTTTTGAAAGCCATTTTGCAACAGCATCGGCTTTTTCACCTTGTAATAAACCACCAGGCATTCCAGAATCAGGAAACCCTGTTTTGATAATTTCTCTGATTTCTTCTTGGGAATACTTACTTCCAACTTTATTTAATGCTGGTCCAGCTCCTCCGGAAAGATCTGCACCATGACAGCTGGCACAATTGTTCTCAAAAATTTTGGAAGGGTCACTGGTAGTCTCTCCCTCTTGTGACTGCTCTTCTGTATTTTCGCCACCATTTTTCTCTTTTTCTTCAATAGTTTGACGTTGATCCAGGCCAACAAACGATATGACAACTACTAAGAGTATCCCTATTACAGCAATAGTTGCATAAGGGATGACAGGGTTTTTCTTCATCGTAGTTCCTCCTTATGTAATCCCCTTAATCTCTATTTAATTTCAAAAGCTATATATATTTTACTCGAAAAACAAAATAGTTTAAAGGGATAAGACGTGAAATTTTTGAAAAACAATATATAAAATGACAAAAACTATACCAAATATGCTAACATTTTTCAGATATTTTATGTTGTGATGCCGACTGAAAAAATACCATGAAACTACATTTAAAATAATCACAAGTTGAAGCAGCCATTGATTAGCTGTTAATAGTGTACTTATATATACTGACATTAAAAGCAGCAGCAACAGAAATATAACTATTGAAAGATGATAATAGATTGAACTCTTCTGGCTATAGACTCTAGTCATCCAATAAGAAAATGCTACAAACAAAAGTAAAGTACTTACTTGTAGTATTATAGGATATTCGGTAAAATAAAAAACTAAGAAAGCAAATGGCAACAATAAACTTAGCAAAGTCACTTGAATTGCACTTATAATATTTATATTATTTTCCCTGGTTATATCTTCTTTACCAGTAGCCTCACCATTTGTATATAAAGCCAAAAGAAAATCACAGTACACATCGGGTAGTAATTTATGCTCTTTCCAATAGTGGATTTCTTCAACAACTGTTGCGATTCGTCTTTCGGACATAAGGATCACCCCGGTGCAGTTATAACCTACAACTTATCCATACATAAAAGTGCACACAGTCATTGTAAATTAGAATATCTTAGTTGCACGTATGCAGTAAGAAAGTGTTAATACTTTCTTAACTGCCAACCAATTGTGCTTAATGACTGAAACGACTTATTCCAGGAAATCTTTTAATCGTTTACTGCGACTAGGATGTCTTAGCTTCCGTAGGGCTTTTGCTTCAATTTGACGAATTCTCTCTCTTGTCACACCAAACACTTTACCAACTTCCTCAAGTGTCCTGGTTCGTCCATCATCTAAACCAAAACGTAAACGCAACACATTCTCTTCTCGGTCAGTAAGTGTATCCAGAACATCTTCCAGTTGTTCCTTTAATAGTTCATATGCAGCATGATCTGACGGTGAAACCGCCTCTTGATCTTCAATAAAATCACCCAGATGGGAATCATCTTCTTCCCCAATTGGTGTTTCAAGTGAAACTGGTTCCTGAGCTATCTTTAGGATGTCACGAACCTTGTCAGGAGAAAGTTCCATTTCTTTGCCAATTTCTTCTGGCGTTGGTTCTCTTCCTAAATCCTGTAGTAGCTGACGTTGGACGCGAATTAGTTTGTTAATTGTTTCCACCATATGGACAGGAATACGAATTGTTCTCGCTTGGTCCGCAATCGCTCTTGTGATTGCTTGACGAATCCACCATGTCGCATACGTACTAAACTTAAACCCTTTACGATAATCAAACTTTTCGACAGCCTTGATAAGACCCATATTACCTTCCTGAATTAAATCAAGAAATAGCATACCTCGACCAACATACCGTTTTGCAATACTAACTACCAGTCGCAAGTTAGCCTCAGCCAGGCGTCTTTTTGCTTCTTCTTCACTATTTTCGATTCGATGAGCTAGATCAATTTCTTCTGCAGCTGAAAGTAAATCGACTCTCCCTATTTCTTTTAAATACATTCTTACAGGGTCATTTATCTTAATACCGAGCGGTACGCTTAAATCATTTAAGTCGAATTCTTCTTCTTTTGCGATTTGCTGCATTTTAGGATCTTCTTCTGAATCACCGATAACCTCTACACCCTGCTCTGCTAGGTACCCATAAAATTCATCCATCTGCTCAGATTCAATCTCGAAGTTAGATAAACGATCAGCAACTTCTTCATAAGCCAGTGCTCCGCGCTTTTTCCCTATTTCAAGCAATTGATCTTTCGCTTGATC
This sequence comes from Virgibacillus sp. L01, assembly GCF_052246775.1. NCBI lineage: Bacteria > Bacillati > Bacillota > Bacilli > Caryophanales > Bacillaceae > Virgibacillus > Virgibacillus sp. L01. The sequence continues at coordinate 91,683 of NZ_JBQQCP010000004.1, read as the reverse complement.
CAGTGTTTGTTCATTTTCATTTTCTTTTGTTTGTGAAGGCTTATTTTCGGCCATGAGTCCCCCTCCTTCCAACTACATTCAATTTCAATTTGATTTCTTAAGCTGCCTTTGCAATTCAATGATTTCCATTGCAATTTTTGCAGCCTTGATTGGATCATTTTGTTGTTCGGCTAACTTTTGCTCTTCTTTAAGTGTCTGAATACTATTTTTACTGCTATTTTCAGCACGAATTATCCGAATATAATCATTGATTTCCTGATCACTAATATCATCAACTACAGGAATCATTGCAACCTCTGTAACCAAACGCTTTAGATCGTCATCATTCAACATCTCAATAAACATGCTGACATCAGCTTGATGCCCTTCCTCATAAAATGCATATAAATGTGTAGCAATTATTTTATGCTTATCAATATTAAAGGATGCACCTATTTCCTCCTGCACTTTATCAGTAATAGAAGTGTCTTGCAACATATATGCAATAAGCTGTCTTTCTGCATTATGAAAAGCCGGTAGTAATTTTTTTGTTTGTTGAAATTGTGATGCCCTATTAGTATATCTGTTCTTTTCTCTCTTATCCTTACCATTGCCCATCTTTTGCCGATGACTTTGGATTTCTTGTGTTAAGGATTCCATTGTTACATTATATTCATTACTTATTTCCTTTAGGTAATATTCCCGTTCAACGGAGCTGTCAATCATTGCAAGCTGTTTAAGAACACTTTCTATATATTGAATGCGATCTCCTTCAAGACTAAGGTTAAAGTCTTTCTTGAGGTAACGCATATAAAAACTCGTAAACGTATGACTTGCTTTAATAACTTCATCTTTAAATGCAACAGCACCAAATTCGTGAATAAAACTATCAGGATCCATGTTTTCTCTTAAATTTGCAATTTTTACATGACATCCTACCTTCTGTAACAAAACTGCAGCTTTGTATGTTGCTTCAGTTCCCGCATTATCAGCGTCATAACAGATAGTCACTGTGTCTACATAACGCCTTAAAAGTTTTGCTTGTGACTCTGTAAGCGAAGTTCCTAAAGTCGCGACAGCATTCTTAACCCCCGCCTGATATGCAGAGATAACATCCATATATCCTTCAAACAAAACAGCTTCATTTTGTTTACGTATGTGTTTCTTTGCTAAATCAAAATTGTATAAGATGCGTCCTTTTTGAAACAATTCGCTTTCGGAGCTATTCAAATATTTTGGCTCCTGATCTCCAATTGTCCGACCACCAAAACCGATAGCCTTTCCTAAATGGTTCCGAATTGGAAAGATAACTCTGCCTCGAAACCGGTCTGTTACACTATTGTCCTCATTTAGAGAAAGTAAACCAGCTTTAACGAGTATTTGTTGATGAAATCCTTTTTTCTGAAGAAACTCAGCTGTAAAATCTTTTACATTAGGTGCGAACCCCAGCTGGAAAACATCAATCGTTTCGTCAGTGATTCCTCGGTCTTTAAAATATTGATACCCTTCTTTTCCATCTTTCGTGTAGCGTAATAAGTGATGGTAAAGTTTCGTTATCCATTCGTAAGCAGATAATATATTCTGATTTTCCTCCGACATGGAAGATTCTTTATTCATTCCTGTCTCGGGTAAGTCTACTCCACTTCTGCTGGCAAGAAACTTTAGTGCCTCATAAAAAGAATAGTCCTCTATCTCCATCAAAAACGTCAGTACATTTCCACCTTTACCACAACCAAAACAATGAAATATCTGCTTCTCTTGGGTTACCGAAAAGGATGGAGTGTTTTCACCATGAAATGGACAAAGCCCAAAAAAGTTTCTTCCTTGTTTCTTTAATTGAACATATTCTCCAATGACATCAACAATATCATTAGACTTACGTACTTCTTCAATTACCTCTTCCGGTACTTGATTTGGCATTTTTACCACCATGCTTTAATATAATTCGATACTTGTTAAGAAAATCCTTCATGATTCGACAATATTTTTTTAGAAAGTCGAAAAAATTTCCTTCCATGCAGTATAAGACTTAGAAGGATTTGTTTAACTTGTTGTATTATTGTACCTCTTGACGGGCTTCTGTAAACCTTTTAATCGAACTATTCAAATGCCCATATACTGTAATTCTACATGATTGAGTAGTATTCCTTCCTATATCTTAATGTTTTATTTTTCTGAATACGTCAATAGGTTACAATACATGCTTATTATTTTATTTTGACACAAAAAATAATTATAATACAAAAACGTTAAAATTACCATCAAAAAACATTCTACTTGTTATGCAGAATGTTTTTTGGATAATTTTCTTTATTTTTTAACCATATGAGAAATAATATTTGCTGTCTCTTCAACTGCTTTATTGGATACGTCCACAACCCTGCACCCAAGTTTATTAACTAAGTCATGAAAACAATCAAGCTCTTGATGAATTCTTTCCATATTCGCATATGTAGCCTGATCACCAAGTCCTAATGCCTTTAATCGTTCTCTTCTTATTTCATTAAGTTTCTCGGGGCTTATTTGCAATCCAATACATTTTTTAGGATCTACTTCATATAATTCTTCAGGTGGATCAACTTCAGGAACAATTGGTACATTGGCGACCTTTAATCTCTTATGTGCCAGGTACTGTGATAAAGGAGTCTTAGAAGTACGAGAAACACCGATTAATATTATATCAGCTCTTGCAATTCCGCGTGGGTCCCTGCCATCGTCGTATTTAACCGCAAATTCGATTGCTTCTACACGTTTAAAATAGTCCTCATCTAATTTATGGACTAGTCCAGGCTCAAGACGCGGGTTATGATCAAAGAATTTTTCCATTGCATCCATCATTGGCCCCATTATATCAATTGCTTCAACGTCTTTCTCGTTTGCTTTTGAATTTAGATATTTTCGTAAAGTAGGATCTACAAGTGTAAAACCGATGATCCCCTGCTTCTCCTGGGCAATCTGAATGGTTTCATCAATTGTTTTCTTATCTTCTACATATGGCACTCGCTGTATATTATATTCACCATTATTAAATTGACTCAACCCCGCTTTGATTACTAATTCTGCAGTTTCTCCAACGGAATCCGACAAAACATAAACTAGTGGTTTAACACCCATGGTCCGGCTCCTCTCTTATAAATGCTCATCCATTATTAACTCCACAAACGCCTTCGTTATCGTGGTTTTCGTGATACGCCCCACAATTTCCAAGCCACTTTCAGTATCTTTAATAACAGGCAGTCCATCAATTTGTTTTTCAATTAGCTTCTTTGCAGCATCTATCATTAAATCCTCACGGTAACATACAGTAATATTAGGCATTCTCGTCATAATAATATGTACTGGTACAGCGTTTAAGTCCTGATTTCCAATGCTCGCTCTCAATAAGTCTTTTCTTGATAAAACACCTATTAAACATGCGTTGTCATCTACTACAAAAAGCGTCCCGACATCTTCTAAAAACATTGTTGAAATAGCGTCATAAACAGAAGCATCTTCTTTAACAACTATAGGGACTGACTGATATTCCTGAACTTTAAATTGTTTTATCTTTTCGGTCAGTAGTTCGGTTCCGGTCTTACCTGTATAAAAATATCCAACCCGTGGTCTTGCATCAAGGAAACCAGCCATGGTCAAAATAGCTAAATCCGGTCGTAATGTGGCTCTTGTTAAGCCTAAATGTTCAGCAATATTTTCACCGGTAATTGGGCCATTTTCTTTAACAATTACAATAATTTGCTCTTGTCTATTTGATAACTCCACTTTTTCACCACCTAACGGCTCAATGTGACATACTATTTATTCAATATTATAGACTATATAGAGTAAAAAAGAAATAATGTTACCTTAAAATAAGATTTAAAAGTGTCTGGTTTAAATGCCCTTCTATTTATTCGTATTAGAATTGCTGCTTCCATTCGATTATAGAAAGATCCGCATAGTCGTAAGTTAACGCCGCTATTAAGTTTACCAGTGACAACCGATTATTACGGACTTTATCGTCCTTTGCCATAACCATATTATGTTCAAAAAAGCTATGAATCGGTTCTGCCAATTTCCCTAAGTATAACAACGCATCCTCAGCTTGCTGGTTGTTATTCGCGTCGTTGTAAGAATCCCTTACTTCTAAATAAACTTGGTACAATTCCTTTTCAGATGGTGTTTCAAAAAGCTCTGGATTAACTGTAGCTATATCCGTTTTCCTGGACAGGTTAATCACTCTGACAAGAGCCTCCTGAACAGATTTAAAATCGTGATCATTTCGTTTTTTGGATAAAATAATTGCTTTCGCTAACGTATAAGAAATAACACCTATTTGTTTATGCAATACTGATTGAATAACATCTTGCTCAAGCTTCACTTCTCTAAATATATATGTGGCACGCAAGCCAAAGAAATGTTCTAATTCACTTCTGACTTTGTTCGTGTCGTTAATTGCCAGGTTATGATAAAACTGCTGTGTTAAATCCAATAAAGATTCAACCGTAATATTCCACTTGTTTTCTTTTAATATTTTCAAGATACCCACTGATTGACGTCTAAGACCATACGGATCCTGAGAACCAGTCGGAATTAATCCTACTGAAATACAACCGACAATTGTGTCCAGTTTATCTGCAACACTAACAATAGCACCTTCTATTGTTTCAGGTAGACGATCATCAGCATGAACCGGTAAATAATGATCTGCAACCCCTCTTGCAACTTCTTTCTCTTCGCCAAAATTTATCGCATATGTTTGCCCGATAATCCCTTGAAGCTCTGTGAATTCATCCACCATATTTGTAGGTAAATCAAACTTACAAATTTCAGCAGTCCTAATTGCCTTTTCTTTCGTTTTTTCATCAAGATTAAGTTGTTGCGCCAATTGATCTGTAATCCTGACAACTCGCGATACTTTATCACTTATTGTTCCTAGTTTTTCCTGAAAAACAACTCGCTCCAACTTCTCCAAATAATAATCTATTGAATGTTTTTGATCTTCTTCAAAAAAGAATTGGGCATCAGATAATCTCGCGTGTAATACCTTTTCGTTGCCTTTCACTACAGTATTTAGCGCTTTGTCATCACCGTTTCGTACGCCGACAAAGTAAGACAACAATTCTCCATCCTTTGATTTCACAGGGAAATACCGCTGGTGTTCTTTCATAGATATTATTAACACATCTGATGGTAATTTTAAAAACGACTCTTCGTATGATCCAATAAACACCGTTGGATACTCAACAAGATTACGAACCTCATTCAGCAAACTATTATCAATTGGTACTTGAAATCCGTATTCTGTTTCTATCAATTTAATCCCATTGGTTATTAAATGTTCACGTTCATTCGGATCTGCTATAACGTAATTATCCTTCAGTTCAAATTGGTAGTCTGATGGCGATGTTAAAGTAATCCTTCTTCCTAGAAACCGATGACCGAACGTGAAATTACTGGTTGAAACATCAGCAATTTCGAAAGGTATAACCTGGTCCTCATACAATGCAGCAATCCAACGTATTGGGCGTGCATATCGAAGGCTTTGTTCGGCCCAGCGCATATTTTTAGGAAACTGAATAGATTCGATAATTTCCTTGAACGAAGGAAGCAATTCAAACGTATCTTTACCGATAATATGTCTTTTTACGAAAATATAGGTTGTCCCTTTTACATCATTTGTATAGATGTCTTCAACAGTCTTCCCTTGGCCTTTTGTAAAACCAATTGCTGCTTTTGTCCAACTTTCCTCATCATCTTTGGCTATGTTAACAGCTGGCCCTTTTACTTCCTCTTCAAGTGATGATTGGGTTTCGGCAACATCTTTTATTAAAACGGCAAGTCTTCTTGGTGTTGAAAATGAAGTTATCGAATCATATGAAATACGTAAGTCATCAAGCCAATCTTTTGTTTTACTAATAAGTTGACTTTCCGCTTTATCAATAAAACGCGCTGGCAATTCTTCCAGCCCTATTTCAAACAATACATCTTTAGCCATTATTCTGCCTCCTCTGTTAACATAGGAAATTCTAACCGTTCACGTTCTGCTACATATGCTTTAGCAATACTCCTGGCAAGGTTTCGTATCCTGGAAATATATCCTGTACGTTCAGTTACTGAAATGACACCCTTAGCATCGAGTAAATTAAATGTATGCGAGCACTTTAATACGTAATCGTAGGATGGAAAAACCAATCCCTTTTCCATTGTAACTTCAGCCTCTTTTTCATACATAGAGAATAACTCAAATAACATGTCAGTATTAGATTCTTCAAACGTATATTTTGAATGTTCGTATTCAGGCTGGAAAAAGATATCCTTAACCGTTACACCTTGTGTCCACTCCAAATCAAACACGTTTTCTTTATCTTGAATATACGACGCTAAACGTTCAATTCCATAAGTGAGTTCAACTGTTACTGGATTTGCTTCAAGACCGCCAATTTGCTGAAAGTATGTAAATTGAGTTATTTCCATTCCGTCCAGCCACACTTCCCATCCTAGTCCTGCAGCACCCAAAGTCGGATTTTCCCAATTATCCTCTACAAAGCGTATATCATGTTCCAACGGATTAATACCAAGTGCTTTTAATGAATCTAAATATAATTCCTGGATATTATCTGGGGATGGCTTCATAATTACCTGAAATTGGTGATGCTGATAAAGCCGATTAGGGTTTTGCCCGTATCGACCATCCGCCGGTCTTCTTGAAGGCTCAACATAAGCTACATTCCACGGTTCTGGTCCAAGACTTCTTAACAGGGTCATTGGAGACATTGTTCCCGCACCCTTTTCAACGTCATAAGCTTGCATTAAAATACAATTTTGATCTGACCAATGTTTTTGTAAAGTTAAAATCATTTCCTGTATAGTCATTTTTTATAAACCTCCATATTTAATTTATTGAATAATGAAAGCGCAAGGTCTGTACAGCGCCGTATGGAACACGCTCACGAATAGCGAGTGGGGCGACGTTACCGCGCAAAGTGTCCGCCTGCAGTCTAAATCAAGAGTAACACATTAACAAATAGGTAGATTACTGCTTTATTTATTAATAATGAAATTGATTCACTTTCTTAACACTAAAAAAAATCCATCCCTATGTCACTTAAATGACATAGGGACGGATATCATTCCGCGGTTCCACCCTACTTGCCCTATTATAAAAGAGCCACTTTATACCAATTGCTCAGGAGTGCCGTTCCTTATCGTCCTATTATCCAGCTTTCACTATTCTGGACTCGCTCAAAATAGCAACCAATAAGTACTATTCTCCATCAATGCAATTAAATGTTCTATTTAAAATATGTACAAATAATACTGTATTACCACCAGAACTGTCAACAAAAAGACTTATTTTAATTTATCCAATTGATTTAAAAATCGTTTTGATTTTAAATAATAGCCACCATACTGTTCATAATAGGCATCAATCAGCTGACGCAATAAATCTTTATTTGCTGATTTTACTGAAATTGTACCGACTCTTTCCAGTTCTACACTCATAAAAATATGCAACAACTTGGCTACATTATCTGGCAGCATAGTTGCTTCAGAATCAATATGATTACATCGCGAACAAAGTAAACCACCTTCAGCTATTGAAAAATATAACGGCGTATCTCTCCTGCCACAGCTCACGCAATTACTAACTGTCGGTGCAAATCCGCCTTTTGCAAATAATTTTAACTCATACATCATCATTGGAATTTCTGCATCTGCATCATCATGTTCGGCAATCCAGGATAATGTCTGGTATAGCTGGTCAAACAAATAGTTATCCGGTAGATTTGAATCAACTAATTTATCGGTTAGTTCAACTATATATGCAGCATATGCTGTCTTAATTATATCTTCCCGGATAAAACGGAGCGAATCAACAACATCTCCCTGTTGAATCGTACTTAATCCCGAATTGATATAGATGAAAAATTCACCAAGTATGAATGGCTGCGTAACAGCAGCCATTCTGCTTTTTGGTTTTTTGGCTCCCCTCGCAATAGCAGTGATTTTACCTAGTTTGTTACTGTAAATCGTAACTATTTTATGTGATTCACTGTAATCTTGCGTTTTAATGACAATACCTCTCGTCTTTTCAAGCAAATAGTATCACCTTCTTAGGTCAAACCATTGAAAATCCCCATGTACTATAATTTAGGTTCAATCGATGATACTTCTTCATCTTCCTGTTGAATCGAATCACCTGTACCGTGTTCTCTTTCTTCTAACTCTTTCAATAATAAATAGGTTTCAATGTTTCCTGTCTGACTAAATAATCTCCAGGTTAAGTCGATCACAAGAAACCCCACCTTCCTTTATAGCATATTGAAAAGTACTTACTACTTAGAATTACCATACATGTTCATTCAATGAGTTTTAAATTTTACCATGTTTAATATTCATCACTGCGGAAACCAAATTCACGCAACTGTGATTGCTTGTTGCGCCAGTCTTTTTGAACTTTCACCCAAAGCTCCAAGTAAACTTTTGACCCTAATAATGCTTCAATATCTTTTCGGGCTTTTTTACCGATATCTTTTAACATACTTCCTTGCTTACCGATAATAATTCCTTTTTGGGTTTTCCGTTCTGTAACAATTGCTGCCTGAATAAAAACTGCATCTGATTCTCTTGTCTCAATATTCTCGATTACAACTGCTATTGAATGTGGTACCTCTTCCCGGGTTAACTGCAATACTTTTTCCCGTATTAACTCGCCAATAATGAACCGTTCAGGATGGTCTGTTATTTGATCTTCAGGATAATATTGTGGACCCTCAGGTAAATGTGTTTTTAATATATTAAGCAAATGTGAAACATTGTTTCCATGCAGCGCTGAAATTGGAATAATTTCTTCAAAATTGTACTTATTTTTATAACGTTCTATCAAAGGGAACAATTCATCTGGATGAATTAAGTCCACTTTATTGATGATCAGGAAAACCGGACGCTTTACTTGCTGCAGCCGTTCAATTATATATTGATCACCTTTTCCATAACCTTCATTAGCGTTAATCATAAAAAGAATTGCATCCACTTCATTCAAAGTATCTTCTGCTATTTTCACCATGAAATCACCCAAACGATGCTTGGGTTTATGGATTCCCGGTGTATCAATGAATACTAGCTGTGAATCTTCTTCCGTTAGAACGCCTTGAATTTTATTTCGTGTCGTTTGAGCCTTATCACTCATAATCGCTATTTTTTGCCCTATTACATTGTTCATAAATGTTGACTTTCCTACGTTAGGTCTACCAATAATTGCTAGGAACCCTGATTTAAATTTAGTATCCATATTATGTCCTCCGAAGCAGTTATTTCTATTTGATATAATCATCATACTACAAAATGCAGCTAGTTTCATGTATCCGACAAAACCTTTAAAAAGTTTCTGTAAATCCTCATAAAATGACATAAGTAGTATTTCAACTTTCGCAGCGTAAAATAAACGCATAAACCTTGAAGGAATAAGAAAGGCTGAAGATATAGTACTTGAGTTGACATTGGATCAACAGTACGTAGTTGATATAAAATGCGAAGTAACATGCTGAGTGCTATGATACCGCTTCGGAAATACACTTTGCGCACCAAGGGTGGCTGATGAGCCTCCTTGCTCCTACGTCGCTGCGTAGTCTCATCTAGGCCTCAACTCCCCACAGGAGTCTCCGTGTATTTCCTACGCTGGGACTGTTTACCTTGATTTTCTTAGCCATAGGGAACACTTCAACTTCTAATCAAGAAGCCTCTTCCAGTGGAGGCAGAATACGCAGGCTCCTATGGGAGCAGCACGTTCCGAAGACCCCGGAAGAAGTGACTAAATGAAGGCCGACTAAAACCGTCCTTTGCGGACAACGTCGGCATACCCCTTGCCGGGGCAAGGAGGCTGAGGTCGTGCCCATGGAAAGCGAAGTATTCTGCCGGAACGAATGTAAGCACTCAACCATTATAGAACAAAAGAAAATCTTCACTAATTCGCAGTTTATATCTTATGTGTACAAAAAACTTTATCAAATGTTGTCAAGGCAACTATTAAAAACGTTCTGAGATTATCAAGATAGCTGTTTGAGCTTATTCTATAGATGCGAAAGTTGAGTAGTATTAAAAATTTTTCTTAGAACCCCCTATGCTTTGGAGTGCAATCCCCAATTGAAAGGGCCTTAGTTGCACTTATACAGCAAGGAAGTGCTTAAGGAATTGACTTCGCTGCCAAAAAAACCTTCGTTCATTGAAGGTTTTGTTAAAACAATCCGTATATTTTCGGTAAAAAAATTAATAATCCTACGACTAACGAAATTAAGGCAGCCAGTAAAACTGCACTTGCAGCAACATCTTTAATTGTCTTAGCTAACGGATTCGCTTCAGGTTTCACATAGTCAATTAGCTTTTCAACCGCTGCATTAGTGGCTTCAGCAACTAATACTAATCCAATTGCAAGCATAAGGATTGCCCACTCTATTAAAGTTAAGTGTATTATCGTGCCTGCTATAATAACTGTTATTGTTGCAATTAAATGTATCCTAAAATTTCGCTCTGTTTTGGTGACTTCTTTAATTCCATTCCACGCATGTAAGAAACCAATTGCCCTTTTACTTTTATTATCGTTCAATGCCGAATTCACCCAGAATTTCTTCTTGCCTTTTAAACATTTTCAGTTCATCCTCTTTATCCATGTGGTCATAACCAAGTAAATGCAAGAAGCCATGTACCGTTAAAAATCCCAGTTCCCTCTCAAGCGAATGGTCATAATCTTTCGCCTGCTCCTCCGCTTTTTCGACAGATATCACAATATCACCAAGAACTAACGGAATATCTTCGCCAACAATGTCCAGTTCATCATCAGTTTGTTCCTGCATTGCAAACGATAATACATCAGTAGGTTTGTTAAGCTGTCGGTAATTCCGGTTAATTTCCTGAATTTCACTGTTATTGACAAAATTTATCGATACTTCAGCTTCCATGGAGATTGCTTCTTTTTTTGCAGTGAAAATAAGTAATCGTTGCAACATATCAATATAATCGGTAGGTACAGAATTAGTTTGGTCATGAAAATCGATATACATTTTATTTTGCCTCCTTCATAGGGTACTGGATTCTTGAATGAAAAATCCCTTTTAATGATTTACAGATAGTTTGGTGAACTTTATCCAATTCCATTAATGTAAGTGGACATTCATTTAATTGTCCATCCATAAGACGATCATTTACAATGGAGGATACTATTTCTTCAATCTTTTCCTCTGTAGGCTCATTCAATGACCTTACTGCAGCCTCCACAGAATCACATATACATATTATTGCAGCTTCTTTCGTTTGCGGCTTTGGACCAGGATACCTGAAGTTATTTTCCTTCACATAGCGGTTACTTTCCTTTTCTTTATAATAAAAATATTTTAATAAAGTAGTTCCATGATGCTGCATCGCAATATTTATAATTTCTTTTGGAAGTTTATGTTTTTTAAGCATCGCTGCTCCATCATATGGATGGTTAATAATAATTTCTGCACTTTGTCTTGGCTCAATTATATCATGAGGATTAGAAATCGATAACTGATTCTCAATAAAATAATGTGGCCTTACTGTCTTACCAATATCATGATAATACGCACCAACCCTTGCTAGAAGACCATTTGCACCGATAACCTCACAGGCTGATTCACTAAGATTGGCCACCATTACGGAATGATGATACGTACCTGGTGACTCAGTTAGAATTTTTCGAAGCAATGGCTGATTAGGGCTTGCTAATGAAAGTAATTTTATATCTGATAAGATACCTAATCCGGTCTCGAAGATTGGTAATAAGCCAATAGCTAAAACTGCTGAAAGAAAGGCAGAAGCAACTCCAAAACCAGAATGGATTAATAAATCTCCTAACGAATACTTTTCAAATGAGAGGAAAAGAAACAATACTACAATAATAATATTAATTGCAGTAACACCTGCGCCTGCCTTAAGAATAGCCAACCGATCCTTAACGTCCGAAAGGAAAATAATACCAGCCATTTGCGAGAAGAAGAAGTAAATACCGGCCTCTATATTTAATGCACCCGGGATTTGTTCGTTAAAAATTATGCTTCCCAAAATTGCATATAATATTGAGAGAACGATTGCAAACCTTTCACTGAGTAATTGTTTTACAAGTAAGGCTCCTAATGCAACTGGAACTGCAAAAAATAACTGGCTTACCGGAACGGTTATCATACTTACCACTTTCATTAGTGCTACAACTATAAAACTTATTAATATTATGGAAGCAATTTTACCTTTATCTAAGTGATTACCTTTGGAAAGCAGGTTCATCTCATAACCAACAACCGAGATTATTAAAAATATTAATAAAGCCAATCCTATGACTGGATAAACATTTCGTTCTTTATCCAACAAACCAGCTAACTTTAGGTCCTGGTAGTATTCATTAGTAATTACTTGGCCTTCTCTGACAATTATTTCACCTGCTCGAATTACAACAGGCTCGACGCTGCTTGCTGCATCCTTTCGTGCATCCATTGTTTTTTCAACATCAAAAAATGAATTTTCCACTACTGCAAACTCGCTTAATTTTACGAGGGCTTCTTTTAAACTGTCTGATATATTGGAATACTTTATATCTTGTTCCATCTTGGCAATACCGCTTTGGATATTTTCAACACGGACACCATTCCTTAATACCTCTTTCAGTGAAGCAACAAACATTTCTTTGCCTTCTATACGTACTTGTGGACTTACTTCAACAAGTTCATAAAATACTCCATCATTGACTTCTTCAGTTATCTCAGGCGACAATATCTGCTTTAATCGCTGTACTTTCACCTGGCTCGGCATTACACCTGCATTATTCTCACTAGGCGACTCTGGTAAATTTTTTACCTCTTCTGCTTCCAATTTTTCAATTGCATCAAATATTTCTTCCACATATTCTACTTGTTCTTCAGTAGTTTCAGTTGATATGTCAAATCTATCTTCAACAGCTTGAACAGTTTCCCGGGTTTTTCGTTGTGTTTCCTGTTCATTTTCAATAGTAATTGGCGAATGAATTGTTTCCTTAGCACTGGAAAACCGTTCAATATCATATGTTTCTGTAAATACGTTGTTAACAGTTACAAGGAAAAAAAAGACACCTAAAATAACCACCGGCAAAACAACTGTTACCCATTTTATCCGGATCTTAAATAGTGTCTTTACAAAGTTTTGCAGCAACTTAGTCATAATTTTCACCTCATAACTGATAAGCAATTAGCTATGTAATACAGAAATAAGACCCGCTTTTGGGGGTCTTACACTATGAGTTAATTTATTTTTTCATAGGCATCAATAATTTTTTGTACCAGTGGATGTCTTACAACATCAGTTTGATTTAAATGAATAATTGAAATTCCGTGGACAGATGACAATAGTTGATTTGCTACCTGTAACCCTGATTTCACACCTTTAGGTAAATCAATCTGAGTGATGTCACCGGTAATTATCATTTTGGAGCCGAAACCTAGACGTGTCAGAAACATTTTCATTTGTTCTGGTGTAGTATTCTGCGCCTCATCCAATATAACAAATGCATCATCAAGTGTACGTCCACGCATGTAAGCTAATGGAGCAATTTCAATTGTATCCCTCTCGATTAAGCGCATCGTATGCTCCGCTCCAAGAACATCATGTAATGCATCATATAATGGCCTCAAATACGGATCAACCTTTTCTTTTAGATCACCAGGTAAAAATCCAAGGCTTTCACCAGCTTCTACTGCAGGGCGTGTTAAAACAATTCTTTTCACTTCGCCGTTTTTTAAAGCATGAACAGCCATTACGACAGCTAAATACGTTTTTCCTGTACCAGCGGGACCAATACCAAATACAAGGTCATGAGACTTAATTGCTGACACATAATTTTTTTGTCCTAATGTTTTTACCCTGATTGATTTTCCCTTAACATTTTTGGTTATTTCATCTTCAAAAAGAGTTTCAAATTGGTTAATTTTTCCTTTTTTTGCGAGATCGACTGAATAGACAACATCTCGTTCCGTTATATCCAATCCTTTTCTCACTATTGTAAGAAGAGTAGACAAAATCTCTTCTACAAGTTCAATTTCTTCATTTGTGCCAGAAACACCTACTTGCTCTCCTCTTGTAACAATCGATACATTTAATTGCTGTTCTATTTGTTTCAAATATTTATCATTTGTACCAAACAAAGCTAATGCTTCATTAGGATTGGTTAATTGTAACTCAATTGTTTTCAAGTTTTCTGACATAATCAATCTCCTTGATCTATTGATTCTTCTTTAACAATATTTTCTTCCACAGCCATATATAAGATTAGTTTAACTTTACCATTCTCAATTGTTTCATGCAAAATTTTTTCAGAAACAATCTTCGCATCAGGTCCCAGTCGTAGCATTAACTCGTTTTTTGCCTGTTCAATTCCAATATTAATTGCATCTTTCTTACTTCTCTCTACTTTATTATACCTTTTTTCACTTAAAATAGTTTCAATTATTTGTACCGGAAGCTTCCATTTCAAAAAATACAGGTCTTTTTCAATTCTTTCCCGATGTATTTCATTATAATCAGGTGAACTGAATCCCCATACAGGCACCTCGAAATCATTGATACTTAAATGGTATTTACGTTCACGATTTCCGGTCAATAGTTCATGACTTGCTTCTAGCGGAATGGTCACCTCTGTTTCATACCATGTTTTCGCAATTATTTCTCCCTCGGCGGCTATTAAGTCATATTTTTTGTCCTCTTCGCTATCATCAAAGTTGAGCTTTCCGGAAACAAGAACTTGTCCAGGTTCAACATAATCATTGACTCTAACCTTAGGGAGCCCTTTAGATACATACATTTTCTGAATGACACCTTTTTTTGTAGCTACTAAATTTCTGGGTCCCTGTACCTCTTTTTCTTTTACTATCGTTTTTTCTACTCCTTCAAGAACATAGGATGTCCCTTTTTGATGCACGCCAACCCACAGTAATTCAGGTACATCATTTACTAATTGTTGTTGTACTTCGCTAGGTGAATCCAGTGTAAAAGTCCATGCACCTTGATGAATACCATATTCCGTCAGCTGTTTGTTTATTTTTTCCTCTATATCTTTTGGCACGCCTATTATTCTAACTTCCCAAATAATATTCGACAGAAAAAAAATTAGCATAACACTAAACAACAAGCCAAGCACAACTTCTTTTTTACGGGTGAATTGCTTAAATAAAAATGGCAAACCTTTTTTATTTAAAAAGGTCACTTTATAACTTGTCCGACGTTTAATATCCTTTAGTATATCAATATCACTTAGTTTAACATTACCTTTACACGCTGTTTCAGATTCCTTTTTAATATCCCACACTGTAATACCTTGATCAATACAATATTGAAAGAAAAGTTCAGGATTTTGACCCTTTATTAAAATTGTTACAAAACCAGTAAAAAACGACCCCTGTATATGTTTCATGTCCTCCTCCTTTTATTATCTTATTTAATCTGGAATAAATCTAACTTCAGTTATCAAACCTTCCAGTAAAATCTCTTCAGGTACCATCATTTTCAACACAAATGATGATCCTGATATCTGTACATACCCCTTATTGGTTTTAAGCTTTAATTCGGTATCTGAATAAACAATCAGTCCTTTATGATTCTCAATATAGACATGTATTTGGCCAATCATTGTTATTCTCGGCAACTCCAACATGACATCAGTTGGAAGTGCAAAATGTTTCATAAACCATGGACCGATTCGTTGTTGCCATTTTTTCACTGATGTGGCCCCCTCTCACATTCATATTTATGAAATTAACGACAGGATAAGAACAAGAAAAAAGAACCACTACCCAGTTAAGCATCTATAGCTCAATAAGTAGTGGTTCTTTATTTGAATTAGTTATTTTCTTCGCTGTTTCACAATACTTTGATATGGTTCCTTAGCTCTCGGCGACCCTAAAACTTCTGCCATGATAACGCCGTTTACCAGACCTTGTTGATTTAAATTATTTTTTATCCGTCTTTTAAATCGTTTTTGTTCAACTGATAACTTATTACCAGTTTGGTTGATGTTATCATTTTCATTAATGATTGCATCATGCTTGCGTTCTTCGATTGCCTTTTGGGTAGCTGTATTCATGCGATCGGCAAGACGTTCACGTTGTTCCTGCTGCTGTTCCTCAATTGAGGTTTTTTCTTCTGAAACTTGCGTTTGGTAATCACTTCTCGCCATTCCACCACCCCCGGAAGGAGTTGGTGAGGGGTTAGGCGAATTAACTGTTCGTTTCTGTTTATTGGTATCTTTATCAGACTTATCTTTTAAAAAACCTGCAAGTCCCCCAATAATTGCAAGGATTATGAGAATGACATCCATAATAACCCTCCTGTACAGGCTAATACATTATTTATTGTCATTGTCTTCTTTATCATTATCTGACAATTTCCCAATAGTATCACGCATATCTGTATCAGCATCTATATTTTTATAGTTCATATAATCCATTACGCCAAGATTTCCTGATCGTAGTGCCTCAGCAAGTGCAAGTGGAACATCTGCTTCTGCTTCGACAACTTTTGCACGCATTTCTTCAACTCGTGCGACCATTTCCTGTTCCTGTGCAACAGCCATTGCTCTTCTTTCTTCCGCCTTAGCTTGAGCAATATTTTTATCTGCTTCAGCCTGATCGGTTTGCAGGATTGCCCCGATATTTTTACCAATATCCACATCAGCAATGTCAATTGAGAGAATTTCAAATGCTGTTCCCGCATCCAACCCTTTGCTTAAAACATTTTGTGAGATTGAATCAGGGTTTTCCAGTACTTTTGTATGTGCTTCTGAACTACCAATCGTACTAACAACACCTTCACCTACACGGGCAATTACTGTTTCTTCTCCAGCACCACCGACAAGGCGGTCAATGTTAGCACGTACAGTAATTCGTGCCTTTGCTTTCACTTCAATACCATCCATCGCGATACCTGCAATAAATGGCGTTTCAATAACTTTTGGATTAACACTCATTTGAACAGCTTCTAAAACGTCACGACCAGCTAAGTCAATCGCTGCTCCTCGTTCAAAGGATAGTTCGATATTTGCTCTATGTGCAGCGATAAGTGCGTTGACCACTCTATCTACATTACCACCCGCTAAGTAATGACTTTCCAGCTGATTTGTGGTTAATTCCAATCCTGCTTTATGTGCCTTAATTAACGGATTAATTACCCTTGAAGGCACAACCCTACGTAATCGCATCCCAACAAGTGTGAAGATACCTACTTTAACACCTGCAGCCAAAGCGCTAATCCATAGCATTACTGGAATAAATGTAAATAATACTGCTACAACAATTAATATTACCGCTATTATTATGACCGGCATAAGTTGTTCTAAATCCATGTAAATTCCTCCTATATATTCATCTCAAAATTATACTTCTCTTACTACCACACGAACCCCTTCTACCTTAACCACCTTGACAGGTTTATTACTTTGAATAAACCCTCCTTCTGATACAACATCTAATCGTTCATCATCGAATATCGCTGTACCTGATGGACGTAACTGAGTTACTGTTACACCTTCCAACCCTATTAACTCCAACCGATTAACAGAAGAAACATATCCAAGTTCAGTTGATGTCTGATCCTTTAATATAATATGGCGAAAAAATCCTTTTTCCATCCCCATTGACTTAAACAGTATAATAGCAGCTATTATGGCTACTATGAAAGCTATACCAATACTCATTGACATGTGGCCGATATCCTGACCTGATATAAGCAATGACCCAACCACAGATCCAACTCCAAGTAAACCGACTATTCCTCCGGGGACAAAAAACTCTGCTATGATTAATACCAAACCTAAGATTAGTAAGATAATGGCTTCCATCCCAGCCAAACCTGCAACGACATGTCCATAGAAAAACAAAATTAACGATAACAAGCCCATTATACCTGGAATTCCAAAACCGGGAGAATACAACTCTACAATCAACCCAAGACTTGCAACTGACAATAATATCGGAACTACAACCGGGTTAGTTATAAACCGGGCTATATTTTCAGCTATTGTGGGTTCTTTCTCAACAATAGTCGCATTGTTTAATCCAAGTTCATTTAACAATTCTGTTCTGTCTTCAACAGTGGCATTTGAATAACCGACCTCTACAGCTGAGTCTGGATCCAGAGTAAGATACTTTCCTTCCCCAGCACCATATTTCGGAAGATCTATACTTGGGTCTGCCATTGCAGCTGCATACAATTTATCTCTTCCCTTTGATTCAGCTGCGCTTTTCATTGCACTTAGCCATGCGGACTGTGCCTTCTTATTAGCCGCAGTTCCATCCTGATTTATGACACCACTCGCTCCCATATTGGCCTGTGGTTTCATATAGATATTATCTGTGTTTAATGCTATATAAGAACCTGCTGATAATGCCTGATTAACGATAAAGGAAGTAGTTGTAAGTTCAAGGTCTTGTAATAGTTCCGCAATTTGTCTGGCGGAATCAACCCTTCCCCCAGGGGTGTCGATTTCAAATATTATATGATCGGCGCCAGCTGCCTCTGCCTCTTTTGTCGTTCGCGAAAGGAAAGCCTCCAGTCCAGCTTCAACTTCATTTTCTATTGGAATGATATAAACTAGTTTTCCATCGCCACTATCCTGTGCATTAACCATTGGAATAGTAGTAAACAATGAAACCGAAATTAATAATACAAGTGCTGAAATTATGTATGGTCTAAATCTGCTACCAGGCACACAGCATCCCCCCTTTCTATTACCCAATCAGTTTACATACGATTTATATATGTAAATGGTTTCATTTTAGCCATATTAGTTAAATAGTATCACAAACAGATAAAAAGATGATACTTTTCTAAAAAAATAAATGAAAAAGCCTCGTCAAATCTGACAAGGCTTTTTGAATCATTAGTTAATTTAAGTTTTTTTGAACAAGCCTGTTAATCTGTGCTCCATCAGCCTGACCCTTTACTTTAGGCATAATTGCACTCATAACTTTCCCCATATCTTTTTTGGAAGTTGCATTAACTTCCTGAATCGTAGACTGAACTAATGCCTCTAACTCAGTTTCTGATATCTGTTCTGGCATATATTCTTGTAAAATATTGATTTCAATTTCAAGTTTTTTAACAAGATCATCGCGTCCAGCTGATTTAAATTCTTGGAGGGAATCTTTCCTTTGCTTTAACTCTCTAGAGAGAACCGTTATTTCTTCTTCCTCAGAAAGTTCTTTGTTACCAAGTTTAATCGATTCATTTTGGATTGAAGCTTTCACCATTCTAACAACACTAAGGGTATCTTTATCTTTGTTTTTCATGGCTTGCTTCATATCTTGGTTCAGCTGTTCTAATATTGTCATGCTCTTGCACCCTCTTTAGAATTTACGCTTTCTAGCAGCTTCAGACTTCTTCTTGCGTTTAACACTAGGCTTTTCATAGTGTTCACGCTTACGATATTCTTGTAGTGTACCACTTTTTGACACACTACGCTTAAAGCGACGAAGAGCATCCTCAAGATTCTCGTTTTTACGAATGCGAGTTGTATTTGACATGCTAATTTCCCTCCCTCCGAAGCAAAAAACAAAAATGTACAAACATGAATAATATCTCATGTCTCTGCTAATTATAATATAACCCTAATTACAGGTCAACTTAAAAATAATACTTTATCACTTGTTAACCTGTTTTTAAAGAGGCTCTTTTATTAAGAGTTGACTTTCTTCGGTTGTTTAATCCACTACTGAAAATCTTTTTGATTTCCACGGGATATCAACAATAAACCTTTAGAATTTAGTTTTTAATAGTTATCTGTCCCTTTATTTCCAGCAATAATATCGACACCTGCGCTAGCACCAATTCTTGTGGCACCAGCATTGATCATGGCTTTTGTAGATTCAAGGTCACGTACGCCACCTGAAGCCTTAACACCCATTTCACTTCCAACAGTTTCACGCATAAGCTTAATATCATGAACAGATGCACCACCACCGGAAAATCCTGTGGAAGTTTTCACAAAATCTGCTCCAACTTGTTTAGCAAGTTTACAAGCTCGTACTTTTTCATCATCGTTCAACAAAGAAGTCTCTATGATAACCTTTGTTAGTGCATTCCCTTCTGCTGCTTTAACTACAGCTTCAATATCATTTTTGACTGCTTCATCATTGTTCGACTTCAGTTCCCCAACATTAATAACCATATCCACTTCTGTTGCCCCATCTTTAATAGCTTGCTTTGTTTCAAACACTTTTGTTTCAGTAGATGTAGCTCCTAACGGAAAACCAATAACAGTACATACTTTAACTTCAGTATTCTTTAAATTCTCATAACAAAAAGGTACCCAATACGGATTAACACAAACTGAAGCAAAACCGTTTTCACTTGCTTCTTTTACAATCTGGGCAATCTTTTCTTTTTTTGTGTCTGGTTTTAATTGGGTGTGATCAATATATTTCGCTAAATCCATATTCATGTATATCTTCCTTTCATGTATGGTATATACGGCACTAGATCCTATTTATCTTGCATAGCATTTATAAAACGCGAAAAAGTGTTCGGTCTTAAGAAGTTGCTTTAATATTTGAGTTTGTGGCACTGTCCATAACACGGACAAATATACCGTCGTTATACGGATAGCCAGATTTTGTTATTTTTATTCGAACGATTTTTCCAATTAGATCTTGTGTACCCTTGAAACGCACTTTTAAATAGTTATCTGTATAGCCAACCAAATAGTCTGTTTCCTCTTCAGATACACGTTCTTCCGGTATAACTTCCAGTACTTCATTTTCATAGTCTGAAGCATATTCTTTTGCTAATTGGTTTGAAAGTTCAATCATTTGGTGTACACGGTGGTTTTTTACGTCCTCGTCAACTTGATCTTTCATGCGTGCTGCGGGTGTACCTGTCCTTCTCGAAAATGGAAAGACGTGCAGCTCTGAATAGCCAACATCTTTAATAAAGTGGTAAGTTTCCATAAACTCTTCATCTGTTTCGCCTGGAAAGCCAACAATTACATCTGATGTGATTGCCAAGCCTGGTAGAGCTTTACGGATTTTGTCTACCTTCTGTTTATAAAATGCGCTGGAATACTTTCTCCTCATACGATTTAGTACTGAGTCAGAACCTGATTGCAGAGGAATGTGCAAGTGACGGACAATTTTAGTTGATTTATCAAGTACATCGATCACTTCATCTGTAATCTGGCTTGCTTCGATAGATGAAATACGAATCCGTTTAAGTCCATCAACATTTGCTTCTAATTCATGAAGTAGTTTTGCAAAATTATAGTCATTCATATCTTCCCCATACCCTGCAGTATGAATACCGGTTAGAACAATTTCCTTATACCCTGCGTCAACTAATTTCTGAGCTTGTGATACGACATTTTCAGGGTCTCTTGACCGTAACAATCCTCTTGACCAAGGAATAATACAGAATGTACAAAAATTGTTGCAACCCTCTTGAATTTTTAGCGATGCACGTGTCCGATCAGTAAATTCAGGTACATCCATTTCCTCAAATACGCGGTTTTTCATTATGTTTGTTACACCATTAATCGGTTCACGTGTTTTTTGGTGTTCTTCAATGTAGTTAATCATTTGTTTTCTGTTTTGTGTCCCGACAATAACGTCAACACCCGGTATCTCCATTATCTCGCCTGGAGAAGTTTGGGCATAGCAGCCTGTTACACAAATAACCGCTTCAGGGTTTTTTCGGACAGCCCTTCTGATTACTTGTCTACTTTTTTTGTCTCCTGTGTTTGTTACTGTACATGTATTAATTACATATACGTCAGACTGATTATTAAAATCAACACGCTCATAGCCATTATCTTTAAACATGTTCCAAATTCCTTCAGTCTCATAGTGATTCACTTTGCATCCTAAAGTATGAAATGCTACTGTCGGCATTATTTACACCTCAACTCTTCAAATTGGTAAGAAATACTCGCTAACACATATAAAGGAGCTGTTTCAGTTCGTAATATACGTGGTCCTAACCGAACGGAAGTAAAACCATGCTGTTTTAATTGATCTGCCTCTTTTTCTGAGAAACCACCTTCTGGGCCAATACACACTAATACTCGATTCCCGGGCTCCATGTCACTTATAATCGCTCCAAATGATTGGAATTCCGAAGTTTTAGCTTCTTCTTCATACGCAAACAATTTTATATCATACACAGAACTTTCTTCAACTAACTTTTCTATGGTTGTGACGCTATTAATTTGTGGTATTTTGGTTCGGTGACTTTGTTCACTTGCTTCTTTGACAATTTTAGAATAACGTTTGAGTTTCTTTTCAGCTTTTTTAGCATCCCAAATGACTACAGAACGTTCTGCTTGTAACGGTGTAAATGCAGTTGCACCAAGTTCTGTACCTTTTTGCAATACTAATTCAAACTTATCACTTTTGGGCAATCCCTGAGCAATTGTAACCTCAAGTGGAAGTTCGGACGACTCGTCCAACCATTCCATTATATCCAACTGGACACCATCATTATCTAAGGATGTTATTTCACATAGTGCTGCTTTACCATCCGGGTGATTACATATAATTTCGTCCCCGGCTTGTAATCTCATCACGCGATTAATATGATGTGCATCATCTGCCTTAATAATAACTTCTTCTTTTCCCCAATTAGTTTCGGGAACAAAATAGCGTTGCAAAGCTAAGCACCACTTTTCTATTGATTCTTTCTAGCTATTATAGAAACCCAATCTTCCATTTCATTTATTTCCAAAATACGAAAACCCTGTTGGTTCAGTTTATCAATCACCATTTGTTTCTTTGCTTGGATAATGCCAGATGTAATAAATATACCGTTCGGTTTCAGATTATTCCATGCATCCTCCACAAACCTTACGATTATCTCAGCTAAAATATTGGAAACAATCATATCCGCATTCATATTAACACGATCAAGCAAATTATTCTGTTTCGTAATAATTTTTTTATCTGCCTTATTCAGTTTTGCGTTTAATTTGGTGCTCTTTACTGCTATATCATCCAAATCAAATGCATAAACTTCCTTGGCACCCAATAAGCCTGAAGCAATGCTTAATACCCCGGAACCACAACCCACATCTATTACATTATCATTTTCCTCTATATAACGTTCTATACCCTGAATACTTAAAACAGTTGTCGGGTGTGTTCCAGTACCAAAGGCCATACCTGGATCAAGCTCGATAATGACTTCATCACTCGATACAGCTTCATAATCTTCCCAGGTTGGGATGATCGTAATCTTTTTTGATATTTTAACTGGTTTGTAGTATTTTTTCCATGCTGTTGCCCATTCTTCTTCATGTATTTCGCTTAAGGTTATCTGGTTTCTGCCTAAATTAATATCGTAGAGTAATAAGTTATTAATAGCTTGCTTAATTTCGTTAACTGTTTCACCTAAAAAACTGTTCACTGGTAAGTACGCCTTTATATAGACACCCTCTTCTGGGTATTCATCCGCATTTAATTCATAAATCTCACCAAAAAAATCATCACGTTCAGCTGTCAGATCAAGTGGGTCTTCAATAACAACACCGCTTGATCCGGTTTCATGTAGAATATTAGAAATTGGTTCAATAGCCTCATTAGTCGTATGAATGCATATTTCTGACCATTTCAAATCAATCCACTCATTTCTTTAGAAAATAAAATATCGTTTATGTATGCGGTGTTGCAGTAACACCGCTCTTAATTCTTGTATCTTTTCATAAGTTTTGCTCCTATAAAATCTTCGCAGTTGATATAAAATGCGTCACAGTGGTTAGGTGCAGTAACACCGCTTCGAAAATACACTTCGCTATCCGGGGGCGGCTGTTGAGCCCTCTTCGTGCTGACGCACTCAGATGTCTCATCTAGGACTCTTCTCCCCCAGGAGTCTCCGTGTATTTCCTCCGCTGGGTTATTCTCACTTTGTCCTGTAAATTTATCAATGCTTATTGTGACGTTGTTTCTTAGCCATAGGGAACAATTCAACTTCTAATCAAGAAGCCTCTTCCAGTGGTGGCAGAATACGTAGACTCCTCGAAAATAAAAACCAATTTTCTTCGTGCGATGTAATGCTGCCGAAGCTTTCCTTATCCTATGGGAACAGCACGTTCCGAAGACCTCGGAAGAAGCAACTAAATGAGATCGTGCCCATGGAAAGCCAGGTATTCTGCCGGAACGAATCGAAGCACTCAACTTCATTAAAAAAAAGGGAAAGCAGCCTAAAAAAGTTTTTCACTACTTCGCAATTTATAGAAAAAGTGTAACAATCATTTAGCTTTTAAATGCGTTCTTAAACCGTTGGAAAAAGGAACCTTCTTGTTCATCTGTTGCTTCGTTTCCACTAATATCATTAAATTCACGTAATAATTCTTTTTGACGATCTGTTAATTTATTTGGTGTAATTACTCGTACCTGTACATGTTGATCACCGTGACCAGTTCCTCTAACATTTGGCGCACCTTTGCCCTTCAGTCGAAAGACTTTACCTGTTTGTGTTCCGGCTGTTATTTTCAGCATAACATTACCATGTACAGTTGGCACTTCTATTTCATCACCAAGTGCTGCCTGAACGAAGGTTACAGGTAATTCACAGAATATATGATCCCCTTCACGCTCAAAGAATTCATGTGTTTTAACTTGAATCACAACATACAAATCTCCTGGTGGTCCACCGTTAACGCCAGCTTCGCCTTTGCCAGAGACACGAATTTGCTGTCCCTCATCAATTCCTGCAGGGATAGAGATATGGATTTTATTTTGCTTTCTTACCTTACCTGCTCCACCACACGTATTACACTTTTCAGGAATAATTCTACCTGTACCATTACAATGATGACATACACGTCGGTTAACAACACGGCCAAATGGAGTATTTTGTTCCGTATTTAATTGGCCTGACCCCTCGCAATGTGAACATGTTTTTGTCTTTGTACCAGGTTTAGCTCCAGATCCATCACACGTATCACATTCTTCTTCTTTTGGTATACTGACATCTGTCTCTTTGCCAAAGATAGCTTCTTCAAATTCTAAAATCATAGAATATTGTAAATCAGCACCTTGTTGCGGAGCATTTGGGTCACGTCTGCGACCACCGCCACCAAAGAACATATCGAAAATATCTCCAAAACCACCAAAGTCCTGTGCACCACCGCCGAAGCCTTGACCTTGTGTACTAGCATGACCAAATTGATCATATTGTTGACGTTTTTGTTCATTGCTTAGTACTTCATATGCTTCTTTTGCCTCTTTAAACTTCTCCGCTGAGTCTTCTTCACTGTTTACATCTGGGTGATACTGTCTTGCCAATTTACGATATGCTTTTTTTATTTCATCTTTGGAAGCACCTTTTTCAATTCCAAGTACTTCATAATAATCGCGCTTACTCACTTGTAAATCACTCTCCCGGACACTATTGCATAAATTTTATCTTATCATCAATTGCTCCTTTATAGCAAATAAACATTTAAAAGAGTAAAAGTCAAAGCCAAGAGACTCCTGACTTTGACTTTAATCAATTGATTCAGCTTAATTATTTTTTATTCTCTTCGTCGTCAACTTCTTTGTAATCTGCGTCTTCTACATCTTCAGAACCTTGTCCTTCTTCTTGACCCTGTTCTGCTTCTGCATCTTGTTGCATTTGTTCATATAATTTAACAGAAAGTTGTTGTACTTGTTCTTGTAAAGTTTCTTTCTTTTCTTTAATTTGTTCAATATCATCTGCATCTATTGCTTTTTGCAGTTCATCTTTTGCGTCTTCCGCACTTTGTTTTTCTTCATCAGATACTTTTTCACCAAGATCTTTAATTGTCTTATCCGTAGTGAAGATAAGCTGTTCTGCTTCATTACGCAACTCTATTTCTTCACGGCGTTTCTTATCTTCCTCAGCATTCTCTTCTGCATCTTGGACCATTTGTTCAACTTCTTCATCAGATAAGCCTGAAGAAGATTTAATTGTGATAGACTGCTCTTTGTTTGTACCCTTATCTTTGGCACGAACATTTACGATACCATTAGCATCAATATCGAATGACACTTCGATTTGAGGTACACCTCTTGGTGCTGGTGGGATGTCTGTTAATTGGAAACGACCTAATGTTTTATTATCTGCGGCCATTTCACGTTCACCCTGGAGTACATGAATATCTACGGCAGTTTGATTATCTGCAGCAGTCGAGAATACTTGTGACTCACTTGTTGGAATTGTTGTATTACGCTCAATTAACTTGGTAGTTACAGAACCCATTGTTTCAATACCTAATGAAAGTGGGGTCACATCCAATAATACAACATCTTTTACATCACCTTGAAGCACGCCACCTTGAATTGCAGCACCTAGTGCAACAACTTCATCAGGGTTTACACCTTTAGATGGTTCACTGCCAATTTCACGCTTAATTGCGTCCTGAACTGCTGGAATTCGTGTTGATCCACCAACAAGAATTACTTTATTAATCTTACCTGCTGATAAATCAGCGTCTTTTAGTGCTTTACGAGTTGGTTTCATTGTACGTTCAACCAAATCAGAAGATAGTTCATCGAATTTAGCACGAGTCAAGTTCATTTCCATATGCAATGGACCAGCGTCACCTGCAGTGATAAATGGAAGTGAAATTTGAGTTTGTGATACGCCTGATAAATCTTTTTTAGCCTTTTCTGCTGCATCTTTCAAGCGTTGTTTAGCCATTTTATCCTGGGAAAGGTCAATACCATTCTCTTTTTTGAATTCTTTAACCATGTGGTCCATGATAACTTCGTCAAAGTCATCCCCACCTAAGCGATTATCGCCAGCTGTTGAAACAACTTCAAACGTACCATCACCAATATCCAAGATGGACACGTCAAATGTTCCTCCACCTAAATCATATACAAGAATTGTTTGATCTTGATCTTCTTTATCAATTCCGTATGCTAATGCTGCAGCTGTCGGTTCGTTGATAATACGTTCAACTTCCAAACCAGCGATTTTACCAGCATCTTTTGTTGCTTGGCGTTCTGCATCATTAAAGTATGCAGGAACAGTAATAACAGCTTTTTCTACTTCTTCACCTAAGTAATCTTCTGCATAGGATTTGATGTGCTGCAAGATAATTGCTGACACTTCCTGTGGTGTATACTCTTTATCTTCAATTTTCACTTTATAGTCTGTACCCATATGACGTTTAATTGATTGAATTGTGTTAGGGTTCGTAATTGCTTGACGTTTTGCTACTTCCCCAACTTGACGCTCGCCATTTTTAAATGCTACTACTGATGGTGTAGTACGGTTACCTTCTGGATTCGGGATGACTACCGCTTCTCCACCTTCCATTACTGACACACATGAATTTGTTGTACCTAAATCAATTCCAATTATTTTACTCATGATAAACTTCCTCCTTCACTACTTATCCATTTACTTATTTACTTTAACCATTGCTGGTCGAATAACTTTATCTTTTAACATATACCCTTTTTGTAACTCTTCCGTAACTGTATTAGATTCCATATCTTCGTCTTCTACTTGCATAACAGCGTGATGTACAGTTGGGTCAAATGTATCGCCTACGCATTCTATTTCTTCAACACCTTGTGCTTTTAATGCGTCTTTTAATTGTCTGTAGACCATCGATATGCCATCAACAAACCCTTCACCAACATCGTTTACTTCCACCTGTAATGCTCGCTCAAAATTGTCAATTGCAGGAAGTAATTCATTCACGAGAACTTCTGCTTTATATTTACGTTCTGCCTCTTTTTCTTTTTGCGAACGTTTTTTGAAGTTATCAAATTCCGCTTGTGTTCGAAGCACTCGCTGATGAAGTTCTTCTTTCTCCTGTTTGAGTTGGTCTACTTCTGCTTTTAGGTTTTCCATCTTGCTTTCATCTGAGCCCATTTGCTGCACTCCATCTTGATCAGTATTGTCGATTACCTCAGTAATATTTTCCTCATTTCCCTCAACTTTTTCAGTTGTTTGCGTTGTATCCCTATTCTGTTCTTCCATTTCTGCCACCTCCTCGTATAAAATTGCCACGTTAGAATATATCACGAATAGCTTTATAAATAAACATATATACATGAAGAAGTGATGGGAATAGCCTCCCATCAATTCAATGTACTCTCTAGAGACTTGCTTCACTCATTATTTTTATACCACATATACAATGCATCTGACATTTCATGTGATAATGTGTTTAGTAAATTAACAACCCTCTTATACTCCATACGGGTAGGACCTAGTAGTGCTATTGTACCCATTTGTTCTTCATTTAATTGATACGTAGCCGTGATTAGACTCAAATCTTTGATGGCATCTACTTTGTTCTCATGACCTATTCTTACTTTAATGCCATTAGTAGTGTCCTTAAGCAGGTTAGCTATTTCATCTTCCTTTTCCATCATGGAATAAAATGAACGTATTTTGTCAACATCCTTGAATTCAGGCTGCATTAGAATATTTGTTTTACCGCCAAAATATAATTTTACAGGATTATCATCATTAAAAAAGGCAGCCTTCAAATAATCATACGATTTCTCAAAATCAGTTATATACTTATTCATAAGATCGAGAATTTCCGTATTTAACTTTTCAGGTAACCTTACAATTGGTACACCATACAACCGATCATTCAAAATGTTTACCATTTTTTCTAAATCTGATGCGCTTATTTCTTCCGGGATAGAAAATGAACGATGCTCCACATGCCCCGTATTAGTGACTAATATTGCAACAGCTGTTTGTGATGACAATGTAACAATCTGCAATTGTTTCAATTTCGTCTCAAATACTTCTGGCCCTAATATTATTGAAGTATAATTAGTAATATCGGATAATATCTGGGCAGATTTTTGTACAACCTGTTCGAACTCAAAAAAACCATCTTGTATAACGTTATTTATAAGCTTTTTATCACCTTCTGTTACTTGTGGTGAGACTAGGTGATCGACATAGTAGCGGTAGCCCTTTTCAGAAGGAATACGACCAGATGATGAATGTGTTTTTTCCAAGAAACCCATCTCTTCCAAATCAGCCATCACATTTCGTATCGTGGCAGAGCTGAAGGTTATGTCCCCTTTTTTAGATATAGCACGTGAGCCTACTGGTTGCGCTGACTCTATGAAATCATCAATTATGACTTGTAATATCTGTAATTGTCTTTCAGTTAACATGATGATCACCTCTGTTAGCACTCCATCCGCTCGAGTGCTAATGCTAATAATAAATTATCAAATCCTTATTTTTTTGTCAACGCACAAGCATTAAATCTTTTTCTTCTAATAAAAATTGTGCAAAAACCTCATTACCAAATAACATTCCTTGGTCGGTCAAATGAAGATTAGTTTCATTCTCAGCCAGCCAACCTTTACGTTTTAATGATGACACAGCACTTCTATAGAGTTTTTCATAGGAAAAACCGAATCTTTCGTGAAAACGATTCTTGTTTATTCCTTCCATTTTCCTTAGCCCAAGAAACATTTCTTCTTCAATCATTTCTTTAATGCTGATTTCCTCTGTATTTAATACCGGCTTCCCTGTTTCCATAGCTTTTTTTACATAGGCAGGTAGCGGTCTAATATTTCCTGTCCGTTTACCAGGGAGATATCCGTGAGCTCCAGCCCCAAACCCGTAATAATGTTCATTATTCCAATAAGTCAGGTTATGCTGACTTTCGTAGCCTGGTTTGGCAAAATTACTTATTTCATAGTGGTTGACACCTTCTGCCCGCATCGTTTCTTTTAAAACCTCATACATTTGCACTTCTGACTCTTCTGGAGGTCGGTGCAGTTTTCCTTTCTTATGACGTTGGTAAAAGACCGTTTTGGGTTCGATTTGCAGGGCGTATGTCGAATAATGGGGCAGTCCGAACGATACTGCTTCATCCAACGATTTCTTAAACTGTTCGACTGTCTGGTTCGGCAGTGCATAAATAAGGTCAATACTGATGTTATAAAATCCATGCTGCTGTAATTGATTAATGGTAGTATATACGTCTTTCACCTTATGCAGTCGGCCTAATTCTTCCAGCATTTTGTCATCAAACACTTGTACACCCAAAGAAACCCTGTTGACACCATAACTTCGTAACAATTTAATTTTCTCTTCATCAAAATCGCCAGGATTTGATTCAATTGTGAATTCCTGACAGTTCTCAATATCAAACTTTTGGTCAATCATTTTCATTAAGGAACGTAATTGATCCATATTTAATGAGGTAGGCGTGCCTCCACCGATAAATATTGTATTTACTTTGTTCTTCGTGCCAGTAACATTTGTGTTTATTTCATTTGAAAGTGCCTCTATATATTCTGTAGCTAATTTCTCATTATAAAAAAACTTAGTGAAATCACAATAATGACAAATTTGCTGACAAAACGGTATATGAATATAAACGGATTTAATCACAATTATCCTCTCCAATACTTAGAAAACCAGGATTAACGTTAAAGGGATTCTCACGAAAGCGTATTTCACTTTCTTAGAACCCCTTATCTCCATCCCTGGAGTACAAGCTTTATTACAGTTAAGCCTTAATTGCACATATACAGTAAGAAAAGATTTTCACTTCCCTACTATTATGAAAAGGGATGAACTTTAAGCAGGAATGCCATAAGTTATCCCTTAATAAATAAATAAATTAATCATCATCCATTTGTAAAACAGCCATAAACGCTTCTTGTGGAACCTCAACCGATCCTACCATTTTCATACGCTTTTTACCTTCTTTTTGTTTTTCCAATAATTTACGTTTACGTGTTATGTCTCCACCGTAACATTTAGATAAAACATTCTTACGCATTGCTTTAATAGTCGACCGTGCGACAATTTTATTTCCGATTGCCGCCTGGACAGGTACTTCAAATTGCTGTCTTGGAATGAGATCTTTCAATTTATCAACAATCAGCTTCCCTCGTTCATAGGCAAAATCGCGGTGCACAATAAACGATAATGCGTCAATCGTTTCACCATTCAGCCATATATCCATCTTCACAAGGTTTGATGGATGATAGCCAATCAAATCATAATCAAAGGAGGCATAGCCTTTTGTGTGAGATTTTAATTGATCAAAGAAGTCATACACAATTTCTGAAAGAGGAATTTGATAAACGACGTTAACACGTACATCATCCAAATATTCCATGTCGATAAATTGCCCACGCTTTTTTTGGGCAATTTCCATTACAGGCCCAACAAAATCATTTGGAACCATGATGGTCGCCTTTACGAATGGTTCATGAATTTCTTTTATAATTTGCGGGTCTGGCATAACAGATGGATTATCCACTACTATCGTCGTGTCATCCGTCTGCTCTACTTCATATATTACGCTTGGTGCTGTTGTTATTAAGTCGATATTAAATTCTCGTTCGATTCTTTCCTGAATTATTTCCATATGCAATAAACCCAGAAAACCACAGCGGAATCCGAACCCTAGTGCCTGCGAAGTCTCTGCTTCATATTGCAATGATGAGTCGTTTAACTCCAATCGTTCTAGTGCTTCACGTAAATCATTATATTTGTTTGAATCTATCGGGAATAGTCCGCAAAATACCATAGGATTTAATCTGCGGTAACCAGGTAGTGGTGTTTCAGCCTGGTTATTGGTATGTGTAACGGTATCACCAACCTGCGTATCACCCACATTTTTAATAGATGCTGTAAGAAACCCTACATCACCAACAGTTAATTCATCTTTTGCTACTGGTTTTGGTGTAAAGACACCAATTTCGTTCACTTCAAATTCCTTTTCGGTTGCCATCATTTTAATTTTGTCGCCAACCTTTACGGAACCATCCTTAATACAGACATAAGCTATCACACCGCGATAAGAATCATACAGTGAATCAAAGATAAGTGCCTTTAAAGGGGAGTCTGGATCACCGGAAGGAGCAGGTATATCTGTAACAATCCGATTCAGTATTTCATCAACCCCAATATTATCTTTCGCAGAAGCTAAAATAACGTCGTCCTTATCAATCCCAATGACATCTTCAAGCTCCTGGGCAACCCGTTCTGGATCAGCATTTGGAAGGTCTATTTTGTTAATAACAGGTATGATTTCCAATTCATTATCCAATGCAAGGTAAACATTCGCTAAAGTCTGGGCTTCAATTCCCTGAGCCGCATCAACAACCAGTATTGCACCTTCACATGCCGCAAGACTTCTCGATACTTCATATGTAAAATCGACATGTCCAGGTGTATCTATTAGATGAAATGTATAATCTTCACCTGTTTTGTTTTCATAATGAAGCTGCACAGCATTCAATTTGATTGTTATACCACGTTCCCGTTCTAAGTCCATTGCATCAAGAAACTGTTCTTTCATTTCCCGCTGCGTCAGTGCTTTTGTGTTTTCAAGAATTCGATCAGCCAAGGTTGATTTTCCGTGATCAATATGCGCTATGATCGAAAAATTACGTACATTACTTTGTTTCTTCACCATAAGTGATGCTCACTCCTACTTGTCTTTTACCGTTTCACCAATAAAAGTGCAAATTTAAGACGTCAATAACTAGCATTGATTATAGCAACTGCATCACATACATTCAAGGACTAAAGGAGTGAGTAACAGAATTCCCTTTAAAAAAAGACTTGAACAATCTGATAAATAACTTCTACGACAATTTCATAAAATCCTTGTACACTAGCTTCTAAGAATGTAGCCATTTTCTGGGTGAAATGTACTGGCGCTTCTGCTGTCATTATATCTTCACTAGTTGTTTTTTCCACTGCCATAACCTGTTTTTCATCCACTTTTTCTTGAATTATAGTATTTTCAGTACTTTGGGTTGTGTCAGTTGCATTTTTTCCTCGATCTAATCCCACTACTATACCAACCAGAAAGAACAATGCAAGTAACAACAGAACAACTAGAGAACGCATATAATCTCCTCCTACTGATTCTTATTTACCTTTTCAGCATCCCAATACAGTTCACTAAATACATCCGCAACCGCATCTGCTGTCCGATATAGTTCCTTCAGATTATTGTCAACCCCTCCGAACTCAATCACAAGAGAGTTTTGAGATAGGTCCTGATTATACACACCATTACTTCTAGGGCCCTTTTTTGTAAAGACTGCTCTGCTTAGACCCGGGTATTTTTTCTCAATTAGTTTATGAAGGTCATTTGCCAATGATAGATTTTTCTCGTAACTTGGATATTCTGCTCCAACTACAAAAGCTATTCGTGCATAAGATTTTCCGTTGATTTCAATCGTTGTTTTGTCCCGTCGTTGGGAATCACGATGTAAATCAAATACATATTGAATCGCTTCATTGGATGCAAAGGCTTCTTTCACGACTTTCCTTGATGCCGTATACGATTGGCCATATTCCCATCCGTTATTGTTTAATATTTTCATGATATCTGTATTGTCAACGCTTGACCCTATGCCATTTGATTCTAATGATTTAGCGAGCCTATCACTGACTTTGGTAATATTCACTTCACCATGTTGTGCCAAATCAGGGTCAGTGACATCAGGCAAATGTGGTAAAAAAGATTCTCTGTTATGAGTATTATAAATAAACACAACGTCTTTATCGCCTGTATTCAACTGGTCGTCTTGGTTTTCTTTTTCTGTTTCAGATTCCTTTTTTGTATCTTCAGGTTCGTTTGATTCATCGATAACCGCTTCTCTATCTTTTAAAATTTCATCAAGAGGGGGTGCGGACTCAACTGGTAAGTTGGTATAATCAGTCCCCTCACCAGCAATTATTATTTCATTTTCAAAAGTTGAGAGTCCTGGGAACTCTCGCCCCAGTAAACTTCGTGTGTCATTAGGTTTTATACTTGTTGCCATTTGAAATACGACACTTGACAAGTTAGGCAAATCCTTATCTGCCGGATATGCTTCCTTAAATGCTCTATTCTCCATTCCCATCAGATAGAGAAAGGTGGAACTATCAAGGTCACTAGTCCAGGTTGTTATCGTATGAGAAGAGAATCGATACGCAGGTGCTACTGTAGTTAAAAACCCTATAACAACAAATAAGATAATTACACATATAAGGTAAATGCCACTTTTTTTATAGAAATGATTAAATACCCTTTTCTTCCCGTTATTATGTTTATTCCCGAGATACATGGTTCCACCCCTTCTGAAGTAATCCTCAATGGTAAAATCTATGAAAAAACTTCAGAAGCTAGAACAAATTCTTTTAAAATTTTAAAAATGATAGAGAAATACAAGAGTACTTACCTTGTATAAGATGCGAAGTTTTCTACTGTTACTTTTTCGTGAAGTGCTGCATTTAAGCCAGTTGCAATTAAAGTAGCCATATCTTTCATAAAACCATCTACTTCTTTTGGAGTGACCATTAAATTATGTCCTATTGGTGTCAGCACTTCTTTAATTAACGCTCTCTTTTCATCTTCTGTTAAATTTCCTACTACCCCAAGAAAGGTATCGCGTTTTTCTTCATCAGGTAAGTCTTCTTCTGTAAATTCTTTATTACCAAAAGACATACTCGCAGGCGCTAACGATTTCGAAGGGTTGTCTTTTTCATTCCATTCCCTTCCAAAATGTTTTAATATAAAATCAATCGTATCACTTGTTATTGTTACTGCATCAACCACTGTTGGTACTCCGATAGCAAATACAGGTATTCCGAGTGTTTTCTCGCTTAACTCCTTACGTTTGTTGCCAACACCAGAACCTGGATGTATCCCCGTGTCAGATAGCTGGATGGTCTCATTCACACGTTCGATCGACCTTGAGGCAAGTGCATCAACTGCAATAACAAAGTCAGGATTAAATTTCTCTACAATACCAAAAATAATATCACTTGTTTCCATTCCGGTCACTCCCATTACTCCAGGAGTGACTGCTGCGACGGGACGGTAACCTTCCGACACAGATTCATGCTCTAATTGAAACAAATGGCTCGTCACCATAACTTTGTCTATTGTCATTGGACCCAATGCATCTGGTGTTACATTCCAATTTCCAAGTCCCACGATTAAACCATGCCCATCCAATGGAACCTTATTTTTCTCGAGTAATTGTTCCAGTTCTCCTGCAAATATCTTTGCTGCTGATTCCTGTCGCTTCGTATCCTGCTTTTTAACACCATCAGCATAAATCGTGATATATGTTCCTGGTTTTTTACCAATTAGTTCTTCGCCTTTAGCATCTACTTCAACGTAAGATACAGTTATATTGTCTTCTTGTCTTTCTTTAACCTTAACTCCTTCCAATTGCTTCTTTTCTTTCTCTTTCTCTACATACATTTCCTTAGCCTCTACGGCAAGATCTGTTCGAACCTGATATTGTTCATCATTTTCTTTCATTATCGAAACTCCTTTTTACTTTTATAGGCTATTTCTACCTATAGGCTTAACTATTTCAATAAAAAACATACGAGAGCGAAATAAACCTATTGAAAAGGTTGTACTCGTTTGGTAAAATGTCATTTGTTAGTAGTTAAGAAGATAAATCCTTTCTTACTGTATAAGTGCAACTAAGACTTATTATATTAAGGCTTGTCGTATGCCAAGTTTTCTAATAATGTAATGATAAGGTGTTTGTTTAGGAGGTGAAACAATGGCTAATATTAAATCTGCAATCAAACGAGTAGAAACAAATAAATCAAAACATGATCAAAACCTGCAATATAAATCAGATATGCGTTCACAAATCAAACGCGTAGAGAAGTTGGTTGAAGCAAAAGATGTAGAAGGTGCAAAATCTGCTTTACAAACAACAGCTAAGAAAATTGATAAAGCTGTACAAAAAGGTGTAATCCATCAGAATAAAGGTGATCGCCAAAAATCTCGCTTAAGCAAAAAAGTAAATGAGCTAAGTGCATAAAAACAAAGGCGCAAATAAACAAAACGATCCCTGTTAAAGGATCGTTTTTCGTTTATTTAGCAGACAAGTAAGTGCTCCACATAAGTGCAACTAAGGCTTTGCGCCTTAGTTTCTAATTTAATATTTTATGGCTGTACCAAATCATGTAATAATAGTTCAAAAGCAAGTTCTTTCTCCATTTTCCCCTGTTTTATATTTGCATCGGCCTCAGTCAACTTTACGATTATATCCTGCAATCTGCTAACCGTAAACTTGCTTTCCCTACTCATCGCAATTTTTATTACATATGGATGCGTCGAAAGTTGTTTTTGCATCTGAGCCTGGCTATACCCTTTTTGCTTTAAAAGTTTGACTCGTAATATGGTCCGAAATTGAAATGCCAGCAACGCAATTAATCCAATCGGCTCCTCTTTCATCTTTTCCAAATCTTTGTATATGGAAACAGCTTTAAATAAGTTACGTTCAATTACAGCATCTACCAGGCGTAAAGAAGAGTTACTCGCGGTATGTGATATTAGATTTTCAGCAATTTCTTTCGTAACAATTCCACCTTCCCCAACATACAATGAGAGCTTAGAAAGTTCACTTCGTAACAGATGAAGGTCAGTAGAAAGCTCTGTCTCAAGCATTTCATAGGCATCTTCTTCAATAGTAATTTTCAAATTTCCAGCAAGATTTGTTATCCAGCTCCTTAGTTCATAATCCTTTATTGGGTTACAAGCTGCGACAACGCCATTCTTTTTAAGCGCCTTACTTACTTTTTTTCGTTCGTCAATTTTCTC
Organism: Virgibacillus sp. L01; assembly: GCF_052246775.1. Taxonomy (NCBI): domain Bacteria; kingdom Bacillati; phylum Bacillota; class Bacilli; order Caryophanales; family Bacillaceae; genus Virgibacillus; species Virgibacillus sp. L01. The sequence continues at coordinate 55,154 of NZ_JBQQCP010000004.1, read as the reverse complement.
ATATGGCGCGATTAGTACGATTACTGAATAATCCACTGGTTCTAGTAAGTAACGGCTTAACACTTCTAAATCATGTTCAAAGGGTAATTTATCAGGCTTAGCCTTTAGGAACGAAGCATTACTAGCGATAATTAACTTTTTTTCTCCAAAAAACGGGTAGGTTTCAGCGTCAGCGATTACCTCTTGAATTGGTGTCTCTTCCAAATCATACGTAGATAAATTATCATTGTTCTCATCTGGTAACACTGCTTTTGTTATGTATTTCGTAATATTTTGTATGAAATAAGATTCTGTTCCATATAATAAATATACTGGTTTTATTTGCATCTTTTTTACTTGCTGTAACACATCTGAGTATGCCATACTATTCACTCCAATACGATATAAACAATCGTAAAACGTATCTCATGGAATAGCAAGAGGTTTTTTTTAAGAAGGCCGTTTTCCATATGATCGTTGTTGTTTTTGATTAGAAAGTTTGGTATTTGCCTATCCTTTGTGGTGAATGCCAAAATTTTATGTACAACATTCTAAAGGAAAGAGGGAAATTAAATTAATAATTCCCCTCCGTAATCTATATAAACGCTTAAAATTCAGCCCTAGAAACTGTATTTTAAACGATGTTTGTTTAGTTATAGAATTACCTGTAAAATCAAAAGTATAGATGTTAACTCTTACTAAATATGGTGACTTTTAATTTTGAGTGAAATTTTTAGGTCACAAGTAGATTTTTTTATGTATTTATTTTATACTTGAGTTTGTATAGGAGGGGTAGATGTGAACGAATTTGAAAAAGACGTACAGTCAAAAAATAATGATGTTGTAGATTCAATTAAAGGTTTTGGATTCTCATTTCTTTTCTTTGTCCTAATTTTTACCATAGGTGCGGTAATTAGTGTTGCTGGCTCTTAAAATAGTAATTAAATGAATACTTAGAAAACGAAGAGTTTTCGTTAATCCATAATGGCGAAAATCTTCGTTGCACTTATCCAGTAAGAAAGTATTTACTTTCTTTAACTGCTAAGAAAGAGACTGACATCATGCAGTCTCTTTTTGTTTATATTTACAGCCTATGGGAAAATCGTAAAAAACGTTCCATCATCGTCTTTAAAATAATATTGTATTGCACCATGCTTATCGGTTCTGAACAGTGCCACGTTTTGCTCTTCAAGTGTTGTGATTACTTCGTTGTGCGGATGACCATAACTGTTATTTAAACCAACAGACAGCAGCGCAAATGCCGGCTTTATTTGTTTAAGAAATTCCTGTCCTGTTGAAGAATTGCTGCCATGATGCGCGACCTTTAATACGTCAACCTTTAAGTTAGGATATAAAGCAATCATTTCTTTCTCTGTTTCCCTTCCAATGTCACCCGTGAAAAGCCAGGACTTTCCTCCGAGTGTTGTATATAATACAAGTGAATTTTCGTTTGTGTTTTGTCTATCTTTATTTGGTGAAACCACGTGAAAAGCCTGTTCCTCAATCACTATTTCATTATCAATTTCAACTCGTTCAACTTGGGCATTTGCTTTAACTAATAGATGGGTTAATTGTTCGTCAAATTCATAGTACTCACTAACAATTATCTTCTTCACATCAACATTATCCAACATAAACGGTAAGCTTCCCATATGGTCACTATCTTCATGTGAAATAAACAGTGCATCTACCTCGCGAATGCCCCTGGAAAATAAGTATGGTTTTATAATTTGTTTATAAACACCCGGAGTAGACTGACCATCTTCAAAAGACATTCTTGCACCTGCATCGATTAAAATAACACCTTTACGGTAGGGAAGTTCAACAACCATCGCATCCCCCTGACCAATGTCAAGCATTGTTACAGATCCAACCGGAGAAAAGTACGGCTTTAAAGCAATAGCCATGACTACCAGAGTCAGGATACATCCATATAAAAAGGCCTGTTTTAACTTTGCAAGCTCCAGATTTTTCAGAAATATAAGTAAAACCGAATAATACACTATTGTATCACCGAGCGAAAATGATCCTATAACCCATGGATAATATGCAAATTGATCTATTAGACAAATAAAAGATATAAAATGGTCATGTATACGGTTAAAAAGTATCTCAAGGTAAGGTAATAAAGCTCCAGCAAATGGAGACATCAGTAGCAGCAGGAACATAAATGGAATAACAAATAACGAGAAATAAGGGACAACCATGACATTCAATAAAATGGAAAGCGGCTGAAAAGTGGAAAAGTATAATAACTGAAGTGGTAATATTACCATCTGAGAAAGAAAGCTGATTTTAAGAATTGAAAATATAGACACATTTGTTTGTGCTAACCATCTTTTTGACAAAAGCAACCCCATGGTTACGCAAAAGGAAAGTTGAAAGCCAATGCTGTAGATAATATATCTATCCAGTAAAATCAGCAGGATAAACACAATACTGAGTACATCAGTTACACTGAATTTATACTGCACTTTATTTATTAACAGAAATAGTAATACCATTGAACTCGCTCGCCAAACAGACGGCTCTCCACCAGCGACTAAGGCGTACAATGGTAAAAAAAAGATTATCACCCACTGTGCTTTTTCCCTTGTCAGGATATTAAGCTTAATAAGCAGGAAATACAGTAATCCGACTATCAATCCAACGTGAAGCCCGGATATCGCTAACAAATGCGACAAGTTCCAGCGCTGAAATAATTCAACAGTCTCTTCCGATAGTTGTGAATCGTCTCCTAATACGAGTGCATTTAACCATATTGACGTCTGGTGGCTAAGCTTATCTGCTGTATAATTTATTAAGCTTGTTCGGATAGCATGAATTTTATTTAAAGTTGATGAACCACTGCAATCAAGACTTTCCAGAGAATTAACTACCACTTCATGTGTAATCCCTTGTGACAATAAAAAATGCTGATAATCAAATTGTCCTGGGTTCCTGCTTTGACTAGGCAATTCTGGAGTACCTTTAATATTACAAGTGGCCCCAAACTTCAAATTATGATTTATATCCTGCTCATTTTTGTAGTAAACAATTAGTATTTTTTTGTTTGAAGTATATTCTTTTATTATGAAATCGATTTTGGAAGAGGACTCATTTATGGGGCTGGCTATTTGTCCCGATAAGTCTGTTTCCGGTGAACTTGTTACTTCTTCCTGAAGAATTGTTTCTAAATCGGGGATGTAAAAGAAGAATATGATGGAAAGGGCTATAGAAGTTAACGTAATTAACTTCCCCAGCCGATTAGCAAAAAACAAAACAAGTAACCATATAAAAAATATCACTATAAACCAGTTACTATGGTAGATAATGGATAACGCACTGCTGACAACTCCTAATGCTGGAACATACCAATACCCCTTCATGTCAGCTCCTTATAAATCAAATAAATGCTGGGCTTCTATTTTTAAAGCATCATATTTTTGCTTGTTGTTTGTTTGTGATTTAAGTTCTTGAAGCAGATTATTTATGTATGCTTCTTTTTCCTGATATTGCGTATCCACAGCTAAATATGTCAATTCAACTTTTTTGGTTTGCACCCCAGCATCATCAAATAATTCAATAGCATATGAGTGGTTTTTATAATCTTCAGCATAATATACAGTTTTGATCCCACTTTGGATAATCTGTTTACAGCACTGCAAACATGGAAAATGTGTCACATACATCTCTGCACCTTCTGTAGGAACCCCAAATTTAGCACACTGTAGTAGCGCATTCGCTTCAGCATGCACTGTACGCACACAATGACCGTCTATAACATAGCAGCCTTCATCAATACAATGAACACTCCCTGAAACACTTCCATTATACCCTCCTGCTATGATCCGCTTTTCCCGTACAATTGTTGCACCAACCATAAGCCTTGTACAAGTACTTCTAAGTGCCAATAAATGACTTTGTGCCATGTAATACTGATCCCATGTTATCCTTTCCATCATTAAAACCACCTTTATGTTATATTATTTTTTCAGTTTACAATTACTCGATTACTTTGGTCAATAATCCTAAGGAATTTGTATATCATCCTTCAAATTTTCAAGTGTTTTCTCACCAATTCCGGAAACCATCAGCAGGTCATCCATTGATTTAAAAAACCCATTTTCTTCGCGATACTGTATAATGGCTTGTGCCTTCGATGGTCCTATTCCATTTAACCCCTCTATTTCTGCTTTAGTAGCATAGTTTATCTTTACTTTGTCGTTTCCGCTCCCATTATTTTGTTGTATAGCTGCTGAAGTTTCCCCTATTTTGGGAATAACGATGATCATTTCATCTTGAACTTTTTGAGCAAGATTGACCATTGTCTGATCCGCACCTTCGGTAAATCCGCCAGCCAATTGGATTACGTCATTAACACGAGACTTTGAATCTATTTCATAAACACCCGGCTTTGTAATTTCGCCTTTAACATCAATAATCACTGTTGAAGGCTGGTCTGGAATTTGATCTTTTGGAATCTCGGTAATTGTAGAGGTAGTTGCAGATTTTGATTGGGGGGCCTTGTCTTCAATATCATCATTATTAAAAAACAAAAAAATACTTATGACTATAACAATAACAATCAGAAATATGTTTTTTCTGAGAAGTTCAAGCAATTTGAAGTCACATCCTTCGAGGAATTTTTAGGGGTTTTGTAAGAGCTATTATTATCTATTCGACATTGTTTTTAAAAATCCTCTTTAAAAATTAAAAAATCGAGTGATTTTCATAAATACTTATAATCATCATTTAGCCAAACAATTGTACAAACTAATGTTTTATCACTCATGAATTCAGCGTACTAAAGGGGAACCCGTCCACTGAAACATTCACGTCCAATAGGTGCAATAGTTTAGATTTACTGCTTTATTATTCAACTTTCGTATACTATAGAATAAGCTCAAACAGCTATCTGGATAATCTCAGAACGTTTTTAAATTGTTGCCTTGACAACATTGATTAAAGTATTTTGTACATATAAGATATCAACTGCAACATAGACTGAGTATGACCGATTCGCAGTATTTAGTGTGGCTACTCTAACCACGCAGTTGGAATATACTCGCGCACCCAAGGTTCACCACGAGCCTTTGACGCACAGGACGTGTTAGTGCAAACGTTGCCACAGGATGTGGCGTACTTAGTCTCCATCGCTCGCAAAGAACGCTCCCTGTGGGGTCTCTTAGGCTCGCTGTCCCACAGGAGTCTCGCATATTCTATCTACTGGTTTAAATGGTCTAAAATCTTCTTTATATCATCACAACATGCATTTATTCTTTTGAATAAGTGAGCAAAACCCAGCGGAGGAAATACACGGACACACCTGGGGAAAAAGAGGCCTAGATGAGACATCTGAGTGCATCAGCACGAAGAGGGCTCAACAGCCGCCCCCGGAAAGCGAAGTGTATTTCCGAAGCGGTGTTACTGCACCCAACCACTGTGACGCATTTTATATCAAATACGTACTGTTGATCCAAAGTCAACTCAAGTAGTTTAACTTCAGCCTTTCTTATTCCTTCAAGGTTTGTGCGTTCATTTTCCGCTGGGAATGTTAAATGAATTATAAAACTAACGACCGGAAAATTTTATTTTTCCGATCGTTTTTCAGCAACTATAAAAATTCGTTCTGAATCTTCATTAATATTTTCATTTTTTAACGAAAAGTCACCAGATAAATGCTTTATTTCAAACCCTGCATCGTTTAATACCCGCGCATAAAAAGCAATTGAGTATGTGCGTTGATGGTGTATTTCATCAAATCGCGAATATTTATCCTGATCAGATACAAAGAATGTTAAATCATGATACATTTCTCCTTGGGCTTCACCCTCTGAGCAAAACCAAATATAAGAAACATCATCATTTACTTCTCCAAACGTCTGATTTACCAGGTTATGCTCAACATGAGACAGGGAGTGAACATCAAAAATAAATAGTCCGCCTACTTTCAATAAATCAGCTGTATTTTGAATAACAGTTCGAAGCTTGTCCTCTTCGGTTATATAATTTATAACATCACAATAGCTTACTGCTGCATCCTGGTTTATAATTCCGCTTAAATTAGTTAAATCCTGATTGATCCACTGTACAGGAAGCTTCTCTGCGCTTGCACGCTGTTCAGCATAGCTTAGCATATCGCTTGAGTAGTCAATTCCTGTCATATGATAACCGTCGCGAGCCAATCTAGTGGTTATCTGGCCTGTGCCACATCCTAAATCAACTATTGTCTCGACCGATTTCCCTAATTGGCTAATAATACTATTGGTAAAGGACTGCCACTGGTCATATGGGGCATCGCTCATTAACCGGTCATATATGGTTGCCATTTGCTGATACGTCATAGAACTATCCATTGTTTCCAACACTTAATTCAACTTTTGATGCATCGCCCCATAATCGTTCTAAATTATAATAGGAACGCTCCTCTTTATGGAATACATGACATACAATATCACCCAAATCGACTAAAATCCAGCGAGCCTGTTCATAACCTTCCAGGCGCTGAATTATAATATCCTTTTCTTCCATAGTATCTTTTATTGACCTAGCAATTGCTTGAACCTGGCGTTCATTACTCCCATGACAAATTAGAAAGTAGTCTGTCATTAATGATACATCCTGCATATCTAATGCAACAATATCTTCTGCTCGTTTATCATCACATGCATTTGCAATTTGTTGAATGATTTCTTTGTTATCCATTAAGTTAAATACCTCCGTTTAAACGTTTTGTTAAATCATTATATGCATAAAAGGTGTCAGGATAAACAGGAACATGTTTACTGACAAGGAATTGAATTGTATTCCGTAACGCCATCCACGTGGCACGATACAGGTCTGCTTCAGCTATATTCCTAACCTCTTCTACACCTGGAAACGATCGTCCAGGTTCAATATAATCAGCCGTAAAGATAATCATATCCATCTTACTCATATCTGCTTTTCCTGTCGTATGGTAGTGAATAGCACTATGTATACCAGTATCGGATATGCCAAATTCCCGATCTATTATTACCGAAGCTACCGGTCCATGCCATAATTCATGATGATGATCGAGTAAATCCTGTGGCAATTGTCCTTCTTTAATTATCTGCTTCATATATTCTAATGAAAAATACTTAGCATAATCATGAAAGATTGCAGCCAATTCCACTTTATCGACAGGTTCGTTATATAATTTCGCCAAATTCACCGCAGTTTCAGCTACACGTAACGTGTGTTCAAATCTCTCCGTTTTCAGGTGGGGTTTGACAAGACTTATTGCTTCATCTTTTTTCATACAACTGCTTCTCCTTTATATAGTTTTCAACTGCGTCCGGAACCATATATTTAATTGACGTATTATTGTTTAAGCGCTCTTTTATATTAGTTGAAGATATCTCTATAAGCGGAACATTCACCTCAACAATTGAATATTTGCTGTTTAGTTTATATCCCTTGCGTTTAACACCAACAAATATAACCATGTCTAAAAGATTATTAATATGGTTCCAATTTGGCAAGTATTCAACCATGTCCGCACCAATAATAAAGTGAAACTTGATATCAGGATTATCTTTCGTCAATTGTTTCATTGTTTCAAACGTATAAGACTTACCTGAACGACTAACTTCAATCGTATTTAATTTAAAACTCGGATTACTACTGATTGCTCTTTTTACCATTTCAACCCGATGTGGCGCCCCAATAAATGCCTTTTCTTTGTGTGGCGGCTCTTGTGACGGGATAAACCAGATTTCATCAAGCTTTAGTGCCACACGTACTTCTTCAGCTATAATCAAGTGACCAAGATGTGGCGGATCGAATGTACCGCCTAATATTCCAATAGATTTCATTCTGTACTCCTTTAAGGTAACTGAATATGTTTATTTTCCTGAGACTCTTTGTAAAGTACAATATTATTACCGATAATCTGGGCTATTTCTGCTTCCGTTCCAGCTGATAATTTTTCAGCAACCGTATTTTTGTCTTCCATACAGTTTTGCAGGATACTAACTTTAATTAGTTCTCTCTTTTCCAGCGCTTCACTAATCTGCTCGATCATATTATCATTAACACCAGTTTTGCCTACTTGAAATATAGGCTTTAATTGATTTGCTTTTGAACGCAAAAATCGTTTCTGTTTTCCTGTTAGCATACTTTATCTTCCTTCCAAAATAGTTTTTAGTTGCTGGTCCATCTCATCAATAGGTATTTTCTTATTCGTCCAAAGTTCAAATGCATATTGTGCCTGATATAATAACATCGTATGACCATAATGTATGGATGCACCTGCCTGTTTTGCATCCATTAGAAACCGGGTGTTCAGCGGCTGATAAATAATATCACTGACAACACTATTTCGCTTAAGTAATTCGACTGGTATTATCGTATCTTCAGTATTTGGTTTCATGCCAACTGATGTCGTTTGAATAGTTAAATTATAGCTGTTTATCATTTCCTGTGCTTCATCCAGTGTCAATATTGATGTCTTGACTTCATTTTCCCCAAGAATTGCGATTTCTTTCGCACTAGAATGTGTACGGTTTGCTATATCAATCTGTGTAAACCCTTCTGATTTCAACCCATAATAAATTCCATAAGCGGCACCACCTGCACCGAGTATTAGAATTCTATTGGCCTTTTCGTGAAAGATTTCCGGAAATTTATTTCTTAAGGCGATAACATATCCGATTCCGTCGGTATTATAGCCTACCCATTTACCATCTTTACAAACAACTGTGTTAACTGCACCAATTCGTTCAGCATTTTTATCCAAGCCATCCAGATAGTTTATTATTTGTTTTTTATACGGCACGGTTACATTAAAACCATTAACCTGGCTCTCCTTTATTCGTTCCAGTTCAAGCTCGAACGAATCATCAGGTTTAATTTCCATAATGGAATAGTTACCTTCTATTCCAGATTTTTCCATAAATTGATTATGGATCCAAGGAGAAAGAGAATGTTTTACGGGGAAACCAACAAGCCCAAGCTTCAGTTCCATACTAGTCCTCCTATAAAAATGACCTTCTTATTGATACATTAACATCTTTTGGACTGTGCGCAGCAACCGTAACATTACCAGATGGAATAGTCACCCATCCCAGTCCCGGAAAAACGATGTCCGTTTGTTTATCTGTTATTCGGTACGTACTCTCAGTCAGCTTAGGTAAAATTTCAAGAGATTTTTCATCTGGAGGTGACAAAAGTCCTCCTCTATGTTCACTTAATAGCTGGTCAGCCTTTTCCAACTTTGTCCGGTGGATCGTTAAGTCATTGGAAAAATAACAGACAAACGACTGCCTCTCACCTTTAACGAAGTCAAGACGCGCCAAACCTCCAAAATAGAGCGTTTGCTGATCATTTAATTGATATACTCTAGGCTTGATTTCTTTGTTTGGTGTTATTAGCTTGAGATCGTTATCTGATATATAATGAGCTATTTGCTGTTTATTTACGATACCAGGTGTATCAATTATTGAAGTATCGCTATCCAAAGGTATCTCTATAAACCCTAAAGTTGTACCAGGAAAATAGGAAGTAGTTATCACATCATTCACACCATTAGATTGCTGTATCAGCCGGTTAATAAAAGTGGATTTCCCCACATTTGTTGTACCAACAATATAAACATCACTTTTGTTTCGGTATTTTTCAATAGCTTCAGTCAACTCTGCTAAACCATAACCTTTTACGGAGGATATAAGGTATATTCCTTCCACTTTTATCCCAGCTTCATTAGCAGTGGCTTGGAGCCATTGTGTTAATTTGCGCTTATTTGTCGATTTTGGTAACAAATCAATCTTATTGCCAACCAATAGAACAGATTTGTTGCCTATTATACGGGGAAGACTTTTTATCATACTTCCATTAACATCAAATATATCTATTACGTGAACAACAAGCCCATCAGTATCCCGGATCTGGCTAACCATTGTTAAGAAGTCATCATCTGTCATGGATACATCCTGAATTTCGTTATAATGTTTCAGACGAAAACAACGTTTACACAGAACAGATTCCTTATCAAGTGTCGATTTCGGTGTATACCCAACTTCATCAGGGTTGGTTGATTGTATTAGAGCTCCGCATCCTTGACAATATATTTTCTCCATTCTCATTCCTCCCAGCTTATCTTACCTTTTTTATTCATGTAGCTTAATATTCGGCGTTCAATTTTTCGATTAATACGGGTGATTTTTCCATCAGTTTGAACAATCGGCACAACGAGTATCGTGTGAAAACCTGCAAAGTTTCCACCAAGTACATCTGTTAAAAGCTGATCTCCAATTACTACTATTTCTTCCTTATTCAGCTTCATTTCTTTTGCTGCACTCTTAAAAGCCTGACTTAATGGTTTTCTGGCACTAAATACAAATGGTGTATCCAGTGGCTCTGAAAATAGTTTAACGCGCTCCTGTTTATTATTCGAAATAATCGTTACTTTAATGTCTTGTTCTTTCATCTGTTCAAACCATTGGATGACTTCTGGAGTGGCATCCTTAACATCCCAAGCCACAAGTGTATTATCTAAATCAGTAATGATTCCTTTAATACCTTTCTTTCGCAGCAGGGCTGGATGTATATCAAATATAGTTTCTACATGTTCATTTGGCAAAAATTTTTTTAACAATAGATACACCTCTTCATATTAACAGCATGCATTGTTTTCTAAGTATTATTTCTTGCTCAGGATATTATTTCCATCGATACAGGTGCAAATAATTATTATAACTTAATCCTATAATAACTTTCTACATTAATAAAGAAATAATCAAGTCCAAAAGTGTTATTTTTATTAATAATCATGTCATTTATGCAAAAAACCGTTCGACAATTTCTTTCAAATTTCGAGTTGTGGATAACTCTGTTCACAAAATCCACAGTGAAAAAACAACATTTTCGACGTATTTTTACCTTTTATACACAAGTTATCTACAAGTGATTGTAGATAACTATTGCCTTGTCCTACCTATAAATTCGTGGTAAATTATTAAATAACAACAGAACATATTTGATATTAGTAAAATTGGCTTATCGCCAAGCTGCGGTTGTACTTATGCAGTAAGTAAGGACTTTTACTTTCAATACTTATTACCAAAGTTTAGGAGGGCTGGATTTATGGAACATTTGTCAGATGAACTACTATTAGAATCCTACCAAAAAGCAAATGAATTAAATTTGAGCCCGGACTTTGTATATCTTATTGAAAAAGAAATTAGGAAAAGATCGTTAACACACAAAATCAAATGCTCCAATGAATCAGTTGGCTTACCAATAGATTAAACGCAGTTATATTCCCCCTATCATTTATTTGATAGGGGTTTTTTATTTTATCTGATACCAGATTATGATAAGCTATTTTGGTATAATAATAAAAATATAATAGCTCACATAGTTAATTAAATGGATTCCCCGTTTCACTCATTCATATCTACCCGTATTCATTAAGGAGGACTACAGTCACATGATTTACATAGTTTTAATCCCGCTTTTGCTTGCTTGTTTTATTCCATTTATAAGTAAGTTTAAAGATAAGATACATACTGGTATTTTTGTATTCATTATTCCCTTTTCGATATTTCTATACTTTATTCGTTTCATTGGGAACGATTTTTCACCAATTTATCAAACACTTAAATGGATTCCATCACTTGATATTAATTTCAATTTTTATTTGGATGGTCTCAGCCTCCTATTTGCATTACTGATAAGTGGAATTGGAGCACTAGTTGTTCTTTACTCTATTTATTATCTTGATAATTCAGAGCGATTAGGTCATTTCTACGTTTATTTAATGATGTTCATGGCAGCAATGCTGGGTGTGGTCTTATCCGATAACATCTTTGTTCTTTACACATTTTGGGAATTAACTTCAATTTCCTCATTTTTACTAATTGGATATTGGCATTTCAACGAACGATCCAGATATGGTGCAATGAAGTCAATGTTAATTACTATTTTCGGTGGATTAAGTATGTTTGGCGGCTTTATACTGCTATCTGTTATTACAGGAACAACCAGCATACAAGCAATGATTGCACAGACTGATATTATTTTAAATAGTGAATACTTGCCGCTTATCTTAGGATTTATACTTTTAGGTGCATTTACCAAATCAGCACAATTTCCTTTCCATATCTGGCTGCCGGATGCAATGGAAGCACCTACACCTGTAAGTGCCTACCTCCATTCTGCGACAATGGTTAAGGCGGGACTCTTCCTGGTTGCTCGTTTTTCTCCTATCTTTTCCGGCTATGAGTGGTTCTTTATTATCGTAAGTACTGCCGGAATTGTTACGTTATGCTGGGGTTCTTATATGGCCGTCCGCCAAACCGATTTAAAAGCAATTCTTGCGTTCTCAACAATCAGTCAGTTGGGGATGATTATGGCTATGCTTGGATTTGGAACAAAAATTGCTGTCTTTGCTGCAGTATTCCACATCTTAAATCATGCGACATTCAAAGGAAGTTTATTTATGGTCGCAGGTATTGTAGACCATGAAACAGGCACACGGGACATACGAAAACTTGGTGGTCTATTAACCTTCATGCCAATGACAGCCACGCTAGCGTTATTTGGCACGTTTTCTATGGCAGGCGTTCCATTACCATTTCTAAATGGTTTTTACAGTAAAGAATTGTTTTTTGATTCCGCTATTCATTTAACTGAGGGAGTAAGCGATATAGCAGGTTTTCTGGTTCAAGTGATCCCTTACCTGGCAGTATTAGGCAGTATTTTTACCTTTGTCTACTCACTGTATTTCTTCTTCGGGGTTTTTGGAGGAAAAAAACAGCTAAGCCAGTTACCTAAAAAGCCACATGAGGCACCATTTGGTATGCTGATTTCTCCAATCGTGCTTGTCTTTGGGGTTATATTAATTGGACTGTTCCCTAACTTGGTTAATGGAACATTTATTGCCCATGCTGCAGAAGCAGTGTATGGAAGTGAAGTTGTTAAAGATATTAAATTCTGGCACGGCTTTGAAAAAACTGCATTCCAAATGTCACTTGTTGTAGTAGGGATTGGTGCAATTCTTGTTTCAACTCGAAAGAAATGGAATGGAATTTATAATGTACTTCCAGGAAAACTGAGTTTAAATAAAGCTTATGATTGGTTGATCAGCATGTTGGATGTCTATTCAGATCGAATTACACGTTCTTATATGACGGGATCCATCAGGTTCTACATCGCTGCTATTCTTGCTACAACACTAGTAGTAACATTCACATTTATGTTTGTGACCAATGGTTTCACGATACAGTTTAATAAGTTAGCCGAGGTTACAATTATTGAAATAGCAGTTGTTCTGCTTATGATTGCAGCTGCAATTGGCACTATCTTTTCCAAACATAATGTAGCCGCTATTTTAATTGTGGGGGTTGTTGGCTATGGAGTTGCAATCCTGTTTGTAATTTACCGGGCCCCTGACTTGGCATTAACACAATTAGTAATAGAAACCGTCTCTGTAGCATTATTTCTGCTTTGTTTCTATCACTTGCCTAAACTGGAAAAAAATAATGAATCTTTAAGTACCAAAACAATAAATATAATTATTTCGGTTAGCTTTGGTACATTGTTAACATTGATTGCAATTGCTTCCCATAGCACCAATAGTTTCAATAAAATTTCAGATTACTTTATTGAAACCTCCCATTCACTTGGTGGTGGTGATAATGTGGTTAACGTTATTTTAGTAGATATGCGTGGCTTGGATACATTATTTGAAATTGCGGTTTTGGGTATTGCAGCACTCGCCATCTATAGCATGATTAATCTAAGAAGTGATAAGGAGGAGAAATAATGGAAATTATTATCTCAATCCTAGCAGGTACACTATTTGCCACAGGAATTTATAATCTATTACAAAAGCAAATGTTGCGGATTATTATTGGCACTGTACTAATTTCACATGGTGCACACTTATTTATCTTAACAATGGGGAAATTAAAAACAGGCGCTCCACCAATTCTAATAGAAGGTGTTAAAGATTATACAGACCCATTACCACAAGCGCTAATACTAACTTCTATTGTTATCAGTTTTGGAATAACCAGTTTATTGTTAGTACTTGCCTATCGTACAGCAACTGAAAATAATACTGATAATATGGAACAGTTAAGGGGAAACGAACATGAGTAATTTAGCAGTTTTACCGATCATTATTCCGTTGATTGCGGGAATAATTCTCGCCTTTTTTCCAAAAAAATTAAACTTGGTCAGATTTCTAACAAAGGTTTTTTCTATAATAAGTTTAGCTACGGTTAGCTATATAGCATGGTCCGTGTTCAATAATGAGGCTATCATATTGGAAACCGGAGGATGGGCTGCTCCATATGGAATTGTCCTTGTTGCAGACTCACTGGCAATACTGCTTGTTTTAACAACAAACATTCTTGCAGTAGCCTGTGCTTTTTATGCCCCCTACTCGTTATCTGACCGAAAAGAACAATATTTCTTTTATTCATTCTTTTTCTTCTTAATAACTGGGGTTTCTGGTGCTTTTCTTACAGGTGATTTATTTAACTTATTTGTTTTCTTTGAAGTATTACTAATGGCCTCTTATGCACTTATTGTATTGGGAGGCGAAAAAGTACAGCTTCGGGAATCAATTAAATATGTATTAATTAATCTTTTTTCTTCCATGCTGTTTGTAACTGCTATTGCGTTTTTATATTCTGTCGTCGGAACCGTAAACATGGCACAGATTGCTCAACGCGTACAGGATGTTGAACAGCAAGGAATCCTAACAACAATTGGCATACTTTTTTTCTTTGTATTCGCAACAAAGGCAGCGCTATTTCCTTTATATTACTGGATGCCTAAGTCATATATTGTACCAAATCCCGTTATTTCCGCTCTATTTGGGGCATTACTTACTAAAGTCGGCATATATTCGTTAATTCGTGTATTTTCATTAATTTTTGTATATAAGATTAACTTAACACATGAAATGTTTATATGGATTGCCGGATTATCAATGATTTTTGGTATTATCGGGGCACTATCAACCAACAATATAAAGTTGATTATCGCGTATAACATCATACCTGCAATTGGCTTTATTCTAATGGGACTTGGTGTTTTTAATGAAGATGCGTTGAGTGGATCTATCTATTATTTAGTTCACGATATGCTGATTAAAACTACCCTATTCTTAATAGTAGGAACGATAACCTATGTTGCCGGCACATCTGATTTACGTAAATTTAGTGGACTAATTCATTATTATCCATTTTTAGGCTGGCTACTATTTGTTTCTGGATTCGTTTTAGCTGGTATCCCCCCTTTCAGTGGATTTGTCGGTAAGTTGTTATTGCTTAAAGGAGCCTTATCAAGTGGTGAAATAGCTATTGTTATTATTGGATTGCTATCAAGCTTACTAATTCTTTATTCCATTATGAAAATATTTATTAAAGGGTTCTGGGGAGAAAAGGATGAATCGATTATACGTAAATCCACAAAAGGGTTAATAGGTCCGATCGTCTGTCTGTTAACTATATCTGTTATGCTTGGAATAGGGGCTGAGTTTGTTTATCCTACTATTGAATCTATTTCTGCATATTTATTAAATCCAGAAGTTTATATCGATTCTGTGTTGAAGGAGTGATGTATCATGGCCTTTCAGGTTGTTATTAATTTAATAATCGCGATAATGTGGATGTTCTTAAGTGAAACCTATACCGCTGCAAGCTTTATTGCCGGGTATATGCTTGGAATACTTTTATTGCTTGTTTTTAATCGATTTATACCAGATGCTTTTTATTTAAGACGTGTATATAAAATTATCTATTTAATGTTTTTATTTATAAAAGAATTAATTTCATCAAACTTTGATATCGTGAAACTTGTTTATAAACCTAAGCTTGAGTTTGAACCAGGAATCTTTGCAATGCCTACTGAGTTAAAAAGTAACTGGGAGATTACTTTACTCGCAAACTTAATTTCTTTAACACCTGGCACGCTTTCCGTGGCTATTTCCAGCGATAACACCCATATCTATATCCATGCCATGCATATTGATGATATTGAAGATGAAATTGACTCTATTAAAAACACATTTGAAAAAGCTATTTCTGAGGTGACACGATGACAGAATTACTATCAGTAACTGAGACCATTCTTTATATTGTTACAAAAATATGTGTAGCAGGTATATCGATATCATTATTGTTGCTATTATATCGAATCATTGATGGACCAACAAACGCCGATCGAGCTGTGGCACTTGATGCTATAGGTATCAATCTAATGGGCCTGGCAGCATTGGTTGCTATTATTATAACAACAACCATGTTGAATGACGTTATCCTGCTTATTGGTATCCTGTTATTCATTGGAACGATAGCAATTGCAAAATACTTGGAAAAGGGTGTTATAATTGATAGAGACTTGGATTGATATCATTTTAAATTTAGTAATCGCCTTCTTTTTACTATCAGGAACATTCTTTATTTTATCAAGTTCCATTGGAATTGTTCGTTTTCCTGATGTTTATACAAGATTACATGCAGCTACCAAAGCTTCAACACTTGGCATTGCAGGTATATTAATTGGGGCATTTCTATTTTTATATGTATCACATAGTATAGTTAGCGGAAAGTTACTATTAGCTATTGTATTTACACTGTTAACCGCCCCTGTGTCAGGTCATATGATATCAAGGGCAGCCCATCGGAACGGAGTAAAACCCGTTACTAAAAATAGAACTGACGAATATGAAGAGGCTATTCAAAAGCATACCCAGCATTAGAAAACTTGGCTCCTATCGCTAAGCCTTAGTCACAATTACGCAGTATGAAAGTATAAAACAGTAAATCCAAGCTATTTGTTAATGTGCTAGGATTGTTGATCTCTGCAGGCGTACGCTTCCCGTGGTCATGGCTTGAGTGGACTTCTCGCACAATCGCAAACTGGGGCCTCAAGGCTCATGCTATTTCCGTTTGAGTAGCCATTCAACGATAGTAATACAAAGTTCGAATAGTTATTGAATATACGTATTTATGAAATCAACTTAACTCTTAAAAGAAACTTTTGTATCAAAAGTTTCTTTTTTTTACTTTTAGATGAGAATTCTGAATTTGGTTAATGCTAATTTAAAACAGTAAATAAACCATGCTCAACTTTTTCTGGACAGACACAAAACCGACTTTTCCTTCATAAAGATGTTATATAGGCAATAGCCCAGCCAGTAACTGAAGGAGGTGCTTGTGTTTGTCTGGAATATTAAGTGTTCTTGCATTACTGATTAAAGAAGCGATCTTTTTTGTCTCCTACGTAAAAAACCACGCGTTCCCACAACCTTTACCACCGGAAGATGAAGCCAAGTATATTCAGGCAATGCAGAATGGTGACGAGACCGCACGGAATAAATTAATTGAACACAATTTACGGCTGGTTGCACACATCGTCAAGAAGTTTGAAAACACCGGTGAAGATATGGAGGACTTAATTTCGATTGGGACGATTGGGCTAATTAAAGGGATTGAGAGTTACTCGACAGACAAAGGGACGAAACTAGCCACATATGCTGCCAGGTGTATAGAAAATGAAATACTTATGCATTTGCGTGCATTAAAGAAGGTAAAGAAAGATGTCTCCCTCCACGATCCGATCGGCCAAGATAAAGAAGGAAATGAAATAAGTCTGATTGATATTTTAGAAGCTGAAAATGAGAACATTATTGAATATATTCAGTTAAACATGGAGATCGATAAGTTAAAGCATTACCTGTCTATCCTTGACAGCAGGGAAAGAGAAGTTATCATTTACCGTTATGGATTAGGAAAGCAAAAGGAAATGACCCAGCGGGAAATTGCAGAAAAACTCAATATTTCCAGAAGTTATGTATCACGTATTGAGAAAAGAGCTTTAATGAAGGTTTTTCATGAATATTATCGGAAAGAGAAAAGAGCTTAAGTAGGAACAAAAGCGTTAGCGTCCGTTCAGAGATGTACGAATTGGATTAAGCCGTAGAAGATAAGGAAAACACGGCAACCAAAATGAACCGATGTTGACTTATCGTACGATGGTGAAGGAAGATACGCTGGGCGCTGTAACTGACCGCCGCTAGATAGCCTAGTTTATTTTCCGACCAGTGCTCAAAATTTATAGTTTCCTAAGAATAAACAAAGCGCGTTGATCAAAAGATCATACGCGCTCATTTTCCTGTATTTTAATTTTCATCCTATGAGATTGATAGATTAGCCATCCTGCAACGGCTGTTGTTACAAGGGACAGTAGTGATAGTGAACTACCATCTGGGGACAGACGAATATACGTATTAATAATTGCACCCATATATAGATATGAAGCCAATATTAACAATGTTGCTGTAAAGCGTCGATAGTCCTTTAATTTTAATTCTAATTGCTCTATATTCAACTTCATAATATCACCCTCCTATAAGGAATCATAACATATGAAACTATTACTATAGGAAGGTAAATGTTGGATACTTAGATTGCTTTAATCATTTTCATTATTAGGTTTGCAGCATTCTCAGCCGCGTCATTGAGGAAAGCTTCAAATGAGATTGACGACTTTTTCCCCGCTATATCAGATAGTGCGCGGATAATGACAAAGGGTTTATCATATTGGTAGCAAACTTGTGCAACTGCCGCTGCTTCCATCTCCGCAGCAATCATCGTTGGAAATTTCTTGTGTATAAAAGCTACCCGTTCAGGATCTTCCATAAAAGAATCGCCTGTTGCGATAATACCCTCGTTAAAGTTTATATCCAGGTCTTTTATCGCTTGTGTAGTTTCTGCAATTAATTCTGTATCCGCGGCATACATTGCCGGCATATCAGGAACCTGACCATAGGCATAATCAAAAGCAGTTACATCCACATCATGATGGACAACCTGTGTGGAAATAACAATATCACCAACTTCCAGATCTTTTGAAAAACCACCAGCAGAGCCAGTATTAATAACTTTCGACGGTGCATATCTTTCATGCATAATAGTCGTTGCCATGGCAGCGTTTACTTTGCCAATACCAGATTTAAGTAATACTACATCCTGTCCAAATAATTCGCCTTGTATAAATAAACAGTTAGCGATTGTAGCTTCTTTTTTATTTGTCATCTTTTCCATTAGCAGAGCAATTTCTTCATCCATTGCCCCAATTATTCCGATTGTCATAGTAGTGCCTCCATTAAGAAATAAACCTATTCAAATCGATATTCCTGGTCATTTTCTTTCAGTTTTTCAACCTTAGTTGGTTTCCAGCCTTGATCTTCTACCCATGTCATATAAGCCCTATATACTTCTGTGTTTTCACTATTGGATACCGTTGCAAGAACCTTTTGATCACCATTTCGAGAAACCCACCACACGGTAAGCGTTTCTTCATCAAGCCCGGTAGCAACTGCGGCAGCTTTTCTCATTTCTTTTCTATCCTGTGAGCCATCACTGAAATTAATACTATGCTGGCCAGTCTGCTCCGTTCCTACAGGCTTCCAGTTACCGGTATATGCTTCAGTAACGTTATCATCCGAAGGTTCAGCTTGCTCAGTTTCTACTTCACTATTACTATTTTCCTCTTCTATGTCAGTCTCATTCGTACTATCTGTTGAATCACTGTTATTCTCTGATTCATTTTCTTCTGTAGATGATTGCTCGTCCTCTTTAGGTGTTTGCTCTTCCGGATTATCTGCAGCTTGATCTGACTCCTCCGGGGCTTCATTTGATTGGTCATCAGCAGGCTGATCAGCTTCATCGTCGCCACCAAAAATAATTACTCCAAGTAACACAATAAGAAGTATACTACCTAATACTAGAAATACTGATAATGATTTAGTGTTTTTTCTTCTCTTTTCAAATTTATCCACACGTGAATAATCGTTGAAATCAGACATTGCCTATACCCTCCCATACTATACTCTACTATAATATCATATTTTACCAGAGAAGATATATGTCATATTTAGAATAGATATTTTTGACTATATTATTATGAGAGCCTGTTTTCTAAAAGATTATTGCTTCTCGCCAAGCAATGAAACTCAAAATAGTTGATGTATACTAAGACACATCGAAAATTTTTCGTCCTGCTTTCACTCGTTCTAATGATGATTGAGTGCTCAGATTCGTTCCGAAAGAATACTTCGTTTTCCACGGGTACGCCTTAGCCTCCTTGTAACGTAAGAACGCTTCTTCCGGGGGATTCGGACGCGTACTGCTCCCATATCCTGCCTTCACTAGTAGAGGTATCTGATTAACGATACGTGGTTATAGTCCATAAGTCCGCGGAGATTCTAAGCTACGGAAAAATGCGGGACTCCTATGGGTCATCGGCCAGGAACGGTCACGTCCTATGACAACGCCGATACTAGAACGTCTTATTCATCGAAGGAAAAAGTCTGAAGACCCGAGATTAGTACGAAAACAGCACTTTGAAAAGGACTTATCTGCTAAGATGAATAGCCATTAAAAAAAAGCGGAATGAATAGTCATCCGCTTTTTTTCGCTATTAATCAATTTTTACGATTTGTACCTGAATATCTCCACCAGGTGTGGCAACCGATACTTCAGTACCGATTTCATGGCCAAGTAAACTCTTAGCCATCGGGGAGTCATTCGAAATCTTTCCTTCGAATGGATCAGCTTCAGCACTTCCTACTATGGTATAAGACTCTTCTTCCCCGTCAGGAAACTCTTTGAACGTCACAGTCTTTCCTAACGAAACTATGTCTGGGTTATCATTATCATTTTCGATTATTACTGCATTGCGAATCATTGTTTCTACATGACTAATACGTGATTCAACAAATGCTTGATCATCTTTAGCTGCATCATACTCAGAGTTCTCGGATAAGTCACCAAACCCGCGTGCTTCTTTTATTCGTTCAACTACCTCTTGTCTTCTTTCAGTTTTCAAGTAATGCAGTTCATTTTCTAATTTCTCTTTCCCCTCTTGGGTCATATAAAAGCTTTTCTCTACTGCCATTATAAATACACTCCTTTTATCTAACAATCAAAATAAAATCCCAATCATTATAATAATACTGCATATATGTCTTCAATATTCTGCAAAAGTTATACTAAACACTACTATGGCAGATTTAATTTAAATTTTCAATACTTTTTCAGTATTTATTCTGTTGATTTTTAGATAATATTTTTTCAATTTTAGTAGCCATAATATCAATAGCCACATGATTTTGACCGCCTTCTGGAATTATGATATCTGCATACCTTTTAGTCGGTTCCACAAATTGCAGATGCATCGGTCGGACATTATTTGTATATTGATCAATTACAGAATCCAATGTTCTTCCGCGCTCCTTAATATCTCTTAACATCCTCCGGATAATTCTTACATCTGAGTCTGTATCTACAAAGACCTTTATATCCATTAAATCGACTAGTCGAGGATCTTCGAGAATTAGGATCCCCTCCAGAATAATAACCTCTTTAGGCTCAACTGGAATCACATCGTTTGAACGTGTATGAACCTTGTAATCGTAAACTGGTTTCTCAATTGTGTTACCATTCATAAGATCATGCAGATGTTCTATCAATAAATCATTATCAAAAGCTAATGGATGATCATAATTTGTGTTCAACCTTTCTTCAAACGGTAAATGGGTCTGATCTTTATAATAATAATCTTGTTCTATGACAAGAATAGTTTTGTCTTGGAAACGTTGGCAGATTGAACGGGTTACTGTCGTTTTGCCGCTCCCGCTTCCTCCAGCAACTCCTATGACAACAGGTTTTTCAGGCATGAAAATAGGTTCCCCCTTCTTCTACTTTTTATTACTTATAGCTACTCCATCTCCAATTGGAACAATTGTTGTTACATAATCGGGATGTTTAATTAGCCATTCGTTGTACTCTCTTATCTTCCTAGCTAATTTTTGAAATCTGGGATGTTGTTTCTCTGGATCAGCTACATAACCTTTGAATAAAACATTATCGGAAAGGATAAAACCATTTTCAGATAAAAGTGGACTGGATAGCTCAAAAAAACGTTTATATTGTCCTTTGGATGCATCAATAAAAACTAAATCAAATTGGTTATCTACCTTTAATCCATTGAGTATTTCTATAGCATCTCCGAAAATAATTTGTATATTATCCTGAAAACCTAATTTCCGGACGTTTTGAACTGCTTGATTATACCTTTGTTCATCCCGTTCGATAGTCACAATTGAAGCATTCGGATTTGCCTCCAACATTTTTAGTGCTGAATATCCAATAGCAGAACCTATCTCCAGTATTCTTCTAGGTTTATTTAAGCGTATCAACTGCATCACAAAATTAATACCTACTGGATCCATAATTGGTACATTTTCGTTTTTTGCAGTCTGCTCAAGTTCAGCTGCCCAGTTGTCCGCAGAAGGTAAAGATTGTGATAAATAGTTTCTTAACTTTTCGTCCATTACAATAACCTCTTTTATTTGAAAACTTGGCACTTATATTAGGAATTCTTAAGTAAGCATTTTTTGCTTTCATAGAGCCCTCACGATTTAGTGCAAGCCCTGCTGTACTTACGCCGAAAAAAAAGCATTTATAGTTTGATAACAGCCCAAAAATAGGAAATGTGAATTTTTTTCATCCACACTTCCTCCAAACCTTACTTTATATACTGTGCTTTATATTCCAGATGCTGATCATGTGTTTTTGAAAAATATACGTTACCTTCACCGTCATGCAGGAAATACTTATATTCTGATTCCGCTGGATTAAGAGTTGCCTCCAGAGAGGTCTTAGCGAAATTCGATATTGGCCCTACCGGTAAAGCGTTGATTTGATACGTATTGTATGGCGAATTAACTTCCAAGTCTTTTGATAATACTTTTTCTTTATGCTTATCAAGCGCATATAAAACAGTCGGATCTGTTTGCAGCGGCATACCCTCATCAATTCGATTATAAAACACGCTTGCGATATTCTTTCGTTGATCCACTGAGCTTGACTCCTTTTCAACTAATGATGCCATCGTTAAGGCTTCATGTACAGTAAAGTCCTGTGCAGATATTTCATCCAATAAAGGTGTAACAACTTCTTCAGTTTTATTAAGCATTTTTTCAACTACAGATTGTATACTTGGTTCTTTTTCATAAAAATTGTATGTTGCAGCAAATAGATACCCTTCTAATGGTGTTCTAATATCAGGATTCAGTATATCATTCGTTAATATATCCGGATAAGTATTGATAAGGATTTCGATATACTCAGAGTCATTTATCACATTCAGGAAATCACTTTTACTGAAAGAAAGTTTGCCAGCGTATATTCCCGCTATCTCATCAATGGTTTTTCCCTCGGGGATTGTAATTGTATATACTGGCTCTTCTAAAACTTTACCATTTTTTAACGCGGTAATTATTTCATCGATTTTCATCGATGGTGTAAGTGTGTATTCCCCCGCCTGAAAGTTAGATTCATTCTTAAATTTTATGTAAAACCTAAAAACACGGCTATCTTTTATAACCCCATTTTTCTCAAGTATACTTGCAATACTGGATGTTGAAGAACCCATTGGAATTTCAACTTTCACTTCCTTCTCACTATCGGGATTGACAGGCTGTAAGGCGGATTTAACATATGTGTATCCTGATATCCCACCTATGGCAAGTATAAGAACTAACGCGAAAATTATAATGGCGACAATTTTTCTCACGGTTCTAGCATCCTCGCTGCGCTTTATTAGGTTGTCCTTATAATTACCAGACTTTTTATTTTTAAACATTCATTTATCCCCCTCACCCGGTACATTATACTAAAAAAAATAAAATTTAGCCATAATAAAAGAAAAGCCGATATCATTATTTGACATCAGCTAAATAATCTATTATTTGTTACCTTTAACTACTTTTCATCCTCTTCTTCATTGGCTAGAGTATTCAGCATTTCCTCAACAATTTCCCATTCCTGTTCTGATTCAATCGGAAACAGGGAAAGGTCATTATCATCCTTTTCCTTTTCTTCATAACGAAATGCATAAACTTCTACTTCTTCATCATCTTTTTGCTCAACTGGTACCACGGCGATATACGATTGTTCTGTTTCATCTATATCAAAGGTAAATAAAACTTCAAATAGATGTTCCTCACCATTTTCATCTGGTATAATAATACGTTCCTTTTCCTCAAGCGCCATTACTACACTCCTTTAATTCTGTTGGTCAAGATAACCTTGTAAAATCATTACAGCTGCCATCTTGTCTATTACTTTTTTTCTTTTCTTTCTGCTGACATCAGCCTGCAGCAGGACTCGTTCTGCTGCAATAGTTGTAAGCCTTTCATCCCAAAGAATTACAGGGATATTGTATGATTCTTCAATATGTTTTGCGTATCTCTCGGATGCTTTTCCTCGTTCACCAATCGTATTATTCATATTTTTTGGCAATCCTATTACAGCTTTTTCAATTTCATGTTCCTTTAAAATTTTTTCAAGCTGTTCATCAGCAGAATGTATTTCCTGCTCATCCCACCTTATTGTGGTCAGACCTTGTGCAGTCCAGCCAAATGCGTCGCTCACAGCGATACCAATTGTTTTCGAGCCAACATCTAATCCTATTATTTTCATTTATCTATCCTTTTGTTCTTCTAGATAAAATTTCACCAATTCTTCAATTACCTCGTCACGCTCAACTTTTCGTATTAAGTTCCTTGCATCATTATACCTTGGTATATATGCAGGGTCACCAGATAATAAATAACCCACAATTTGATTGATCGGGTTATAACCTTTTTCCTTAAGTGCACCATGGACAGTAAACAGAATTTCCTTTATGTCCTGATCAAAAGGTTCCTCCGAAAAATTAAATTTCATTGTTTTATCAATAGAGCTCATAGTGACACCTCATTCCATGTTTTGCCTTATTCATATTCTAACATGTTTACTGTTATTATTATATCTTTTTTTGTCAGATAGAATACAAGCTATTTTTTAATACTTTTCTCTTCTACATATTTATTTGCAAGCTTTAATGCATCATTAATCTTATTAGGATCTTTACCGCCGGCCTGAGCCATATCCGGGCGACCGCCACCACCGCCGCCACATAGTTCAGCAGCTTCTTTAATTAAATTACCAGCATGTAAGCCATCTTCAATTAAATCTTTTGATATACCGGCAGCAAGCTGCACTTTTTGGTTATTCTCTGCTGCTAGCAGTATAACGCCTGATTCTAATTTTTGTTTCAAGTCATCAACCATGTTCCGAAGCTGATTCATGTCCTTAACATTCACCTGCTGCGCTAGAACATTAACACCCTTTACCGTTTTCACTTGTTCCATTATCGATGATGCTTCAGAATTTGAAAGTTTGGCACTCAGTGATTCATTAGCTTTCTGCAGTGACTTAATTTCCTGAAACAAACCTTGCACTTTTTCCGGAGTCTTCTCTTCATTTGTTTTTAGTAGCTGTGCTGTTGATTGTAACACGTCAAGCTTATTATTTACATACTCATACGCCTGTTTACTGGAAATCGCTTCAATTCTCCTTGTACCAGCACCTATACCTGTCTCAGATACAAGTTTAAACAGACCAATTTCAGCTGTATTTTTAACATGACAGCCACCACATAATTCAATACTATAATCCCCTATTTGAACTACACGAACAATATCCCCGTATTTTTCACCAAATAGAGCCATTGCTCCCATTTCTTTAGCATCATCTATTTTCTTATTATCAATAACTAATGGTAATGAGGCCCATATTTTTTGATTTACAATTTGTTCAATCTGCTGTAGCTCTTCCTGTTTTACGGAACCGAAATGTGAAAAGTCAAATCGCAATCGGTCTGGGGTCACCATAGAACCAGCCTGATTCACGTGGTCACCGAGCACATCTTTTAAAGCCTGGTGTAACAAGTGTGTTGCAGTATGGTTCTTGATAATAGCTGTTCGAAATCCTTTATCAACTATTGCCTTTAAACTGCTTCCAGTATACAGCTCACCATCTTTCACACGTACCCGGTGAATATGTTGACCTTTTGGATCTTTTTGAACATCTTCAACATATGCTGAAGCAGTATCCGTATAAATCCAGCCATTATCAGCAGTCTGTCCTCCACTCTCAGCATAGAATGGAGTTTCTTGTAAGAACAGCATTACTTCTTCTCCAGCCGTGGCTTTATCCACTACATCACTTCCACTTACGATTGCCGTAATTGTTGTATCTGTTTCTAAATGATTATAGCCAATAAACGTACTATCTGCTTCTATCTCACTTAATATACCATCCTGTACTTGCATAGAGTCTACCTTTTGACGTGCATTTCTAGCTCGTTCACGCTGCTTTTCCATCTCTTCTTTAAAACCTTCTTCATCAATAGTAAATCCCTGTTCTGCTACATATTCTTCAGTTAGTTCTTTAGGAAAACCGTACGTATCATATAGTTTGAACACTTCATTCCCTGGAAAAACATCGCTTCCTTTACTTTTTTCTTTTGACATAATTGATGTCAGAATATCCAAGCCATCATTTAATGTTTCATGGAAGCGTTGTTCCTCAATTTCAACAATGCTTTCAATATTCTTTTGTTGTTTGACTACCTCAGGGTAAAAGTCTTTCATAATTTCTCCAACAACAGGGACCAATTGATACATAAATGGCTTATCTATACCAATTTGCTTAGCAAAGCGCACCGCACGTCGCAACAATCTTCTTAACACATATCCTCTGCCTTCGTTTGATGGTAGCGCATTATCTCCTATTGCAAATGTTACTGTCCTGACATGATCCGCAATGACTTTGAATGCTGTATCATCTGCAGTATTCTTGCCATATACTCTTCCGGACAGTTCTTCAGTTTTCCTGATTATTGGCATGAACAAATCCGTCTCAAAGTTAGTTGGAACGTCTTGAATAACCGACACTACCCGTTCTAGTCCCATACCAGTATCAATATTTTTCTTAGGTAATGGTGAGTAAGTATCGTCAGGATTATGGTTAAATTGAGAAAATACTAAGTTCCATATCTCCAGGTAACGTTCATTTTCACCGCCAGGATAAAGTTCAGGATCATTTGGATCGCTCCCATAATGTTCACCACGGTCATAGAATATCTCAGTATTTGGTCCACTCGGTCCCTCACCGATATCCCAAAAATTCTCTTCAAGACGAATAATACGTTCTTCCGGGATTTTAACGTCATGTAGCCAAATATCATATGCCTCATCATCTTCAGGATGGACAGTTACAGCCAATCGTTCAGGATCAAAACCGATCCACTTATCACTGGTTAAAAACTCCCATCCCCATTCAATTGCTTCTTTTTTAAAATAATCACCAATTGAAAAATTGCCAAGCATTTCAAAAAACGTATGATGTCTTGCGGTAAATCCTACGTTTTCAATATCATTTGTCCGGATTGATTTTTGTGCATTAACCAGCCGCGGATTATCTGGGATAACCCGACCATCAAAATACTTTTTTAATGTTGCAACACCACTATTAATCCATAACAATGTTGGATCCTCTTTTGGTACTAAAGATTCACTTGGTTCAACACGGTGTCCTTTTTCTTTGAAAAAGTCTAGAAACATTTGTCGTACCTGTGCTGAAGTTAACTGTTTCATAATTCCGCCTCCATTATTTAAAATTATTCTATAACAATAAAAAAATCCCCTCTCTGCATGCATGCAGGGACGAGATATTCGCGGTACCACCCTAATTATGGACAATATTTTTATCCATCACTTTGTCATTATAACGGTATGCGACCGACGGTTATTAACCGTACTCCAGTTTAGCTTTCCATGTCTCTTCATTAGGATCTCTTGCAGCCCGAAGGAAATCCCTCTCTTAAATGAGCGGATCATGTACTTAGAACTTTCAACGTATTTTAATATTAATTTACTAGTTATTCGATATTATAGAAAACAAAAGCAGAAATGTCAATTATATCGACTGCTTGCAAATAAATGTGTTATGATTACATTCAATATTGTTAACACTGGTACAGCCAATATCATTCCAACTACACCACTTAATTGACCGCCCAAAAGCAATGCAAATATGATGGCAACCGGGTGAATGCTAATACTTTTCCCTACGATATATGGAGATAATAAATTACCTTCAATTAACTGGATGATGAAGATACTGAGTAATACCATTAATACCATTTCACCAGAAGTTGCAGCGGTTATTGCGACAGCAGGAATTGCACCGATAATCGGTCCGAAGTATGGAATGATATTTGTTAGTCCAATGATTATCGCTAATAACAAGGCATATTTAACATCTAAGATATAAAATGCCAGAAATGTTGTTAAGGTTACAAATAGACAAACCAGTAATTGCCCACGAATATAATTTCCCAGGCTTTTATCTATCGCATGAGTCAAATCACTGATTCGTGCTTGATAGTTCGATGGAACCCATTTTTTAAAATAGTTTTTTATTTTGACAAAATCCTTTAGAAAATAAAAAACTAATACAGGAATTACAGTGAGGAACACGATCAAATCGAATACTTTTGTAAATCCTCTTACAAGGTCGGTCAGAAGATTCTCAATAAAAGATTCTATATCGTAAATCAACTCATCCATCTTATCATGTACTGTTTCCGGCAAAAAGGAAGTGTACTCGTATAAGCTGTACACAAAATTGCGGTACATGTCAATTAAGTGCGGCAGCTGCTTATTTAAATCACTTAACTGGTGAATGACTGCGGGGTAAACCCGGTAAATTAAATAAGCAGTACCTCCAAAAAATAAGAGATAAATTATTAAAATAGCAATACTCTTAGGAATATTAAAATGATGCATTTTTTTGATGACGGGATAAATGAGATAAGCGATAAGAATAGCAATTAAAAAAGGTGAAAGCAAATACCAAAGAAAAGAAAAGAAAGCTCCAAAAATCGGGGAAAGTTTTACAAATAGAAATATAAACAGTAATACAACAATTCCGGTAATGGCCCAATACAGCACATCTAATGGTTTTTTACCTTTAAACATATCTTACACTCCCTAGCAGAAATATAGCTTTCATTTACTACTAAGGGTTACCATTGGATTTTCCGTTCATCTTCAGAAAACAGATCATCAAGTGAACTTAAAGATCCGTCTGCTTCAACCTGATGGATTGTTAACTCATTTCCAGACACTGACAGCTCGATAAAACAAGTCCAGCAATAATATTGCTGAGATCCTATTTTCCCTATATCTTTACCATTACAATTCGGGCACACGAACATAATCAAAGCTCCTTTAGTCTTTTTTCCTATGCTTGCCCGAATCTTAAAAAATATACTAATGAATTACATGAAATCATAAGGTGATATTTCCTTTTCTTCCTCATCCTCATACATATTTATTGGAATATCCTGTAGCCTATCATTCAATTGTTCTGGCAATGTGGTATAACGCCTATTTGTATCCAGTGTACTTACTCCACGTAAAAATGCATTTTGCTGACCACAAATAATTAATGACTTTTTACTCCTGGTTATGCCAGTATACAGCAGGTTTTTACGCAGCATCCTATTATACGAAGATACGACAGGCATAATCACAATTGGAAATTCGCTCCCTTGTGATTTATGAATTGAAATACAATAAGCATGCATGATATTTACATAATCTTTCCGTTCATAAACTACTTCTTTGCCTTCAAAATCAATTACTAATTGTTCTACATGATCTACATTTTCATCTTCTTCAAATATAGCTACTATTTCTCCAATGTCCCCATTAAAGACACCATCTTCTGGCTTATTGACAAGCTGAAGTACTTTATCCCCTGTTCGATACACAATATCGTTCATTTTAACTTCACGCTTTGTTGATGATTTAGGATTTACCAACGTTTGTAACTGCTGATTAATGACTGTTATTCCAGCTTGTGACCGATACATTGGTGCCAAGACTTGAATATCTCTTAACTCAACACCTTTATCTTTCGCTTTGTGAAACACCTTTGTGATGACATCAATCATCTGATGCTCCACGCAAGGGATAAAACTGAAATCCTTATCATTAGATAAGGATTCAGCTGTACACGTGTCATGTTTAATCAAATGTGCCAGTTGAATTATTTTTGAACCTTCTTTTTGCCTATACACTTCATTAAGGCTTACGACAGGAATTAATTCGCTGCCTAACAAATCAGCTAACACTTGGCCGGGCCCAACGGATGGAAGCTGATCTTCATCACCTACAAGTAACACTTGCATATCATCCGGAATTGCCTTAAACAGACTATTTGCCAGCCATATGTCAACCATAGAGAACTCGTCTATAATTAAAAACTTTCCAGATAACTGTTCATTTTCATTTTTTTCAAAACCATCTCTTCCGTCCCAGCCCAGCAATCGATGAATAGTCACTGCCGGTAGACCGGTAGATTCTGTTAAGCGCTTGGACGCTCTTCCAGTAGGCGCTGTTAAAATAAATGGAAAATCTGTCTCTGAATCATAGTCACCAGGATTAGTTGAGACATTGTGTATTGCTGCATATGATTTCAAAATCCCTTTGATCACAGTCGTTTTCCCTGTTCCGGGTCCACCCGTAACGATCATTAATTTTGACTTTAAAGCATGGTTTATCGCGTTAAATTGCTCTTTTCCATAACTTAATACCTCTGATTCTTCAATATCACCAATAATCTTCATCAGTTCAGCCATCGTTGTATCCTGTTCAATAGGTTTTTTCATCAGACGGTTGATATTAGAAGCAAACCCATCTTCAGCATAATAAAGTGAAGGCAGATACACGTTTCCATCCTTCATGATAATAGCTTTTTCCTTATTTAAATCTTCCAGACGGTTAGAAACCATGTCCACTGTCAGCGACTGTTCAGGATTTAAAAGCAGGTCCAGCACCTGTTTCACACAATTATCAATAGGTAAATACACATGCCCATCCTGAATATTCCTCTGTAAAATATAAATACACCCAGCACCAATTCTGTTTGGATGTGTTAGTGATAAGCCATTTTGCTGGGCGATTTGATCAGCTGTCCGAAAGCCAAACCCTTCAATATCAAATACATATTGATATGGATCATTTTGCAGCACATCAATTGCTTCGTCTTTATATTCCTGGTAAATCTTTTGAGCCATTTTCAATCCAATTCCATATTTGGATAAATGCACAACAATGTGTTCAAATCCCTGATTTTCCTGCAATGTTTTGCTGAGTAATTCGGATTTTTCTTTTTTTAACCCAGGGACATCATTTAACACTTCATCGTTATTTAATATTTTTGAAATTGCACTTTCACCTAGCACATCAACTACCCTTGTAGCTGTTTTTTCACCTATACCATAAAATAAATCACTGGATAAATAAGCAATCAATCCGTCTTTTGTATCCGGAATATATGTCTCAAACGATTTAACCTGATATTGCATACCGAATTTAACATGTTTTTCAAAATCACCATAAAAACGATAAATCGTCGCATCCTGCAGGTCGGAGAAATAACCTTTCACAACAATTTCCTTGTCTTTGGTATTCTCATTTGTATCATGAACTTTTATTTTAGCAATCGAGAAATGTTCATTCTTATTTTGAAAAATCATATATAAAAGTTCACCTTTTATATAGCCTTGATCTGTATTAGATTGCTCATCCAGTATCATTTAAACAACCTCACAATCTTACATATCCGTGTTATTCAGCAACTCTTCAATCTGACTTTTTCCATTTGCTGCCAGTGTGTGTTCCGGCTGTATTTCCAGCGCTTTCTCAAAATGGTCCAATGCATCTGATAGATTCTCGTCATATATTGAAATTACACCCAAATTATAATGTGCGTCACTATGTTGTTCTTCCAGTTTCAATACATTTTTAAAAACCGTTCTTGCGTCTTTAATATGGTCACTCTGTGCCAACGTCAACCCGTACTGGAATAGTACTTCCGCATCATCCGGATCAAGCTCGGTTGCCCGTAACAAATATGGTAATGCAAGCTTGAAATGCTCTTCATGATAAAAGGTCATGCCTAGCATGAAGTAAACATCTGCTTCGACCAGACCGATATCTATAGCCTTCTGAAAATTTTCCTGTGCTTTCGGATAAACCGACTCTTCATAATAAACATTACCAAGTCCATAATATGCAGTCGCCGCATGTTCATCAAGTTCTATTGCCTTCTCAAAGAAACGCTGTGCACGTTCAAGATCATTGACATGAAGGAGTAAGTTTCCGAAATTAATATAGCCGAGGGGGTTTTCCGGGTTTTCTTCGATGACTTTATTGAAGATTTCTGCAGCCTCTTCATATTTCTGTTCCTTCATTAAATTTATTGCTTCCTGATTTCTGTCCATCTTTTGTAAATCCTCCAATAATTAGAAACTTGGTTTATCTATAGTGACGAAAGCTTTACTTCGAATTATGCAGTAACTAATAAATAAAATAGAGGGGACCACTTGATGATCCCTCTCATTATCCTACGTAATCCAAGTAAGTTTCATCTTTAATAACTTCATCAATTGTGCCTCCACCTAAGCATACTTCTCCATCATAAAATACAACTGCTTGTCCAGGTGTAATGGCACGTTGTTTTTCATGGAATTCAACATGTACCTTGTTATCTTCCAGTTTATGAACTGTAACCGCACTATCCTTTTGCCGATACCGGAACTTAGCTGTACATGTAACTGATCCTTCACCAGGGACTTTGATCCAGTTTACCTCAGATGCTATCAATCCGTCTGAATAAAGTTTCTCATTATCAAAGCCTTGTTCCACATATAAAATATTTTCTTCCAGGTTTTTTCCAACGACAAACCATGGATCACCTGAACCACCTATACCTAGGCCTTGGCGCTGACCTATTGTGTAATACATAAGACCATCATGCTTTCCCTTTTCAATACCCGTTAATGTCTTCATCAGACCAGGTTGTGCAGGTAAATACTCACTTAAGAACTCTTTGAAGTTTCGTTCGCCAATGAAACAAATACCAGTACTGTCTTTCTTAGTTGCCGTAACAAGGTCATACTCCATAGCAATCTCACGTACTTCTTTTTTATTCATATGCCCTAAAGGAAACATAACTTTTGCCAGTACATCCTCTGTCAATTGATTCAGAAAGTATGTCTGGTCCTTATTATCATCAACACCACGCAACATTTCGTATTCACCATCAGTTTTTCTAACTTGTGCATAATGACCTGTTGCCAGATAGTCTGCACCCAAGGATGTAGCATGTTCAAGGAATGCTTTAAATTTTATCTCTTTATTGCACATTACGTCAGGATTCGGGGTTCTTCCTGCTTTATATTCGTCCAAGAAATAAGTAAATACTTTATCCCAATATTGCTTTTCAAAATTCACGGCAAAGTAAGGAATATCCAGTTGATTACAAACCCTTACTACATCATCATAGTCATCTGTTGCAGTACAAACACCATTTTCATCAGTATCATCCCAATTTTTCATAAAGATACCAACAACATCATAACCTTGCTCCTTCAGCAGTAATGCGGCTACGGAAGAATCAACACCTCCACTCATTCCAACAACTACTCTTATATCTTTATTGCTACTCATTACTTTCACCACCTTCTATGCTGTTAATCGTTTAACGATTTTCACTACTCTATTTGCAGCTTCCTCTATATTCTCGGTTGTATTAAAAATACCAAAACTAAAGCGTATTGAATTGGTTGTCCGTTCATCATTCTCGCCATACATTGCTGCCAGAACATGTGATGGCTCAACTGACCCGGCGGTACATGCACTTCCGCTTGAAGCAGCAATTCCATCTAAATCAAAATTAGTAAGGAGCGACTCCACATTCGTACCTGGGAAACTAATATTTACAATCGACGCAATAGATTTTTTTTCATCACCATTTATCTCAAAATTGATCCCACTATCCGATAGGTGCGAAATAAATTGATCCTTAAAACCCTGATAGGAAGTATTTCTGTCCGTTTTGTTATTGATTGCTAAGTCTACTGCTTTTTGGAAACCAACAGCACCAGCAACATTCTCTGTACCGGGCCGACGTTTTCGCTCTTGTTCGCCCCCAAACTGAAGGGCTTCTATTTTTACATTATTTGCGGCATACAAAAAGCCAATACCTTTAGGCCCATTTATTTTATGGGATGAAACTGTCAGCATATCAATACCGTATTCTTTTACATCAATATCCAATAACCCATAAGCCTGTACTGCATCCGTATGAAAATAAATCTCCTGATAATCTTTTAAAACATTACCGATTTCCTGAATAGGCTGAATCATCCCAGTTTCATTATTTACATACATAATAGAAACCAAAATTGTTTCATCAGTTAAAGCATTTTTTAAGTCATCTACTGATACTAACCCATTTTCACCGACCGGTAAATATGTCACACGAAATCCTTGGTTTTCAAGGTGTTCTGCAGTATGAAGTGTAGCATGATGTTCCTGAACAGTTGTTATGACATGTCGCCCTCTATCTTTATTAGCAAATGCAGTACCAATCAAAGCCAGGTTATCTGCTTCTGTTCCTCCACTGGTTATTATAATATCTTTTTCATTTGCATGAATACTTTTGGCCATCGTTCGTCTTGCTTGATCAAGATACTTTCTTGCTTTCCTCCCAAACGAGTGGACACTTGATGGATTACCAAAAACATCTTCAAACACAGGATTCATAGCACTGACAACTTGTTTATCCATCGGTGTTGTAGCGGCATGATCCATGTAAATACCTTCCATATTTCACAAATCCTTCCTATCTTATACTATCTGTTACGTTAGATATAAAACATATATGCATCCTGTTGATGATCATCCTGATGATGTTTTAGATCTTCTAATGTTGTTGTATCCAGTACGTCTTTGACTGCGTCTCTGATTCGAATCCACAGAGCCTGTTTTGCTGGCTCTTCATTTTCTATTCCTTCTACTGGGGATATTGGTCCCTCCAGTACACGAATAATGTCGCCAGCCTTTATTTCACTAGGCTCCTTTGCCAAAATATATCCACCATATGCTCCGCGGATACTTTTGATCAAACCAGCATTTCTCAGTGGTGATGCTAATTGCTCCAGATAATGCTCAGATAACTCTTTTTCCCGCGCAATTGCTTTTAGTGATGTGGGACCTTCCCCATGCTTACGTGCAAGCTCAATCATGATTGTCAGACCATAACGTCCTTTTGTTGAAATTTTCATTTTAACACCTCTATTTCTTTCTTAGAAAACGTGGCTTTTCGCCATGTTAATATAGATAAGCCTAAGTTGCACTTATACAGTAAGAAAGGATTTATACTTTCCAATCTGCCGAAAAAGCTATTAATTTATATTATTGATTAATTATAATTTGTAATACATGATATTATAGCATGAATAGTATGATTCTTGCATTTTAACACAATTGGAATTACGCTTTTATACACGACCAATTATTCTATAAAAAAGGACGATCAGAAATGAAACATAAACCACTTGCTTATCGCATGAGACCTGCTCATATACATGAAATTATCGGACAGGAACATCTTGTTGGTGATGGAAAAATACTAAACAGGATGATACAGGCTGAACAGTTAGCATCCATGATCTTATTTGGGCCGCCCGGAACCGGAAAAACTTCGATGGCGGTAGCACTCGCAAAAAGCCTGAATTTACCGGTTAAGATGCTAAATGCTGTCGTTGACAAGAAAAAAGATATGGAAATTGTTGTTGAAGAAGCCAAAATGACTGGACACGTCGTGTTAGTACTTGATGAAGTACATAGACTCGATAAGGCAAAACAGGACTTTTTACTACCACACATTGAAAGCAATATCGTGACGTTAATTGGCTGCACAACTAGTAACCCTTATCATTCTATTAATCCTGCTATTAGAAGTAGATGCCATCTATTTGAATTACACCCTTTGACAGTAGATGATATGAAAATAGCAATCCAAAGAGCTGTTGAAGATGATACCAATGGATTAGGTTCTCAGTCAGTTTCCGTAACGGATGAAGCATTAGAGCATTTTTCTTTTGCTGCAAATGGTGATATGCGCTCTGCATTGAACGGGCTGGAGTTGGCTGTGTCATCCACTCCCGAAAATAACGAGGGGCAAATTCTTATTACGCTCGATATAGCTGAAGAGTGTATGCAAAAGAAAAGCTTTTCCCACGACAAAGATGGTGATGCGCATTATGATGTATTGTCTGCATTTCAGAAATCCATCCGAGGAAGTGATGCCAATGCAGCACTCCATTATTTGGGAAGACTGATCGAAGCAGGCGACCTTGAAAGTATTGCACGGCGTATGATTGTTTGTGCGTATGAAGATATCGGCCTAGCAAATCCGCAGGCAGGTCCACGTGCAATTGCAGCAGTTCAGGCGGCTGAAAGGCTCGGATTTCCTGAAGCACGCATACCACTATCAGTGGCGATTGTAGAACTGGCTTTATCTCCTAAATCAAATACAGCATACAAGGCGCTTGACAATGCACTAGCAGATATACGCAGTGGTAAAAGCGGTGACATCCCGGCACACTTAAAAGATTCGCATTATCAAGGTGCTAAGAAAATGGGACGAGGGGTGGAGTATAAATATCCACACAACTATGACAATGGCTGGATCAAGCAACAGTACTTACCGGATTCTATAAAAAACAAAGAATACTACCAACCTAAAAATTCTGGTAAATTTGAACGAGCTCTAATGCAGGTATATGAAAGAATTCAGTCTGATTAGAAAGCCTATATAGTAAACATCTTTTTTTCGCTTTTGCAATAAGTTTCTTTCTGCCAAAAATAATACTAGATAATATGGGTAATAGAGGTATAATTCCTTTTTCAATCGGTCACAATAGACAATAAAGATAATAATCTATGTAACATATAACGGCTGTTATTGAAAAAGGAGTTGAACAAATTGGTTAAAGTAAGACAAGATGCCTGGTCACATGAAGATGACCTATTATTGGCAGAAACAGTTCTGCGTCATATCAGAGAAGGTAGTACTCAATTAAATGCATTTGAAGAAGTTGGCGATAAATTAAATCGTACGTCTGCTGCTTGCGGGTTCCGCTGGAATGCCGAGGTAAGAGAAAAATATGATAGTGCTATCGATCTTGCAAAGCGGCAACGGAAAGAGAAGAAGCGTGCAAATGCAGTAAAAACTACGAAGACACGCCAGCCAGTAGTACCTGTTATGCAAAATGCCGAAGAAGAAGAACAGCCACAAACTATGGAAGAGCCATCCATCACAATGGATACAGTCATACGTTATTTAAAGCAAGTTAAAAGAGACTACTATGCTTCCAATCAATCAAAACTATCGTTAGAACAAATGCAAAAAGAGAACGCTATGTTAAAAGAACATGTAAGCAATTTAGAAAAGAAACTGGAGAGCACTGAGAAACAATTTGCAACAGTACAAGAAGACTATCAAGTATTTATGCAAATTATGGAACGGGCAAGAAAAATGACTGTTCTGGATGATCAAGGAACTATACAGTCACCGGCATTCAGAATGGATAAGAATGGTAACCTCCAGCAGGTTGCAAATGGAACGAATCAATAAAAAAGTCGCATGAGGCTTCTATTAAGAAGCCCATGCGACTTTACTGTTTATATATAATACGTTCATATTGCATTAGTCCAACTAAAGCATACCCCTTTACTGCTTTCACCCCAAAATAGAAGGGATTCTATGAAAGCAAAATCCACTCTCTAAGAACCCCTTTAATGATAAGCTTATATGTATTCTATCAATCCCAATCGTGCCGTCCTTCTCTAGTTTTGATCCCGCTTTCAGCAGGT
The DNA here is from genome assembly GCF_052246775.1 of Virgibacillus sp. L01. Taxonomy (NCBI): domain Bacteria; kingdom Bacillati; phylum Bacillota; class Bacilli; order Caryophanales; family Bacillaceae; genus Virgibacillus; species Virgibacillus sp. L01. The sequence goes on along the minus strand of NZ_JBQQCP010000004.1, from coordinate 17,518 downwards.
GGGTGCTCTGTTCCATATCTCTTATGCGTCCTCGATAAGGCGAGGCATGCATGCAACATGGAAACGATACAAGCTCCCAATTATATAGATGTTCGGTCAAAACATTTATACAAGACGTACACATCAGGATTGATAATCTAATTATGATTTATTATTTGTAAATTTAGTTTATCATACAGCTATACTAATTTCAATATTCATTAGTATGAAGTGTATATTACAGTTGTTACATCTTTACTACAAATTTTAAATTAAATCATAATTTCTTTTTAATTTGAATAGACAGCTCATCCAGCTGTTCATCACTCACTTCATCAGGTGCGTCCGTTAATAAATCTGAAGCTGAAGCGGTCTTCGGAAATAGAATTGTATCTCTGAGGTTTGACCTTCCTGCTAATAGCATAACAATTCTATCCAGGCCTAATGCGATACCGCCATGTGGTGGTGCACCATACTCCAATGCATCAAGTAAAAACCCAAACTGTTCTGTTGCTTCTTCACTGGTGAAGCCCAATATTTCAAACATTTTATCTTGTTGTTCCTTCTTATGAATACGTAATGATCCTCCACCTAATTCATACCCATTTAATACAAGGTCGTACGCATTTGCCCGAACATTTCCTGGATCTTTACTGAGTTTTTCAAGATCTTCCTCAACAGGCATAGTAAATGGATGATGAGCTGCAAAATAACGTTCCAGACTTTCATCATATTCCAGTAATGGCCAATCAGTAACCCAAAGAAAATTAAACTTACTTTCATCAATAAGCTGCAATTCTTTTCCGAGTTTTAATCGTAAAGCTCCTAAACTGTCATAAACAATTGCTGTCTTATCTGAGCCAAACAATAGTAAATCCCCATCAGCAGCGCTCGCTCGTTTAACAATTCCTGACTTCTCTTCATCTGTTAGAAATTTAGCAATTGGCCCTTTCAGTTCATCGCCTTCTACCTTAAGCCATGGTAAACCTTTGGCCCCATATACTTTCACAAAATCAGTTAGCTTATCAAGATCTTTGCGTGAATAATTAGCTGCTTGTCCCTTTACATTTAACAAGCAAACTTTCCCACCCGATTCGATTGCGCTTTGAAATACCTTGAATGAAGAATCAGCCAGAACATCTGTTACATGAAGTAACTCCATGTCAAATCTTGTGTCCGGTTTATCCGATCCATAGCGCTCCATCGCTTCATTATACGGCAACCGTTGTAATGGCAGCGAGATATCGATATTTTTAACGTCCTTCATTACATTTTTCATCATATTTTCAGTCATTTCCATTATTTCATCACTCGTCATGAAAGATGTTTCAATATCTATCTGTGTGAATTCTGGTTGACGGTCAGCCCGCAAGTCTTCATCTCGGAAGCAACGTGCAATTTGAAAGTATTTTTCAAATCCCCCCATCATAATTAATTGTTTGAAAAGCTGGGGTGACTGTGGCAGTGCATAAAATTCTCCGTTATGCACACGGCTGGGCACCAAATAGTCTCTTGCACCTTCTGGAGTACTTTTGGTTAAAATAGGTGTTTCCATTTCAAGAAATCCATCGTCATTTAAAAAGTTACGAACGACTTGTGTAGTTTGATGACGTAACTTAAATGTATCCTGCAAAGCACTTCTGCGTAAATCCAGGTAACGATACTTTAAACGAAGATCTACCGATACATCAGATTCATTTTCGATAAGAAATGGTGGTGTCTTTGCCTTATTCAAAATGCTTATGCCTGTTGCCATCACTTCAATCTTTCCTGTTCCCATCACAGGATTAATTGTACTTTCATCACGAATTACAACACTTCCTTCGACTTGGATGACATATTCACTTCTAACTGTTTCAGCAATCTCCAAAGCCTCTTTGGAATTATCCGGATTAAAAACAACTTGTACTATACCAGATCTATCACGTAAATCAATGAAAATTAATCCTCCTAAATCACGACGTTTTTGTACCCACCCTTTTAATAAAATCGGCTGATTAATATCTTTTTCGCGTAGTGTTCCCGCTAATGTCCGTTCACTCATTTTCTATTCCTCCCAGGAGCTTTTCATGCATCGTTTCAACTAATTGTGTTATGGGTACTTCCAGTTGCTCGCCAGTATCTAATTCTTTAACGTTAACAATTTCTCTTTTTATTTCATCTTCACCAAGGATTAGCACATATTTTGCCTTAAAACGATCTGCAGCTTTAAATTGGGCTTTCATTTTTCGACCTTGATAATCTTTATCTGCCTGAATGCCACCTTTACGTAATTCATGTAACAGATGAACCGCTTTTTTTTCAGCTTCATCTCCTACCGCAACAACGAAACAGTCCAAGCGATTATCAATTGACATTTCCTTATTTTCAGCGTCAAGAGCCATTAGCAATCGTTCCATTCCCATACCAAAGCCAATACCCGGTGTGCTCGGTCCACCTAACTCTTCAATAAGACCATTATATCTTCCGCCACCTGCCAATGTTGCAATCGCACCAAATCCATCTGCTTCACTCATAATTTCAAAAGCTGTATGATTATAATAATCAAGTCCTCGTACTAAATTTTTATCAACCTCGTATTCAATCCCCATTTTTGTTAAGTGATTCTGAACCTTGTCGAAATAACTTCTTGATTCTTCATTTAAATAATCTAATATCGAAGGTGCATTTTGCATAGCAGGATGATCACGGTCAGTCTTACAATCCAGAATGCGTAAAGGATTTTGCTCTAAGCGGATTTGGCAATCATTACAGAGCTCTTCCTTGTGTGGTGAAAAGTGATCGACCAAAGCCTGTCGGTGATTATTTCGGCTTTCATTATCACCTAACGAATTAATAACTAACTTTAAGGATTTTAATCCTAACTCCTGATAACACGTCATTGCTAAATCAATAACTTCAGCATCTACTGCTGGATCGGCACTTCCTAGTACTTCTACACCAAATTGGTTTAATTGACGCATTCTTCCTTTTTGTGGTCTTTCGTAACGAAACATCTGAGCAAAGTAATAAAGCTTAACTGGCTGACTCGGATTTCCAAATAACTTATTTTCAACAAATGCACGTGCAACTGAGGCTGTACCTTCAGGCCGTAATGTCAGGCTTCTTCCTCCACGATCTTCAAATGTATACATTTCTTTTTGAACAATATCGGTAGAATCGCCAACACCACGTTGGAATAACTCTGTATGTTCGAACAGCGGTGTACGGATTTCATCAAAGTGAAACCTTCCACACACATCTTTTAATTGATCTTCAACAAACTGCCATTTCTTCGCCTCTAGCGGTAAAGTATCTACTGTACCTCGTGGAGCTTTCATGCTCATTTGTAATACCCCCTCATTAATTTTAGCTGTTTTCTAAAAGATTTTTGCTTCATTAAAGTAATGAAATCATATCGTAGTTGATATATACTGCGAACTAACTGCTAGAATAATTTCTATAAACTCTCACGTGCCATCCGGGATCGCTCCGGGCGGATGCTTTCCGCGGGCAACGCTTCAGCTTCCTCGGAAGCCAAAACCGCTTCCTGCGGGATCTTCAGCTGTTGCTTTTCCCGCAGGAGTCACCGCCCTCCGCTCACCCGGACTAGTGTAGTGCTGTCACATAATTATTCTATAGCGATTCCTACTCGAGTCAACAGCGAAGGAAATACACGTAGACTCCTGTGGGAGCTGAGGCCTAGATGAGACTACGCAGCGACGTAGGAGCAAGGAGGCTCATCAGCCGCCCACGGAAAGCGTAGTGTATTTCCGAAGCGGTGTCATAGCACTCAACCATTTTTCCGTGTTAGTTCGCAGTATATATCAACTGCGCAGGTTAAAAAATAACAAAATTTACGAAAAGAGCGTTACTTTAAAAAAATATAAAAAACTCCCGACCCTTATAAAAATAAGGGACGAGAGTTAACCCGCGTTGCCACCCTAGTTGATGCTCTTTAAAGCACCCGCTCTTCACAGATAACGCCTGCAAAACGTCTATACCTACTATGTATTCGATATAGAGCCTAAGGAATGTCTTTCATCAGAGTATCGTGTGAAAATGTTCTCAGCCTATGACATTTTCTCTCTTTTCACATACTTCTCATTACTTTTTCCATCACTGGCTTTTTATACATTTATCATTAATTTAATTGATTATGAATGACTATTATATTAATGTTTCCCTATCACATTGTCAAGTACGAGTGATTTTTTTCTTTAACTTTTTAACCTCACCAAGAGAGATACCTAATTCCTCTGCTATTTCCATGTGATTAAATTGATCTTCAACTTCCATAAACCGATGAAAGTTTGCTCCATAAATATCCTTGCTCATATTTGAATTCCAATGTTTTTCCTGAAATCGCATAACTAAAATACCTCCCTATGTTACTCTAGTTTTGCCTAAATAGAAAATTTTTATTAATATAAAGGTAATATATTATTCCAAGGAGGAACTTCATTGCATATAAAGAAAAAAACGGTGTTATTCTTTAGTATATTGTTTCTGGCCTTCGCAACTTTAGTGAGCGCCAACGAAGCAATAATTAAGACAGACAATTTAAATATTCGAACGGGACCTGGAACCAATTTCGAAAAGATCGGTCAGGTACATTCTGATGAAGTTTATCCAATATTACAGGAACAAGAAGGATGGGTTGAAATTGAATTAACTGAAGGTACTGGATGGGTTACGGACGAGTATATAAACATCTCAAGTAATAAGGATTCAAAGGGTGCTAATCAAAGTGATATGGAACCAGTCACTGAAAAAACAATAACAATCCAACATGATAACACCCAATTACGTGATGGACCTTCAACCAGTTATGAAATAATTGATTTTGCAAATGAAGGTACTAAATTTAATGTTCTCTCTGAAAGTAATGAATGGTACGAGATTGCAAATGACGATGTAACCGGCTATGTTTTAAAACAACTCATCAAAAAAGAAGAATCTACTTCTTTTAATGGAATGAATAATAAAACGATAGTAATTGATGCAGGACATGGCGGACGAGATGTAGGTGCAATTGGCGCAACCGGAACACACGAAAAAGACTTTGCGTTTAAAACTACGCAAGAACTTAAACAGGAACTCACAGCACTTGGAGCTAATGTAGTATTGACACGAAAAAATGATGAATTCATTTCGCTAGGCAGCCGGACAAGCCTTCCCAACATTCTGGATACAGATGCTTTCATAAGCATTCACTACAATAGTTTTCCTGAAATGCCTAATGTAACCGGGATTGGAGCATATTTTTATGATGATCAAAATGAAAAGCTAGCTAAGGATGTTCTTCAGGGTATTGCAAAAGAAACCGGTGCAAGAAACCGCGGAGCTACATTTGGAGATTTTCACGTTATCAGACAAACTTTTAAACCATCGATACTTGTTGAGTTAGGATTCATTTCCAACCCGGAAAAAGAGCAACTCCTTCAAACAAACGCATATCAGAAAAAACTAGTAACTGGTCTTGTAAATGGATTGAACGAATACTTTGCAAATAAATAGGTAACGTATTCCTACCAAATAACGGTTGTCCGCTAAAAGTTGGTATTTCCTTCTTCTTATTGATTCGTACAACAGATTTTGATAGTAAGTTTTTCAATTCCCCGTACAACTGCAGATTAAAAACGGAATAGCAAGATGGCAGATGAGGTTACGAGTGAGAATGCTTTGGATTCCTGATAGAGAAGTTCTATTAAATGGTACGGTTTGTGATTGTAACTGTTAGAACCTCCGAAAAAATTTGTGCCAACATCGGAACGAGGCTGGGACCTAACTAAAAACCTCTACCTTAACAGAATAGGTTGTTCAGAACGTACATTATCAATGGTTGAATCGATATAAAATGCGAAGTAACTGCTGGAATAATCTCTATAAACTCTCAATCCGCCCTTCGCTCATCCGGACTAGTGTAGTGCTGTCATACATTTATTCCCATAGCTATTCCTATTCCAGTCATTAGCGGAGGAAATACACGTAGACTCCTGTGGAGCTGTGGCTTAGATGAGACTACGCAGCGACGTAGGAGCAAGAAGGTTCATCAGCCACCCTAGGTGCGCGTAGTGTATTTCCGTAGCGGCGTCATAACACTCAGCTATTTTTCCATGTTACTTGGCAGTTTATATCTAATAAGCAACAAAATAAATCCGAACTAATTCCAATTCTATCTCAAGAAATTGAATCATAGTTCGGATTTCACTTTGACTTAAACACTTTTGTCCCAGCCACGCAGAAAGCAAGCACATTCCTGTTTATGAAATATATTTGATTAAACTCATATAAAAAAGCAGTTCAATAAAGAATACAAATTACACTCCGAAATTGAACTGCTTGCCATAAAGCTATTCATTCTTATTTCTTGTCATTGCTATCCAAAATAATTGTAACCGGTCCTTGATTTGTTAGTTGAACATTCATCATTTCACCAAACTCACCTGTCTCAACACGAACTCCCTGCTGTTCAACTAACTGATTAAAATGCTGATATAACTTGTTCGCGTGATCCGGCTTTGCTGCATTAAGAAAATTAGGCCGTCTTCCTTTTCGAGTGTCAGCATATAATGTGAATTGTGAAATAGACAGCACCTGTCCTGAAACATCCTTTAAGGAAAGATTCATCTTTTCATTTTCATCTTCAAAAACACGAAGATTAACAAGCTTATTCACCAGATAGACCGCATCCTCTTCCGTATCCTCATGTGTTACACCAAGTAAAACAACAAACCCGTTATCAATTTCTCCAACTACATCTTCTTCTACGGACACTTTGGCATTATTTGATCGTTGAATGACTGCTTTCATAATTTGATACTCCTTCTTCTTATCACACAGTTTATGTCAACTGCAGAGGCCATACGAAAATACTATTGTATTGTTCTAGTTACTGTATAAACATCTTTTATTTGCTTTATCCGTTCCACAATTCTTCTTAGATGATTCGTATTATGAATTAGAATTGTAATATGAATTACAGCCATTTTATTTCGGTCAGATCGACCGTTCACCTGTGTTATATTCGTTTTCGTTTCATTTACTGCCTGCAATACCTCATTTAATAAGCCACGGCGGTCATACCCTGATATCTCAAGGTCAACATGATATTGCTTTTTATCTGTTTGTTCTCCTTCCCATTCAACATGGAGGTAACGCTGCTTTGCATCTTCTGTTTGGACATTAGGGCAATCTGATCGATGAACAGATACTCCTCTCCCCTTTGTAATATATCCAATAATATTATCACCAGGGACGGGATTACAGCACTTCGATAACCGTACTAATAAATTATCGACCCCTTCCACCCTAACACCTGAATCTCGTTTTTGTACCTTGTTATTTGGCTCTTCACTTTTAACTTCTTCAAGTGTCTCTTCCAAATTTTGTTCTTTTAATTTAGTCCGTCTGATTTTTTCAGTTAAACGTGTAGCAATTAGTGCAGCAGTTATCCCTTGGTACCCGACTGCCGCATACATTTCATCTTCATTGATGAAATTAAACCGTTCATTTACCCGCTTTAGGTTCTCTTGAGTAAGTGCATCCTTTGGCTCAATTCCTAAAGCACGAATTTCTTTATCAACAGCCTCTTTACCCTTGCTAATGTTTTCATCCCGTCGTTGTTTCTTAAAGAACTGTTTAATCTTATTTTTTGCTTGAGATGTTTGGGTGATCTTCAGCCAATCCTGTGAAGGACCATAGGAATGCTTAGAAGTCATTACCTCAATAATATCCCCGTTCTTCAGTTTATAGTCAAGTGGCTCCATTTTACCGTTTATTTTAGAGCCAATCGTCTGATTACCTATTTCGGTATGAACTTTATATGCAAAGTCAAGAGGCACAGAGCCAGATGGAAGCTCTATGACGTCTCCTTTTGGAGTGAATACATAGACCATGTCAGAGAATAAATCGACCTTAAGAGATTCCATAAATTCTTCTGCATCATGTGTTTCATTTTGCCATTCAAGTATTTCCCTAAACCAAGTCAACTTTTCTTCAAATGACTTTTTATCACGAGCCAACTGACGTTCTTCTTTATATGCCCAATGCGCCGCGATACCAAATTCAGCTATTTCATGCATCTCTTTCGTACGAATTTGTACTTCAAGCGGATCCCCTTTTGGCCCGATTACGGTTGTATGCAATGATTGATATAAATTTGGCTTTGGCATTGCGATATAATCCTTGAATCTCCCAGGCATTGGTTTCCAGCATGTATGAATAATTCCTAAGACTGCATAACAATCTTTAATACTATCAACAATTATACGTACTGCTAACAAATCATATATTTCGTTAAATTGTTTGTTTTGCTTTACCATTTTGGTATATATACTATATAAATGCTTCGGTCTTCCTGATATATCTGCCTCAATATTTACATCTTTCAGTTGGCTTGTAACTTCATTCATAACATCGTCTATATACGTTTCACGCTGATCACGTTTTTGTTTCATCAACTGAACAATTCGATAGTATTGCTGTGGATTTAAATAACGTAAGGCTGTATCTTCCAATTCCCATTTGATTTTAGAAATACCTAAACGATGGGCTAAAGGTGCAAATATCTCCAGTGTTTCATTCGAAATTCTCCGTTGCTTTTCAGGAGGTAAATGTTTAAGTGTCCGCATGTTATGCAATCGATCAGCAAGTTTAATTAAAATTACTCGAATGTCTTTGGCCATTGCCACAAACATTTTTCGATGGTTTTCTGCTTGCAGAGCTTCTTTTGATTTATATTTAATTTTACCAAGTTTGGTAACACCATCAACAAGCATTACAACTTCAGTACTGAAGTGTTTTTTCATTTCTTCAACTGTAATGTCTGTATCCTCTAATACATCATGTAAAAAACCCCCAGCAATTGTCTCCGGGTCCATTTCTAGTTCAACTAAAATTCCAGCTACCTGAACTGGGTGTATAATGTAAGGCTCACCAGATTTTCGATATTGCTCCTTATGTGCATCTTCTGCAAACTCATATGCACGACGAAGGAACATAGCATCCTCTTTAGTAAGATACCGGCGAGCCTCATTGATTACATCTTCAATTGTCAATATTTCTTCTTTTGCCATATAATCACCTAAATTCGCGTTAGAGAATACTTTCTAATAGTATCGAAAATTATTGTGTAAATGTAAAGGAAAAACAGTCAATATCATTGGAATAATTCTGTTTTTTTATAAAATATAATAAAACTAGGATAATAACAGGTCTGATGAACAATACTCAAGTTCAATCAGACCCAAAACTTTTTGTAAGAATATTAATAGTTCATTAATGTTAATACATCATAGCCTTCAAGTTTCTCTAGTCCATTAAGGTAGGAAAGTTCTATCAGAAATGCACAGCCTACTACAATTCCGCCTAAGTCTTCTACCAATTTGATTGTTGCCTCTATTGTACCACCTGTTGCAAGTAAATCATCAGTAATTAAAACGCGCTGACCTGGCTTGATCGCATCTTTATGAATGGTCAAGACATTTTTGCCATATTCCAGTCCGTAATCGACCTTAACAACCTCTCTCGGCAATTTTCCTTCTTTTCTAACTGGAGCAAAACCGGTTTCCAATGCATAAGAAACTGGGCAGCCAATAATGAAACCACGTGCTTCCGGCCCCACCACAAGGTCAATATTTTTTTGTCTGGCAAATTCAACTATTTCATCGACTGCTGATTTAAATGCTTTCCCGTCATCCATAAGTGGTGTGATATCCTTAAACTGAACCCCTTCTTTTGGCCAGTCCTGAACAATTTTAATATATTTTTTATAGTCCATGTGCTACTTCCTCCTTGGGCATTTCCCCATCTTTTATGCAATCTGAAAACCACATTCTTAAATCTTCATAGGTTGAATAGTACAGAATCTTTTCAACCTCAGCCTGATTCAGCCGTTCTTGATATGATGGCGCATCTGATAAATCCTTCTTCATAGGATTTGCATTTAATTGAATGATACCATTCTCTATTTTAACAAATTCTAATTCAAAAAACACGTTGGACATAAATAAGATTCTTTCCTTCGTCCATGCTTTTGCATCCATGATCATCGGTAGTTCTTTTTGCAAATTGACTTGTTTTCGTTTAGCCACAAAAGCATATAGCCATTTAAAATCCTCACGTGAAGGAAATGCTTTCATAAACACACTATCTTCCAATTGAAAACATACATGGATATTTAACGGATTTGTTTTAGACACCAAGTCCTGAAGAGCATTCAGGTTTGTCGGCATTTCAAATAGGAAGAGTGTATTGACTTCATTAAGCAGGTTTAAATCTGTGTCATACCTAACACAAGTGACCTCATCTGGAACAATACTGCTTTCATTTAGGAGTGTATTATGTACCGCTAAATGGCTAGTATTATTATTAACATAAGGTGTGATATCAAAACGTTTTTTCCCTCGATGATCAAAGACTTGTCTTTCCTCAATTTTTATATCCCGAATAACTATTTGCACCTTTTTATTACCATTCCACTCATTAATACCTAACTCGCCAACAACTGACAATGGTGTTTGTGGAGAAATATGGTCATATAAACCACCTAAGCTAAACCCTATTCCATCAAGCAACTGATTTTCATGCTTAAATTGCATTTTTAAGTGTTTTTTCATATTTCCAATCTGCCGTATATCAGATGGGATATCATTCAGATGAAAGATTGGCTTTGGGTTAGCCATACCAAATGGTGCCAGCTGGCTAATTTCATTTACCAGCTCTTCATTTATTTCTGGAATGGCAATTGTTTTACTTACCTCAATTTCCTGAGAAAAATCTTCTTTGGTAAGCTGCTGATTAATGATTTTGTTTAGTTCAGTTTGCAGTAACTGAAGATTCTCTAATGGTAAGGTCATACCTGCTGCTTGTGAATGCCCTCCAAAATGAGTAAACGTGTCTCTAATCTTCATACAGTTGGAAAATAAATCAAAGGCAGGGATACTTCTGGCAGAACCTTTTACTTGTTCTTTTTCTGGTAGAATTGTCAGCACGATTGCTGGTCTGTCATATTTCCGGACAAGATTTGATGCGACAATGCCCAGCACACCTTGATTCCAGCCTTCTTTTGCTACAACAATTACTCCTTGTTCTTCAAGCGAGCCTACCATTTGATCTGCTTCTTTTACAATGTCACTAACTATTTTTTGACGTTCCTGATTAATGGATTGTACCATTTCTGCTATGTGTTCTGCCTCATCCTGATCATCAGACATAAGGAGCTGTACAGCTAGATTTGCATCTTGTAATCTGCCGACCGCATTAAGCCTTGGGCCAATCAAAAATCCAACATCCTCTTCACTGACATCCCCGTTGATATTGCATACCTTTTTCAAAGCTATCAACCCTGGTCTATTAGTTGCAGATAGCGTTTTTAAACCATAGGATGCCAAAATCCGGTTTTCACTTTTTAATGGTACAAGGTCGGCAATTGTGCCAATAGCAACTAAATCAAGTAAATGCTTTGGAAAATAACCTAATAGGCTTTCAGCGAATTTAAAGGCAACACCCACACCTGCCAATTCTTTAAACACATAATCGGGTGAGCATTTTGGATGTATAATCGCAAACGCTTCAGGTAACTGTTCCTGTGGTTCATGGTGATCCGTTATCACTAAGTCAATACCAAGCTGTTTCGCAACAGTTGCCTCATGAATAGATGCTATTCCCGTATCGACAGTTATAATTAAGCTAACTTCATTATCAGATGCAGTTTTAAATGCATCTTCATTTGGTCCATAACCTTCTGTAAATCTGTTTGGTATATAATAATCACAGTCAGCACCAAGTTCCTGCAACGTTGTTAACAAAACTGTTGTTGAACTTACCCCATCTGCATCATAGTCACCAAATACTAGAATTTTTTCTTTATTAGCTATTGCTTTATGTACTCGTTGTGTTGCTTTTGATATATCTGAAAAGCCTTGTGGATGATATAAATTTTCTAAATCAGGTGACAAAAATTCTTTTGCCGCTTCTGCTGAAGTAATACCTCTCTGTATTAAAAGTTCTTTAATAAGTGGAGAAATTCCATTTAAATCCCAATCTAGTGATTCTGTTTGCGCACTTGAAAATTTCCAGTTTGTCTTACTCTGTAACATAAATTCACCCCTGACTAATCCATTATACTAGAGTAAGCCAAGGGTCGCAATTAACGTTTATAGATTCTTTTCCTCATCGAGATTATCTTGATTGTTATCATCTTCATATGGCTGGTTTGCTTCTGCCGATTCTTTTAACTGATTATTCTCAGCTAGAAGAGATTTCCGCTCACGCTGCAAGTGAATCATTTTCATTAATCCAACAGAAGCTGTAATAATTCCACCCATCAATACGGAAAATAGAATTACTAATATTAATGGCGCCTCACCACTTCCAAATAAGTAATTAACTTCAACTGGATCAACATTTATTATTGCAAACACTGCAACAATAATAACAAATATAATTGCTAGAATAACATATGATTGTCCTCTCAACTCCAATTCCTCCTTCTAGATACAAAGCTTCTACTAAAATACCCTAATTTCTTTTTTCTTAACCATATATTAAAACCCCTGCAGTTACAACAACAGGGGTCTTATTTCTATTACACTTGTGGTCCTTCTGTTTTTTTCTTTTTAGCAAATACGACTGGTTTATCCTTAATATTTTTTCCGCGCCATATTAGCCATAGTTGTGAAGCAAGGAACAAGGATGAATACGTACCTATTAACAGCCCTACAGCTAGTGCAATCGCAAAACCAGTAATCGGCTGAGCTCCAAGGAATAAGAATGCCAATACTGCAACCATTGTAGTTAGAGTTGTATTTATACTACGTGTGAATGTTTGTACCAAACTCTTATTAACAATGCTGGCAAGTTCCTTAAATGTTTTAACACGTTTCTTCATACGCAGGTTCTCCCGAATTCGGTCAAAAGTTACAATCGTATCATTTATTGAGTAACCGATAACAGTCAAAATTGCTGCAACAATTGTAACATCAAATTCAATCCTTGTAAGGCTAAATATTGCCAGAACGAAGAAAACATCATGAATTAACGCAATAATCGCTGTTAAGCCAAAAAATAGCTCAAATCGAAGTGTGACATATATAACCATACCGATCGATGCAATTGTAAGTGCATATAGCGCATTTTTAACTAATTCCTCACCTACAACTGGGGAAACGACACTCACGCTTGATTTTGCATTGTAATTCTCCTGAAAGTAGGTCTGAACTTCTGATATTCTATCTTCGTCAATTACCTTATCATAACGAAGAATAACATTTTCGCCATTATCACCTGCTGGAACAACAGATTTGGCTTCCAGATTCAGCTCTTCCAGGCTGTTTTTGATTGCCTCTGTGTCTAAAGTGTCTTCTGCTGCAAGCTGAATTCTCGATCCACTAGTAAAGTCAATCCCAGGGTTTAATTGGAAAATACCTAGAGAAATTCCACCAAGAATAACCATTGCCGCTGATGCAATAAAGAATTTTTTTCTATGTTGAACAACATTAACTTCCCGATTAAAGATTTTAGGTTCTACTTCGCTTGTATCGGCGATGTCCTTAATGTTCTTCTTATTAACTCCGAACCATGATGGACGGTTTTTAAAGAATTTCGTTTTAATCCATAATCGTAGTAATAATCTCGAACCATAAACAGCTGTTATAAAACTCACCAGGATACTGACAATTAACATCGTCGCAAACCCTTTAATTGAGCTTGTACCAAATATGAATAAAACGGCTGCTGCCAACATTGTTGTAATATTAGCATCAACAATAGCCCGTAATGAGTTAGCGGTTCCGGCTTTAAACGATGCAAATAATGATTTGCCTTCCCTGATTTCTTCTTTAATTCGCTCAAATGTAATGACATTTGCGTCAACAGCCATACCGACACCAAGTATTAACGCGGCAATTCCCGGTAGTGTTAGAACACCATTCATTAGTTCAAATACTAATAGAATTAAATAAATGTAAATACTTAAATTAATTACCGCAATTAATCCTGGAAAGCGATAAAATACAATCATAAATAGGAAAATTAAGCTTACACCTATTATTCCGGCAAATACCGTTTTATTCAGCGCCTGTTCACCAAACTGGGCACCAACAGTATTGGAATACAATTCTGTCATATTAACCGGTAATGAACCTGCATTGATAATATCAGCTAGGCGTTGAGCCGATTCAACGGTAAAATCACCGTTTATCATAACATTTGTTGTGTTTAATGTTTCAGTTACTTTAGGAGCAGAAACATATTTCGGATCTTCCTTCTTAACTTCTTTCGCAAATGAATCCCCTTTTTGATAATCCATCCAGATTACAAGGAGATTTTCCTTTTGTGGATAAGGGACAGTTGGATCCGCCTTAGCAGCAAGCTTACTTGTGATCTTCCCGAATTTCGAAGCATCTTTTAACTGTAAGGTAACGATAGGCTGATTCGTTTTCTGGTTGAAATCCTGCTTGGCACTTCCCTCTTGTATATCCGAGCCATCAAGTAGAACTTCATCATTAACATTCCGCAACGTAAGACGTGCTGATGTGGATAACAGTTCCCTTGCTTCGCCTTGATTTTCCACCCCAGCGAGCTGTACCCGAATTCGATCTTCACCTTCAATATTAATATTTGCTTCACTAATTCCCAATCGATTTACACGTTCATTAAGTATACGTACTGTATTTTCAAGTACCTCTCTATCCGTCTCTTTACTTTCGTCAACAGGTTCGACTTCATACAAAACCTCAAACCCGCCCTGAAGATCCAAGCCCAGATTAACATCTTTTGCAATTCCTGTTATCGTTGACCCAATCGTTCCCGCAAATATTAGTACGATTAGAAAAAAGGCAACGATCTTGCCTCTGTTTTTCATCTTCCGATTGCCTCCCTTTATGTCTCTCGGGTAATACATTATGTAAAACCTATTCAGCCTCTTCCATATTTCCCTCAGTTAAAGCATTAATTGAAGCCATTAAATCATTATCCTGATATGCATTAACCGTTAAATAACTCATGTAAATATTTGATGAAAGATGGAGAATATCCTGAATCACCTCAAATAAACGCTTAGCTGGATTGCCTTTCCATACCTTTACTTCTAAACATTTCCATATATTTTCATTTGATGCTTGCGCATAGCCCATTAACTTGAATTCATTTACTTTACTCTCTAAAGCTAACAATACATCAGGTTTCCACTCTCTTACATTTTTTATAACTTCCACGTGATTCCCCTCCCTGTAGACAATCCAATCTATATAATAATGCTTGTCATGCTTGGCCCACTTCTTTGCATATATATCATTGTATATGAAAAATTATTTTTTGAGAAGGTAGGTCGGCAATATTGACCAAACAAACATTTTTACAAGGCACGTTAATTTTAATAGTAGCAGGTATGATCACACGATTATTAGGCTTCATCAACCGCCTTGTTATAGCCAGATTTATGGGCGAAGAAGGTGTAGGTCTTTATATGATGGCCCTGCCAACTCTATTCCTTGTGATAACATTAACACAGCTCGGCCTTCCTGTTGCAATATCCAAACGAGTATCGGAGGCTGATGCAAGGAATGATACTCGTAAAATAAAAAAAATTCTCGTCGTATCATTACTTGTAACAGGTATATCAAGTGTCATTTTCACAATTGGCATGATTGCTGCCGCACCATTTATTGCCACAACTCTGCTAACTGATGAACGAACAATGTATCCACTAATTGCAATAAGCCCAATTGTTCCGATTGTAGCAATTTCTTCCGTGCTTAAAGGCTACTTCCAAGGCCGACAAAATATGAAACCACAAAGTTATGCATTAGTAATTGAACAAATCGTCCGAATTACCTGTGTAGCATTCTTTATTAAATTACTGCTTCCGTATGGCGTTGAATTTGCTGCAGCTGGAGCAATGTTCAGTGTAATTCTTGGTGAACTCGCATCCTTATTATTTATGATTCACTTATTTAAACGAAAGAAAATAGTAAGTATCCGACACCACTTTTTTAAATACGTAAATACAAGTAAAAACACATTAAAAGAGCTATTTTCCATTGCCTTACCAAGTACCGGCAGTCGTTTAATCGGCTCATTTTCTTACTTTCTTGAGCCAATAATTGTAGCACAAAGCTTACTGATTGCAGGGGTCTCAAGCTCAATGGCGACAAAACAGTATGGGGAGTTGACAGGGTATGTATTGCCATTACTATTTTTACCAACATTCATTACACAATCTCTGTCAATCGCCTTAGTCCCTTCAATTTCAGAAGCAGAGGCAACTAAGAATAAAAAACTGATTCACTATCGAATTCATCAGTCCATCAGGATTTCATTCGCTTCAGGTGCAATTGCAACTATTGTCCTTTCATTATTTGCTGTGCCAATTCTCACATATATGTATGGAACGGGAAACGCTAGCAGGTTTCTGATATTAATGGCACCTTTTTTCATTTTACTCTATATACAGGCACCATTACAAGCAGCATTACAAGCGTTAGATTTAGCAAAACCAGCAATGTGGAATAGTTTGATTGGTGCAGCCTGTAAATTTATTGTTCTATTTCTATTGGCATCCAATGCTGAATTTGGAATCATGGGGGTTGCTATTGCAATGTCTGTTGGTGTTGTTCTAGTAACATTATTGCATTTGGGCAGTCTGTATAAACAAATCGGCTTTTCGATACCTTTTAAAGATTTAATGAAGATGGGGTTATTATTATCATTAACATATATGGCTGGGAATTTCTTTAAGGGTATCTATGCCGGGCTTGACTCAAATCTTTTCCTTTTTATCCTTATCATCCTATTTTTAACAATTGTATACATTGCACTGCTCTTTATTTTAAAATTCATTACAAAAGAAGAGTTAAGACAAATACCAATTCTCCAGAAATGGGTACATTAGAAGGCCGTTTTCTAAAAATAAAAAACACTATTTAGGAGTATAAAACGCATAACGTTTCGCGCTCCTGTTTTATTGATACAACAAATTGATTGGCTTTTAACACCTGGATTAACATTGTAAGTAACAATCTTCTTAACAAGCGTACAAAGGTTTATGTACTATGTAGACTATAGTGCTAAAACGAATGTTAATTGCTATGTTCAAATGTCATTTGATGAGTTGTTTCTTGCTGCGACCAAAGACTAAGGGTAACCGATTCGGAGTAGTTAGAGTGGCTCTCTGACCACGCAGTAGGAATATACCCGCGCACCTAGATTCACCACGAGCCTCCGACGCATAGGACCTTCTAGTGCAGACGTTGCCCGCGGAAAGCGAAGTATATTTTCGTAGCAGTGTCATAGAGGTAACGGATTCAGTTTTAGGAAGGAAAAATGCTAATAACACTAGAAATAACATAATAATTAGCATACATTTCCCCCTTGTTGTTGCAGAAACCATTTTTAATGAAATGAGGATCCGTTTTTCTGATCTGGCGGATCCTCATTCCGCTGATATGAACAAAACTGTCAAGTCCCAAGCTGTTTTTCCCTTTTTTGGGCATACTTAATACAAGAAGCCGTTTTTACTTCTTTTTATGGGTTAACCGTTTTGGTTAGACTATTT